>CANEWU010000032.1 GCA_947442825.1 Synechococcaceae cyanobacterium
GAGCACCGAGATGGGCTATCTGGTCTGCATGGAGCGCACCAGCGGCATGACCCAGGCCGGCGAAGCCCTCCGAAGCGACATCCGCGCACGACGATCTTTCGCAAGGAAAACGGCCACTGGCGGGCGGTGCATCACTACACCGATCGCTTTTCGTCAGCCCTTGCCGGTGGCAGCCAGCAGGCGCGCGGCCATGTCGAGGCCATGGTGGCCTGAAGATCGGCATCGAGTTCGGCCTGCATGGGGCCGCGAAGAGATCCGCCGCAGGGGCAGGGCCACCGTTTCGGCTGCGGCCAGGCGCTTGCGTAAGCTCGACCCTTGCTAAGCACAGATCCGACGCAGCCCCGATGGCCAAGCTCTATTACGACACCGACGCCGACATCAGCCTGCTGAACGGCAAGACGGTGGCGATCATCGGCTATGGCTCCCAGGGCCACGCCCACGCCCTCAACCTCAAGGACAGCGGCGTGAACGTGGTGGTGGGCCTGTACGAAGGCAGCCGCTCCGCCGACAAGGCCCGCGCCGACGGCCTGGAGGTGCTGAGCGTCGGCGACGCCTGCGCCAAGGCCGACTGGATCATGGTGCTCCTGCCCGATGAGTTCCAGAAGGCCGTCTACGACGCCGAGATCGCGCCGCACCTGAGCGCCGGCAAGGTGCTGAGCTTCGCCCACGGCTTCAACATCCGCTTCGGCCTGATCGTTCCCCCCGCCGATGTGGATGTGGTGATGATCGCCCCGAAGGGCCCCGGCCACACCGTCCGCTGGGAGTACCAGAACGGCATGGGCGTGCCTGCCCTGTTTGCCATCGAGCAGGACGCCAGCGGCCACGCCCGTGAGCTGGCCATGGCCTACGCCAAGGGCATCGGCGGCACCCGCGCCGGCATCCTCGAGACCAACTTCAAGGAAGAAACCGAAACCGACCTCTTCGGGGAACAGGCCGTGCTCTGCGGTGGCCTCTCGGAGCTGGTGAAGGCGGGTTTCGAGACCCTGGTGGAAGCCGGCTATCAGCCCGAGCTGGCCTACTTCGAATGCCTGCACGAGGTCAAGTTGATCGTCGACCTGATGGTCAAAGGTGGCCTCACGGCCATGCGGGATTCGATCTCCAACACCGCCGAATACGGCGACTATGTGAGCGGCCCGCGCCTGATCACCGCCGAAACCAAGGCGGAGATGCAGCGCATCCTGGCCGACATCCAGGACGGCACCTTCGCCCGCAACTTCGTGGCCGAGTGCGAGGCCGGCAAGCCGGAGATGACGCGCATCCGCCAGCGGGACGCCGAGCACCCGATCGAGCAGGTGGGCAAGGGGCTGCGCTCGATGTTCAGCTGGCTGCGGTCGGCCTGAGGCTCCAGCACACGGCGCTGGGGGGGCTCTGGTGGCGGGCCCACTGGCCTGGGGGCTCGTGGCCCTTGCCTGCCTGCTGGATCGCTGGATCGGCGATCCAGCGGCCTGGCCCCATCCGGTGCAGGCCCTGGGCCTGCTGATCGAGCTGGGCCGGCGGGGCGGCGAGCGCTGGGCGGGCGATCGCCCTGGCCGCCTGCGGTTCGCCGGTGTTGGGGTGGCCGCCGCCGTGGTGGCGGTGGCGGCGTTGGCCGGCTGGGGTCTGGAGCAGCTGGCGCGCTCCTGGCCCCTCCTTGGGATGCCGCTGCTGCTGCTCGGCCTGGCCAGTGCCCTGGCCGGCGGCAGCCTGGAGCGGGCCGTGCGGGCTGTGCTCGTGCGCCTCGACGATCCGGCGTCGGCGCGGGAGCGGTTGGCCTGGATCGTGGGCCGGGATGTGGAGGGCCTGGACCGGTCCGGCATTCTGCGGGCCGCCGCGGAAACGGCCTCGGAGAATGCGGTGGATGGGCTGTTTGCGCCGCTGTTCTGGATGTTGGTGGGGGCCGCCACGGCGGGGCTGGCGCCCGCGGCCCCGGGACCGCTTTGTTTGGCCTGGATCTTCAAGGCTGCCAGCACCCTGGATTCGATGGTGGGCTACCGGCGGGGCCGGCTGCGCTGGTTCGGCAGCGCCGGCGCCCGGCTCGACGACGCCCTCACCTGGCTGCCCTGCCGGCTGGTAGCGCTCACCCTGCCGCTGGCGGCGCTGCGGCCGGGGCAGCTGCCCGCCTGGTTCGCCGCCGCCCTGCGGGACGGCCGCCCCGACCCCTCCCCCAACGCGGGGGTGTCGCAGGCGGCGTACGCCCATGCGGTGGGGGTGCGCCTGGGCGGCGTGAACCACTACGGCGGCGTGGAGAGGGCCAAGCCGATCCTGGCGGTCCAGGGGCGGCCGCCGCGGCGGGAAGACGTGGAGCGTTTCTTGGCGTTGAGCCGACGCCTGGAGATCCTCTGGCTTGCGGCCAGTGGCCTGGTGACCCTGGCGGCAGCCGGAGGGATCGGCCTGGCGGTGGCGGGGCTGGGTTAGTAGGCGCCGCGGTCGCGCGGATCGAGGATCACGCCGATGGTGCGCAGGATGATCCCCAGATCCGCGCGGAAGCTGCGGTGGCGGGCGTAGTCCACGTCGAGGTTGACGCGCTCGTCGTAGCTGAGGTTGTTGCGACCGGATACCTGCCACAGGCCGGTGAGGCCGGGCCGCACCGCCAGCACCTCATCCATCGCCTCGCCATAGCGGGGCAGCTCCTTGCGCACGATCGGCCGCGGCCCCACCACACTCATCTGCCCCCGCAGCACGTTCACGAACTGGGGCAGTTCATCGAGGCTGGAGCGGCGCAGGAATTTGCCCAGGCGGGTGATGCGCGGATCGTTCTTGAGCTTGAAATCGTTGCGGAATTCCTCCGCCAGGTCGGGGGATTCCGCCAGCAGCCTGCCGAGCACCCGATCGGCGTCGCGCCGCATGGTGCGGAACTTGATGCAGCCGAAGCTGCGGTAATCGCGGCCGACCCGCTGCTGCACGTAGAACACCGGCCCGCGCGAGGTGAGCTTCACCAGCAGGCCCAGCAGGATGTAGATCGGCGAGCCCAGACTCAGCACCGCCAGGGAAAACACGATGTCGCCGGTGCGCTTGACGACCCGTGAGCGACGCGACTGCAGCTCGATCAGCTGTTCGGCCGTCAGCAGCGGCGCAGTGCTGGGAAGCGCGGGCGACGACGGCAACCCCGCAAAGGAGCCCGGCGCGAGCGAAGCGGATCCGAACGACCAGACCATCGACATCCTTGCTGGTTCGCGAATCTAAAGGTGGGAATCGTAAAGACTCCAGCGGCGGGGGTCACTCAGGCCAGAGGCACAGCCTCCGTGGCCTCCAGGGGCAGGGGGGCGGTGCTGCGGCGGAGGCGCCGGCTATGGGCGTCCCACAAGCGATCCAGCAGTGCCCCCATGCGCTGCTCGAAGCGCTCCGGCGCAAAGGTTTCGGCCCAGCGCCGCTGGCCTTCGGCCCCCAGCTCGCGCCACTGCCGCCCGGCCTCGAAGCGCTCCAGGGCGTCGGCGAAACAGGCGGCGCTCTGCTCGCGCAGCAGCAGGCCGGTGGGATGGGGCTCGCCGCGGCTGAGGCAGCGCACCGAATCGCACAGGCCGCCGGCTCCGTAGGCGATCACCGGTGCCCCCGCGGCCATCGCCTCCACGGGCGCGATGCCGAAATCCTCCAGGCCGGCGTAGACGTAGGCGCGGCAGCGCTCCAGCCAGGCGGTGGCCTCGGCGTCGGAGCAGCGGCCGAGGAAGCGCACAGAGGGCCCGGCCATTTCCTCCAGGCGCCGCCGCTCGGGTCCGTCGCCGATCACCACCAGCGGCAGGCCGGTGCGCCGGAACGCCTCCACCACCACATCGACCCGCTTGTTGGGCACGAGCCGGCAGAGGCTCACATACACGTCGTCCCGGGGCTGGTCCCAGCGGAAGCGCTCCACCGCCACGGGCGGGTGCACCACATGGGAGCGTCGGCGCCAGAAGCGCTGGATGCGCCGGGCCGTGAAGCGGGAGTTGGCCACCAGGGCATCCACGCGGGCGCTGCTGAGCACATCCCACTGGCGCAGCTGGTGCAGCTGCAGCCGCACCAGCGGCCCCAGGGGCCCGCGGGCCAGGCCGGAGCTGGCCAGGTAGGGATGCATCTGGTCCCAGGCGTAACGCACGGGGGTGTGCACGTAGCTCACGTGCAGCTGGTCGGGGCCGGTGAGCACCCCTTTGGCCACCAGATGGCTGCTGCTGATCACCAGCGGGTAGGCCGCCAGGTCGAGCTGCTCGATCGCCAGGGGCAGCAACGGCAGATACTGCTGCACATGGCTTGTCCCCCAGGGCAGCTTCTGCAGGAAGGTGGTGCGGATCGGCCGACCCTCCAGCCAGCTGCCGGCCCGGCGGCTCTCGCCATCCACCAGGGCGTGCAGATCCGGCCGGCGGCCCCGGGCGGTGAGCAGGCGGTCGAGCTCGCGCACCACCAGCTCGGAGCCCCCCACCGAGCGGGGCGTGAACCACTCGTGCACAAGGGCGATGGGGCCGGGCAGGTGGGGCATCGGCGGCGGATGGCCTGGCGCGGAACGCTAAACGCATCCATCACGAAAGCTCTCAGCCGATTGCCCGCTCGCGGCCCCCGGCGGAAGCTAGGGCGAGACCCATGAGGCAACGACCCCGGGACAATGGCGATCCGCGAGCTCCTCGAAGACGCCCTGCAGGAACCGTCGATCGGAAGCACGCCCCGCTTCCGTTGGCATGCCACCCCCGTGGGGATCGCGGCCCTCTGGTGTGACGGTGCGGCTCCGGCTGCGCCACCGTTCGACATGGCCCTGGAGGAGGGGTTGCAGGTGGGGCTCGATCTAAGCCGCGAGGAGCGGGAGTTCCATCAGGTGAAATCGGGGCTGGTGCTGCTGTTCCATTCCTGACCCTGGGCCCGCTTAGCAGCCGCTCAGCGGTCGTCGTCGCACTGGGGCTGCAGGCCGCGGGCGAGGTAGACGTACTGGATGTTGTAGGTGAGGGTGTTGGAAAGAGTGTTGTAGCTGAGGATGACGTTATTGCAGGTGAGCGACCCGTTTTTGCCACGGCGCACGAAGGAGCCGCCGGAGCAGTTGAGAGTGCCTTTATCGGAAATGCTGACCTCTTCCCGCTCGAAACCCTGGAAAACGATCAGCTCGGAAACTTTGCCTTCCCGGTGGCGTTTTTCGTATTCGAAATTAGCAAAGTCTTGCAAGGTGTTGCAGCTGGGCGTCTGGGCGGAGGGGGCCGGGGGCCCGCCGCTGCGGCCGCTGAGGCCGCCGCTGGATTCCTGCAGATTGATCGCCGGTCGGCGTGGCTCGGGCTGGAAGGTGTACTCCTCGGTGGGGGCGGGAGGTGCGGAGGGACTTGTGAGCCGCACGACGAGAAATACAAGTGCTCCGCTGGCGAGGGCGGTGACCACGATCCAGCTCGGTTTTTTCTGCCCCCGTTTCTCAGCCGTCATTGCGCAGTCGGAAGCCCCTAAAAATTCAGAACTTTATAATAGCTGGGCATCGGCGGAAAACAAGGGAAATGTCGAATAGCTTCCAACTGGCGCCTGAATCCCCGCCGAAGCCCCGGCCCAGGCGATCCGGTTGAGACATGGCAGGCTTCATGGTGGAGAGGCGTCACGCACGCTCTCGAAGAGGTCGAGATCCCAGGCCACCAGATCGCGCCGGATAGCCTCCAGCCGTGCGCGCGGCAGCAGACGGGCCAAGTCTTCGCCCCCCAGCACCCCCTGCAGGATGCCGCCGTCTTCCATCAGAAAGGCCAGGGCATGCCAGGTGAGGATCGCGGCCCCCACGGCGGTGGGATAGGAGATATAAGTGGCGCCAGCGTAGGGGCTGTTGAGCAGGCCGCGGTAGCGCTGGTAGCGGATGCCCACCGTCTCGATCGTGGTCTGTCGGTCGCGGCGCACCTGCTCGCTATAGCGAATCTCGGCGGCGGCCGCGAAGTGGGCCCGGCGGATGGTGCCGTTGCGCAGATACTCCTCGATGCGGCGCGGTTTGTTCATGCCAGGCAGGATGGCCCGCACCATCGCCTCCACCGTGAGCTCGCTCTGCTGGGGCAGGGTGCGCTTGGAGAGGAGGTTGAGCTTGTAGAGGGCCTTGACCAGCTCCACTTCGGAGCCGCCGCTGTAGACGGCGATCGATTGGATGTTCGGAAAGGAGCGATGCAGGGAGAGCAGCTCCTCCTGGTAGAGGGGGTACTGGCGGGTGGGCGCCACCTCGCCGGGGAACACGTGCTCGCGGGCGGCGCTGAAGGGTTCCAGCACGTCCAGACGGCCATGGCGAAGCAGCCGGGGCCGCTGGGCCAGCTCTTCGAGGGCCACCAGCGGCGACCAGGAGAAGACGATTTCGTCGGCGTCGATGTCCTCCAGCAGGTAGAGATCCACGCTCTCGATCTCCAGCTCGCGGCGGCGGGCGGCGTGCAGCTGGTGCAGGCGCAGGCCGATCAGGAAGTTGGTGACCCCTGGCGAGATGCCCAGGTTGATCAGGGCGGCCAGGCCGCGGCGTTGATAGGACTCGTCGAAGGAGTACTGGGAAAAGGTGAGGGTGCGCTCGGTCTCGTCGTCATACATGTCGGAGGCCAGATCCACCGCGTGGGCGCCGATCGCCAGGCCGAGCTCGAGGATCGGCTGGTTGAAGCGGGGGTGGGCGGCATTCACCAGCAGGCGGGCGCCCTCCAGGCGCGCGCGGCCGGGGTGATCACCGCGGAAGAGGTCGTCGAAGTCGAGCGCAGTGATGAAATCGATGCGATCGAACAGCCATTCGGCGTGGAACAGCGCATCGCGGGCCAGCTCCGGCTCCTGCACCACCACCACGAAGCGCAGGGGCACCTCGTCCCGCTCGGCCAGCTCGGCCAGGCAGATCAGCATCGAGGAGCCCACGGCCCCGAGGCCGAAGAACACCACCGGCAACACGGCGGGGGCAGCGGGCGTGGCGGGGGACGGGTCCATCGGGAGGGGGAGTGGTTCCGTGGTAGCGGCAGTGCCTGGAATTGTCGAGCCTGGTGGAGTCAACTCAGATCAGCTCCGGATGCGCCGGATCCCCCTTGAACGGTCCCACCAGATCGTCTGTGATCCAGCCGCCGTAGAAGCCGCCGGGCTGGGGCCGCACCCGCTCATCATCCAGCCAGCAGCCATCCATCCGCCCGGGGTAGAGCGCGAACCAGCCGGCCAGTGCCGCGTAGGCCGGCGTGGGGCTGGGGTACTGCCAGATCACCCGCTCGAGCGAGCGGCCGTCGGGGGCCACCACATCGAAATAGCAGGCCACCCCCTTCCACTCGCAGAAGCTGCGCCCCCCGGCCGGCCGCAGCAGGCGCGGATCGAACGCCTCGGGGGGCAGATAGAAGGTGGGGGGATGGAAGGTTTCCAGCACCCGCAGCGCGTGGTGCGTTTCCGCCAGCGGCAGGCCGAGGGCCGCCACCCGCACGTGTCGGTGGCAGGGCACCAGGGCCGGCGGGCGCGGGTAGGCGGCCACCCGTTCGCGGCCGTCGGCATCCAGCCAGGTGGGCTGAGGGGGATCGATCTCCATCGCTTCAGCCGGGGATGAAGTGGCGCAGGCGGCGGGCCTCTTCGCCGGCGCGCCGCTGCAGCTCGACATCGCTGAGGGTTTCCTCCTCCCGTTGCTGGGCGGCGATCACGTCGCTCTCCTGCAGCGGGTAGCCGGCCTCCCGGGCCATCGCCAGGAAGGATTCGAGGTCTACGCCAGCGTGCAGGCGGGCCTGGAGCTCGGGCTGGCTGCGGCAGAGGGAGAGAAAGGCGTCGAGCTGCGCGAGGCTCACGGGGGAGGCGAGAACAGATCTCTCTCTAGCGGATCCGGCCCCGCGGGGGTGGCCCCGGGGGAGGGCGCCAGGGGGCGGAGGCTGCCGGGCTCGAGGCGCACCGCCTCCCAGCCGGCCGGATCCCAGGGGGCCAGGAGCGGTTCGAGGGCACGCAGGCCGGGGCCGTCGCTGGGCTCGAGCCAGGCCTCCTCCAGCCCCATCGGGATCACCACCGGCATGCGGTCGTGCACGCGGTGCAGCAGGTCGTTGGGGGCGGTGGTGAGGATCACGGCCGTGTCGAGTTCACCGCCGTCGGCGCCGACCCAGCGATCCCAGAGGCCGCCGAGCCAGAAGGGCTCGCGGCTGCGGGGGCGGAACAGCCAGGGCTGGCGGCTGCCATCGCTGCGCTTCTGCCATTCGTAGAAGCCATCGGCGGGGAGGAGGGCGCGGTGGTGGCGCCAGGGGCCGCGGAAGAAGGGCTTCTCCGCCACGGTTTCACTGCGGGCGTTGATGGGGCGGCGCAGGCCGAGGGGATCGCGGCTCCAGGACGGCACCAGCCCCCAGAGGGCCAGGCCCACCGCCAGGCGGCCGTGCTCCTGGCGCTGCAGCAGCACCGGTTCGCTGGGCCGCACCTGGAGCCGGGGGGCGTAGTGCTCCAGCAGGCCATCGGGGAGGGGACCGCGCAGGTGGGGCAGCAGCCGGTCGATGGTGGTGGTGAGGGAGTAGCGGCCGCACATGACCAGGCGATGCGGGGAATGGGGGCGTTCGGTTCTTTCGACCCGCGCCGGGGCCGGCGGCTGAGTGGCCGGCCTAGCCTGACCCAACTCTCCATCTCCGCCGCATGGCCATCCGCCAGGACGACAACCGCCCGAGCCGGCGCTTCGGCCTGATCAACCTGCTGCTGATCGGCTTCGGCGTGCTGCTGCTGGTCACGAATCTGTTGCCCAACCCGGCGACGCAGGTGCCGCGGGTGCCCTATTCCCTGTTCATCGACCAGGTGAATGGCGACAATGTGCGGCGTGCCTACATCACCTCGGATCAGATCCGCTACGAGCTGATCAAGGCGCCTGAGGAGGGGGCCCCCACGGTGCTGGCCACTACGCCGATCTTCGACATGGATCTGCCGCAGCGGCTGGAGCAGCACAGCGTGGAATTCGCGGCGGCGCCGCCGAGCAAGCCCAATATTTTCAGCACCATCCTCAGCTGGGTGGTGCCGCCGCTGATCTTCATCCTGGTGCTGCAGTTCTTCGCACGCCGCAGCGGCATGGGCGGCGGGGCCCAGGGGGCGCTGAGCTTCACCAAGAGCAAGGCACGCGTGTATGTGCCGGATGAGGAATCGCGCGTCACCTTCGCTGATGTGGCGGGTGTGGATGAGGCCAAGGCGGAGCTCACCGAGATCGTTGACTTTCTGAAAACGCCGGAGCGCTACGCGGCGATCGGCGCCCGCATCCCAAAGGGAGTTTTGCTGGTGGGCCCTCCGGGCACCGGTAAAACCCTGCTCTCGAAGGCGGTGGCCGGCGAGGCCGGTGTGCCATTCTTCATCATCAGCGGCTCGGAATTCGTGGAGCTGTTTGTGGGTGCCGGCGCGGCGCGGGTGCGCGATCTGTTTGAGGAGGCCAAGAAAAAGGCTCCTTGCATCATCTTCATCGACGAACTTGATGCCATCGGCAAGAGCCGCTCCGGCTCGATGGGTGTGGTGGGCGGCAACGATGAGCGCGAGCAGACCCTCAACCAGCTGCTCACCGAAATGGATGGCTTCGCCTCCCAGGAAAAGCCGGTGATCGTGCTGGCGGCCACCAACCAACCGGAAACCCTGGATGCGGCGCTGCTGCGGCCCGGTCGCTTCGACCGGCAGGTGCTGGTGGATCGCCCCGACCTCTCCGGCCGTCGCACGATTCTTGATATTTACGCCAAGAAGGTGAAGCTGGCAGAGGGTGTGGATCTCGACCGCATCGCCCAGGCCACCGCAGGTTTTGCGGGGGCGGATCTGGCGAATCTGGTGAACGAGGCGGCGCTTTTGGCGGCCCGCGGCTATCGAACGGCCGTGGAGCAGGGCGACCTGAACGAAGCGATCGAGCGGGTGGTGGCGGGCTTGGAGAAGAAGAGCCGCGTGCTGCAGCCCGATGAGCAGAAGGTGGTGGCGTATCACGAGGTGGGCCACGCGATCGTGGGTCACCTGATGCCGGGTGGCAGCAAGGTGGCGAAGATCTCGATCGTGCCGCGGGGGATGAGCGCCTTGGGTTATACCTTGCAGCTGCCCACCGAGGAGCGCTTCCTCAACTCCAAGGAGGATCTTGAGGGGCAGATCGCTACCCTGCTGGGGGGCCGCAGCGCCGAGGAGATTGTGTTTGGAGCCGTCACCACCGGTGCGGCGAATGATCTGCAGCGCGCCACCGACATCGCCGAGCAGATGGTGGGCACCTACGGCATGAGCGACACCCTGGGGCCGCTGGCCTACGACCGCCAGAGCGGCAGCCGCTTCCTGGGGGGCCAGGCCAATCCACGGCGGGTGGTGAGCGATGCCACGGCCCAGGCGATCGACCGCGAGGTGCGGGGCCTGGTGGACCGTGCCCACGACCGGGCCCTGGCGATCCTGCACCACAACCGCGAGCTGCTCGAATCGATCTCCAGCGAGATCCTCGAGAAGGAGGTGATCGAGGGCGACGCCCTCAAGAACCTGCTGGACACCAGCGTGTTGCCGCAGGACGCGGTGGCGGTCTGAGGAAGGCAGCCGGATCGCTGAGGGAGCTGCTCCCCATTGAGGCGCCTTCCCGTTGATGCTCGCCGCGATTGATCCCACAGATCCTGGTCCCAGCGCCGATTCCCTGGCCCGGCTGGAGCTGCGAGGCTTCGGGGTGGTGCAGGGGGTGGGGCTGCGGCCGCGGCTGTGGCAGCTGGCGTCGGAGCTGGGGTTGGTGGGGTCGCTGGCGAATGGGGCCGGTGGGGTGGTGCTCGATCTGCAGGGGGAGCGGCTTGCCCTGGAGCGGTTTCTGGAGCGTTTGGAGGCGGTGGTGCCAGCGGCGGCGCGGGTGGAGCGGTGGCAAAAGCGCTGGCTCGAGCCGCGGTCGCCGGGGCCGCGGGGGCTGCGGATCCGGGCGGAGCGCCCGCAGGCACTCGGCGCGGGCCTGGTGGCCCGGTCGCTATCGCCCGATCGGGCCCCCTGCGCCGACTGCCGCCGCGAGCTGCTCGATCCGACCGATCGCCGTTTCCGGTACCCGTTTCTGAGCTGCAGCGTCTGCGGGCCGCGCTATTCGATCGCCACCGCGGAGCCCTTCGCCCGCGCCCGAACCAGCCTGGCCCGCTTCCGCCTCTGCGCCGCCTGCCGCCGCGAGTTCACCGATCCGGGCGATCGGCGTTTCCATGCCGAAACCATCGGCTGCCCGGCCTGTGGGCCGCGCTTGCAGCTGCTCGATGCCCAGGGGAGGGCGTGGGCTGGCGAGGAGGGCGAGCCGTATGTGCCGTGTGAGGCGGGCCAGGCGCCCGAGGCAGACCCGTTGGCGGCGGCGGTGGCCCTGCTGCGCTCGGGCGGCATCCTGGCGCTGCAGGGGGTGGGCGGTTTCCAGCTGCTGGTGGCCGCCTGCGACGCGGCGGCGGTGGCGCGGCTGCGGCAGCGCAAGCGGCGGCCCCACAAGCCCTTCGCCCTGCTGGTGCACGATCCCCTCCAGCTGGCGGACCTGCTGACCCCAACGCCGGCTGAGAGCGACGCGCTGGCGGATCCGGCGGCGCCGATCGTGCTGCTGCCCTGCCCGGAGGCCCGCCACGCGGCGGTCCTGCCGGGGGTGGCGCCGGGAGCGCCCGCGCTGGGGGTGATGCTGCCGGCCTCGCCGCTGCACCTGCTGCTGGCCCGGGAGGTCGGCGCGCCGCTGGTGGCGACCAGCGGCAACCGCAGCGGCGAACCCCTCTGCATCGATCCGGCGGAGGCGGTGGAGCGGCTCTCGGCCATCGCCGACGCCTTCCTGGTGCACGACCGCCCGATCGTCCGGCCCCTCGATGATTCGGTGCTGCAGCTGATCGACGGCCGGCCATCGCTGCTGCGACGCGCCCGTGGTTACGCCCCCGCAGCCCTGCCGTTGGCCGCCGCTGGCCCCGCGGTGGTGGCCCTGGGCGGCGACATCAAGTGCGCCCCGGCCCTGGCGGTGGGCGATCGGTTGTGGCTGGCGCCCCACCTGGGGGATCTGGCGGATGCCCGCGCCCATGGCCTCTGGCGGCGGGGCGTGATTGAGCTGCTGCGACGGGAGGGGGGCTCGCTGGCGGCGGTGGCGGTTGACGGCCATCCGGGCTATGGCAGCCATCAGGAGGCGCAATCACTGGTGGCGGAGCTGGGCGCGGCGGAGGCGGTGCCCGTGCGGCCGGTGGCGCACCACCGGGCCCACGGGCTGGCGGTGGTGGCGGAGCATGGGCTGGCCTTGCCCTGCCTGGCGCTCTGCCTCGATGGTCTGGGTTTCGCGGATCAGGATGGTCACGGTGATTCCCGCGGCGATGGCGACGCTGCGCTCTGGGGTTGTGAGCTGTTGCGGCTGGAGCCCCAGGGGGCACGGCGACTGGCCTCCCTGCGGCCCTTCCCGCTGCCCGGTGCGGAGCGGGCAATGCGGGAGCCGCGCCGATCGGCCCTGGGGCTCCTGCACGCGGCTGGTCTGCTCGGCCATCCCGGTGCTGTCGCCGTGCGCGAGGCGTTTTCGCCAGAGGAGCTGTTCCTGCTGGAGAGCGCCCTGCAGAGCGGCCTACAGGCCCCCCTCACCTCCAGCGCCGGCCGCCTGTTTGATGCGGTGGCGGCGCTGCTGGGGCTGGTGAGTGTCGCCAGCCATGAGGCCCAGGCGGGTCTGGCGCTGCAGGCGGCGGCTGACCTGGCGACCGCCCTGGCGACCGATCCGGCGGCCGCAGGGGCGGGGGCCTATCCCCTGCCGCTGCGGCCGGGCGCTCCCCCTCGCCTCGACTGGCAGCCGCTGCTGCGCGCCCTGCTGGACGACATCGCCGCCACCGAGCCCGTGGCCCTCTGCGCCGCCCGCTTCCATAACGGCCTGGTGGCGGGCCTGGCGGCGGCGGTTGCGTCGGTGGCGCAGGCCGGGGAGCCCGCGGCGGCAGCGGGCCCGGCGCCGGTGGCCCTGGCGGGCGGCTGTTTCCAGAACCGACGCCTGCTGGAGGGCCTGATTGCCGCCCTGCGGGCCAACGGCCTGAGGCCCTACTGGCCCGAGCGGTTGCCGATCAACGACGGTGGCCTGGCGGCCGGCCAGGTCCTCGCCCTGCGCCAAGACCTCAGCCGGCCCCCCGCCGCTCCCGCCAGATCTCCTGCACCACCGGATCGGTGATGCCGTAGAGGCCGTGGCCGAGGCGCATCAGCACATTGGCGCCGAGCAGCTCGTTCACCACCGGCTGGATCTCCTCCACGCGCACCGGCCGACCCAGGGTGGCGCTGAAGGCTGCGGCTGCTTCCGCGGAGAACAACCCCCGGGCCGGCCCCTCGCTTGCTGCCACCCGATCGAAGACCGCCGAAGCCAGCCCGCCGATCTGCTCCACCTTGAGCAACTCCAGGTCGGCCGCTGCGCCCCGCAACGTTGTGGCGATCACCGGCAGCAGCTGATCGGGCCCCAGATCACCGCCGGCGCTGGCACGCAGCTGGGCCAGTGCCCGCAGAAACTCCTCCGGCCGATGGCCCAGGGCCTGAAACGCCGCCCAGGCCGCCCCCTCCGACGGCAGCGAAGCCATCCCCTCGCCCGCCAGCCGCTGCAGCACATGGCGCACGTAGGTGTGATCGAGCAGCGGATAGGGCAGGGAGGTGGCGCCAGCGAAGGCCTGATTCCTCCGGGCCGTGAGCTCGCTCACCAGGGCCCGGTGTGAGCCGGTGCCGAGCAGCAGGAAGTGGCCGGGGGAATCGGGCCGGGGGTTGATCGCATCCCGCGCCGCCTTCAGGGCCAGCAGCATCTGGTGGCCCTCTTCGCTGCTGATCGCCTGTTGCACCTCATCGATGATCAGCACCACATCGGCGCGGCTCTGATCCACCACCTGGGTGAAGGCCTCGGCCAGCGTTGTGCCGCCCTTTTCGCCGAGCTGCTCGAGCTGAAAGCCGAAGTGAAAGCCGAGGCCGCCCAGGTCCACCCCCTTGAGGCGGCGCAGGCGGGCGAGCAGGGGCGAGGAGGGGGTGGCCAGCTCCGTGAGGGTCTGGCGCACAGCGGACTGAACGAGAACGGCCGGGTTGGCGCGGGTGTCGCTCCAGAGGTCCACGTAGACCACCACGGCGCCGCGGGCCTCCAGCTCGGGCACCAGATCGGTGCGCAGGAAGGTGGTCTTGCCGGTGCGACGCATGCCGGCGAGGAACAGCCCGGAGCGCAGTCCCTCATCGAGCACGCCGGGCTGGAGAAGGCGGCCCGCCAGTTCGCTGGCCAGCTGGGGGCGACGGAAGACCTCCGCCATGGGTTAAGAATTTTTATTGGTGGAGCATAATTATGCCCCATGGGTAAAACGGGCTAGAAGGGGCCGCCAAGTCGCCAAAGTAGTGGAATCCACTACTTCCAAGCTGGCTTGTGGCCACGATCAGTGCCTCCGAGGCCAACCGCTCCTTTTCCTCCCTGCTGCGGCAGGTGGCTCAGGGGGAACGTTTCACGGTGCTGTCGCGGGGGCGTCCCGTGGCTGTCATCAGCCCTCCGTCAGCCCCTGATGGGGAATGGCGCAAGCCCCGGCGCCTTCTGTTGGACAGGCTCAGCTCTCAGCCATGGCTCGCCCCCCGTCAGGCCTGGCGCCGCGCCGATCTTTACGACTGATGCGTTGTTCCCTAGATACCAATGTGCTGCTGTACGCGGAGGGCTTTGTGGATGAAGTTCGCGTTTTGGCCGCCCGCCACGTGCTGGAAAGGCTGGAGCAGGACGATGTGGTGATACCGGTGCAGTGCCTTGGGGAATTATTCCGCGTACTTACCACGAAAGCGGGCCGCAGCCGGGCTGATGCCCAGGAGGCCGTGCTCAGCTGGATGGACAGCTATCCGCTGGTCGAAACCAGTAGCGACGTCTGGCGCGGGGCGATGGATCTCTGCGTGGCCCATCAGATGTCCAGCTAGGATGCCTTGGTGCTGAATGCCTCTGCTGTCGCTGGTGCGCGCCTCCTGCTCAGCGAGGATCTCAACCCAGGTTTCCATTGGGGCGGCGTGCGGGTGGTGAATCCCTTTGCCCTGCCCCTCGATCCCCTGCTGCTGTCGCTGCTCGGATGAAGGCGGCCTTCAGGCGATACCAGCAGATCCCGGCGCCTTCTGTGAGGTGATAGCGGTGGCTGCCGTGATTGATCCCTTTGGCCCATGAAGGCCAAGGTTTCGTGGATTTCATCGCCCACCTCCCGGAAGTAGTCCGCATAGGGGAATCGCCGCACCACCAGGCGTCGCTCTGCCAGTACTTCAGGCAGAAGGCGGACCGCCCGCTTCCGCTGGGTTCTGCAGGTGGGCTGCCCAACGACGGTCCAATTCCTGCCGGTGGACGCCGTCCACCGGCAGGGCTTCGCTCCGGCTCTCCCCCTCACCCCCCAAGCCCCGCGGAGCGCCGCCGCCACAAGTTCGTCATCCCCAGCCCGGTGCCCAGCAGCGCCAGCGCGCCCAGGCCGAGCAGTAGCACGTACAACCACCCGCAGATCCTTGCCGAGGTAACTGCCCTGGTGCAACCGCAGCAGCCAGAGGGCGGCGGGGGTGGGGATGTCAAACCAGGCCTTGCCCAGCCGAAAGCTGATGCCCGTGACGGCGCTCACCAGCAGCGGGGCGGCCAGAACCGGCGCCAGCCAGGCGTGCCACGAGCGCAGCCGGCGTCGGCGCAGCAGGGACAGCCCGGAGCCGATCATCGCCAGCAGCGCCAGCCCCACGAAGAGCACATAGAACGGCACCAGCCGCTCGCCGAGGTAGCGACCCTCGTGCAGCGCCATCATCCAGCCGCCGAAGTCGGCCGACAGCCCGAACCAGCTGCGACCCACCCGAAAGGCCATGCCGCTCACCACGGTGAACAGCAGGGGGACCACGATCGCGGGAGCCAGCCGGCGATGCAGGGAGCGCGCCTTCATGCCTGGGGGGCTAATGCCATAGGTGCCGATCCGCCGAATGTAGGGGCGCAGAGCCCATCCGACATCCCCGCCCAGGCGGCGCCCACTACTCCGCGGCAGGACCCGCCAGGGCCGCCGCCAGCCGCTGCTCCATCCCCACCCGAACCTCCGGATCCCCCACCAGCTCCAACACGCCGGTGGCGGGCCACCAGTTGAGCTTGAGGTTGGAGGCGGGGTCGTCAAACACCGCCAGCTCGAAGGGACCCTTGTGCTCCCAGTGGCAGGGCACCCCCAGGCTGGCCACCAGCGCCTGCAGCTCCGTGAGGCTGCCGTGGAAGGTGTGCGAGTGCATGGGGGATGGGACGGTGGGTTCCATTCTCCATGGGGGTGGGGGGTGGAGGGCGACGCCCTTCGTCCAGCAAACCGGGATTGCGCAGGCGGATCGCCAGCTCGATGCCCAACTGGGAGCAACAAAGGCTTACTACCATGGCTTGGGATTATCCGTTGATAAATTGACACTGCAATCTGCGTGTAAAAATATATAGAAAAATTTTGACTTTCTCAGGCCTCTCCAGGTCCCCTCTTGCCCGCCGTTCCGGCAGTTCTCGGTAGGGACTTGTGGCGGAAGACTGCATTAAGAACCCATGCCGCAACGGCATGAAGCTGGTCTCGTAGATGCTGACTCAATGGGCCTCCTGTTCAGGGAAAACTCTGATGGCTTCCACGGCGTGCTGTGCCAAAATTAGGAGGCAATGGTATCTCAGTCTTGTTGTCGCCTCAGTGGTTGTAATGTCCCGTTTGTATTACCGCTCCATGAAAACCGATCCTGACCGGCTGCCACAGATCGGCGAGAGCGCACGGGCGCTTGGCGTGCGGCCCCATCGGGATATTCCGGTCAACTCCAGGGAGTTGTAGCTCCCATGACTGGCGGCATGTCAATCACCGCTGATGATCACATGAAACTGCCGCCTCATAGAAGGCCAGCCAGGTATGATGGGACTGGACGCGATCCAGTCTTTGAGATTGATGGCGATTACTTTGGCGATTCGCTGTCACTCAGGCAAGACGGCCTTCCAGGCCATTGCCTTGTCGAGCCACTCTCTTTTTGCCGCTTTGAGGATTATCAGGTGGCAATCCATACAACGCGTCCATTCTGGCTACTGCTAGGATCCTAACTATGAAAGCTGATTATCTTTTTACACTCGCTAAAATGCTCCGCGCCAGAGAATTGGGCGATGAAGCGCTCGAGAGTAGTCTCCTGGATGATCTGGACGACTTGTGGGCAGAGATGACTGATCCCCAGCGCATGAAACTCAACGCAATCTCTGCAAAAGTCGCAAGAAGCGAGATCGCCTTGCGAGAGCTTCCGTATTGGCGAGTTTATGTTTATGCGCATGGCGCAGGTCCTTTGCCTGGCATCAAGATTCCGAGGCTTGATGTGATCTGTGCGCGCCACTCTAAGAAAGCTTGTTTGATGAGCCGTAAAACCATTCATTCACGGCCTTCCCGCCGACGGTATAATGCTCTAGCGCCCTCTATGCGGCACTATCCCCTTTCCGTAAGTTAGACTAGCTTTCTGTTTGCAAGTCAATTCAAGCATGCGCCTGCTGCCGTGCTTTTCATTCTTGCAGGGGAACGGATAAGTTGAATTCTCTGGGGTTGCTCTTTGTGAAGCGATGTGGGTGCCACGATAAACTTTGCTTCACGTTTGAAATCGGATTGGGGTAGTCACATTGGGCATATGATGAGTTCTGCGGTGATCAGTGCATAACGCTCAAAATCAGCGGTGGGACTTACCCGTATGCGACCATCAGGAACCTATGGCCCCGTCCACTGCATTTTGTTGTTGGGCAACAGGGGCAGATCGTAGCTTTTCCTGAAATATGCGAACTACTCTTGAAATGTCGTCGGCATCGACAAGACGTTGATAGCCTATAGTGTCTCTGAGACCCATAATTGGGGGCGGGTTTGATGATAAGTGCACAGGCAGCATATACTCGGTAAGACGCTTATTTGCAGCTTTCTTCCCAACCTCTAGCTCGAATCGAGTCCAATCCTTGATTGGATAAGTATCTGAAATACATACGATCATGAAGCGAGCTTCATGTGCATAAACTTCGGCCAGTTCTTGCTCAAGATCTTTTCCCCAAAGTCTGGCACTTTCATTTAGGTCGTAAAAGACTTCAGCTCCAGAATCTTGTAGCGAGCTTACAAGTTGCTCTACAACTGCTCTGTCTTCACCAGCAAAGCTGACCGCAACATCCCAGTCATACTCATCATTTCGAATGCTAACGATTGAGCGCACACGTTCAAAATCGACGTGGTCTAAGTAAAACCTAAAAACTGGGTCATCTATTGTCAGAGTGTCCGAATCGTATATCAGTACATCTGATAGTCCTCGATCGTCAATTACGTCCTGGATTGTTCCCATCGCGCGATAAAAGCTTGTTGATCTTCTTCTCTTTAGGTCTGTATCTTCAATTGACCCAACTATTTTTCGATACAACTCAGCTTTACTAACCTGATTCTTGTTGCTGCGCGCCAGTGACTCAACTATGCCAAAGAATGTATTATGAACGGATCTTGCTTGTCGCCTCCCCTGTGCTAATCCTACGAGTTTGTTAAAGTAACGTGGATCAAACATTCTCACAACCGATCGTCCAATTCTAGATAGTTCAATATTGACTTCCAAATTTTCCTGAGAAGTGTATTCAATATCAAGCCCTACACATGCAACCCTGCAGATCGCTTGGAAGATTGCGGGGAGACCCTTTGATGCAGCAATCGTAGAAGTCAAGAAATCTGGTGTAAATCGAATATTAAGAGCCTGTTGTCCTTGGGCAGCCATTGCTTCGAAAAATGATACTTCCTGTGGCTCCAAGAGATGCACGTCATTGCGGATAGCAAGTTCAGGATCAGCACCAACTATCTGGTCTGAAGTCTTTGCAATACCGATCAGGAAAAACTTAAGGGCACCTCGAATAATCAGCAATTTTCAGTTACGCTGCGCACATGAAAAAGCCGCCGAAGAGGCGGAAGAGCAAAGAATCTTTTCTCTACTATTAACGAGGTTGCCTAAACCATTGGAGCTTCTACGGGGGATTCACGCAACAA
>CANEWU010000033.1 GCA_947442825.1 Synechococcaceae cyanobacterium
GAAGCGGCCGCTCTCTCCGAGGCTGCCGAACACCTCATCGGTGCTGATGTGGTGGAAGCGGAAGGCCTCGCGGCGCGGCTCGCTCAGGCCTTCCCAGTGGGTCCGTACAGCCTGGAGCAGGTGGAAGGTGCCGAGCACGTTGCTCTCAAGGAAGGCGCCGGGGCCGGAGATGGAGCGGTCAACGTGGCTCTCGGCGGCCAGGTGCATCACCAGGTCGGGGTCGGCCTGGCGGACGGCGGCGGCGGTGGCCTCGGGGTCGGCCAGATCCACCGGCAGCAGCTGGTGGCGGGGGCCCTCGGCGGTGGTGGCCCGCTCGCCCAGCTCCGCCAGCACCGCCTCAATGCTGGTCAGATCGCTGGCGTACCCCATCTTGTCGAGGTTGAAGACCGTCGCGTCGCTCTCGCGCAGCAGGCGGCGCACCACCGCCGAGCCGATGAAGCCGGCCCCGCCGGTCACCAGGATGCGGCGGCGCCCCGCCAACAAGGCGTCCACGGCGGGAAGGGCGTTGTCGGGGGAGGGGCCCGGTGCGGTGGAGGGCGAAAGGCTGCTCATCGGGGCAGGGAGGGCGGAAACGGGCGGGGGAGGAACGGGCTCAGGCTGGAGGGGGCGCGGCGTTCAGGGAACGGGCACCCGCTGGATCACGCCGGCGAGGGCGGCGCGCCAGTGCTGAGGCGGAAGCCCCAGGGCGTCGCGGGTGGCGCGACAGTCGAGCAGCGAGTAGGAGGGGCGCTGGGCCGGGGTGGGGTAATCGCTGGTGGCGATCGGTCGCACCTCGGCGGGGGCGTCCAGCAGGCCGCGGGCTGCCCCCAGTTCACCGATCGCCACCGCGAAGTCGTACCAGCTGGCGGCGCCGGCGTCGCTCCAGTGATGCCAGCCGTTCACGCTGCGCCCGAGGGCTGACCAGCAGGCGGCGGCCAGGCCGGGGGTGGCGGTGGGACAGCCCACCTGGTCGGCGACTACAGAGAGAGGTTCGCCAGCGGCGGCCTTCGCGGCGTGGAGACGCAGCATGGTCAGGCAGAAATTCCGCCCTACCGGCCCGTATACCCAACTGGTGCGCAGGATGCAGAAGCGGTCGGCCGGCAGGGCGGACTGCACCGCCTCTTCGCCAGCGGCCTTGCTCGCTCCGTACACGCCCAGCGGCCGCCGGGGCTGGTCGGGGGCGTAGGGTTGGCCCTGATCGCCCTGAAAGACAAAATCGGTGCTCACCTGCAGCAGGCGCCCGCCGGTTTCCGCCAGGGCGGCGGCGAAGGCGCCCGGAGCGGCGGCGTTCACCGCATGGGCAAGCTCGGGCTCGCTTTCGGCTCGGTCCACCGCGGTGTAGGCCCCGGCATTGAGCACCCAGTCGGGCCGATGGGCCCGAACGGCGGCGGAGCAGGCGTCGGCATCGGCCAGGTCGAGCTCGGCGCGGCCGGTGATGATCAGCTCCACCCCGGCGGGGGCGGTGGTGACCAGCTCCTGGCCCAGCTGGCCGTCCCGGCCGGTGAGCAGCACCTTGGTCATCGGAACACATCCCCCCGCTCGATGGCCTCAGCCAGGCCAGGGGCGGCAGCGTCCTTGTCGGCCAGCAGGATCTCCTGGCCCCCCAACTCCTGCCTGGGCCAGTCGATGGCCAGATCGGGGTCGTCCCAGCGGAGGGAGCGCTCGCAATCGCGGTTCCAGAAGCCGCTGGCCTTGTAGAGCACCACTGCGGTCTCGCTCAGGGTGAGGAAGCCGTGGGCGAAGCCAACCGGCACCCAGAGCTGGCGGTGATCGCTGTCGCTCAGTTTCGCTCCCACCCACTGGCCGAAGGTGGGGGAGCTGCGGCGGATGTCGACGGCGACATCGAAGATTTCCCCCTCGACGCAGCGCACCAGCTTGCCCTGGGGTTCGGGCTCGAGCTGGTAGTGGAGGCCCCGCAGCACGCCACGGCAGGAGCGTGATTGGTTGTCCTGTCGGAACACGGGGGCTGCCCCGTCCTCCACCCCTAAGGCCTGGCCGAAGCCGCGCTCGTTCCAGCTCTCGAGGAAATAGCCACGGTCATCACCGAAGACCCGCGGCGTGAGCAGCAGCGGGCCCTCAACGGCGAAGCGATCAACCTGCATGGGACACCTCCAGGGACGTTTGCAGGGCGCCATGGTCGCTGACGCTCTCGGAGAGCAGCTGGAGCAGGTAGGTGCCGTAGCCGCTCTTGCGCAGCGGTTGGGCGAGTCGCTCGAGCTGGCCGGAGTCGATCCAGCCCATGCGCCAGGCCACTTCCTCAGGGCAACCCACCTTGAGGCCCTGCCGGTGCTCGAGGGTGCGGATGTAGCTGGCCGCTTCGTGCAGGGAGTCCGGGGTGCCGGTGTCGAGCCAGGCCATGCCACGACCCATCAGCTCCACCTTCAGCAGCCCCTCCTCCAGGTAGAGGCGATTGAGGTCGGTGATCTCCAGTTCGCCCCGTGGGGAGGGCTGCACGAGACGGGCCCTCTCGACAACGGTGTCGTCGTAGAAGTAAAGGCCGGTGACGGCGTAGCGGGAGCGGGGCAGGCTCGGCTTCTCCTCCAGGCTCAGCACCCGTCCTTCGCCATCGAATTCCACTACCCCGTAGCGCTCGGGATCGCTCACCGGATAGGCGAAGACGGTCGCGCCGGACCCCGGGCCGTTGCGGGCCTGCAGCTGGGGTACCAGGTCGTGTCCGTGGAAGAGGTTGTCGCCGAGTACCAGGGCGGCGGGATGGTCTCCAAGGAAATCAGAACCGATCAAAAAGGCCTGGGCGAGACCGTCAGGACTGGGTTGAATGGCGTACTGAATCTCGATCCCCCAGGCCGAACCATCGCCGAGCAGCCGTTGAAATGAGGGCTGATCAGCGGGGGTGGTGATGATCAGAATTTCGCGTATACCCGCCAACATCAGTGTGGTCAACGGGTAATAGATCATCGGCTTGTCATACACCGGCATCAGCTGTTTGCTGATGGCACTGGTGAGAGGCGCCAGGCGGGTGCCGCTGCCCCCGGCGAGGATGATGCCCCGCCGCGACGATGGGGATGGGGTCGACGCTGCGTTTTGCGGGGCCGGCGCCGTTGCCGGATTCGCTGGATTGGGGGTGGGCACTGGGATCACGATGGGCGAATGCCTTGGGAAAGTCTCTCATAGAGACCGGTGAGTCGATTGCCTTGCTGGCTACAGCGGGGGGGCGAATCGGCGGCCGGCTTGGGGGGTATGCGGCAGACCGGAGCGCCCGCCAGTAGCCATTGATCAGGGTTGGAAAAGATGACCAGGTGTATACGAAAAGGGTCAACTATTTCGTCACTGTGGCGGTGAAATTGCTGCGGGGCTAAAGGCGAACCTCCGCACCCTCTTGGCGCTGTTGGATGAATTCCTCCACGGTGCTGCGCAGCCCGTCCTCCAGGGAGATGCGGGAGGTCCAGCCCAGGGAGGCCAACCGGCCCACGTCGAGCAGCTTGCGGGGCGTGCCATCGGGTTTGCTGGCGTCCCACTCGATGCGGCCGCCATAGCCCACGGCCTGGGCGACCTGTTCCGCCAGCTCGCGAATGGTCACGTCGGTGCCAGTGCCCACGTTGACGAACTGGCCCTCGTCCGGACCCGGCTGCCAGCGCTCGAGGCAATGGACGGCGGCGTCGGCCAGATCATCCACATGCAGGAACTCCCGGCGGGGTGTGCCGCTGCCCCAGCAGGTCACCACCGGCGTGCCGCTCTCGCAGGCTTCCTGGAAGCGGCGGATCAGGGCGGGGAGCACGTGGCTGTTGGTGGGGTGATAGTTATCCCCCGGCCCGTAGAGGTTGGTGGGCATCAGGCTGATGGCATCGAACCCGTGCTGGCGGCGCAGGGCATGGCAGAGCTTGATGCCGGTGATCTTGGCAATGGCATACCACTCATTGGTGGGCTCCAGGGCGCCGGTGAGCAGGGAATCCTCCTGGATGGGCTGGGGGGCGAGCTTGGGGTAGATGCAACTGCTGCCCAGGAACAGCAGGCGACGGCAGCCGTGGCGCCAGGCGCTCTCAATAACGTGGTTCTGGATCTTTAGATTCTCCAGCAGAAAATCCGCCGGATAGGTGTCATTCGCCAGGATGCCGCCCACCTTGGCGGCTGCCAGCACCACCACCTCGGGCCGGTAGGCCGCGAACCAGTCGCGGACCGCCACGGGATCGCCGAGGTCAAGCTCGTCGCGGGAGGCGGTGAGCAGATTGTCGTAGCCGCCTTGTCGCAGCCGACGGGCGATCGCCGATCCGGCCATGCCGCGGTGGCCGGCCACGAAGATGCGATCGCTGGGGGAGATCAGGGAAGACGGGGGGATCGGGGAAGACATCGTGGGGGTTCCGGTGGGATCAGCGTTGCAGCGCCATCGGCGGGTTTTCCATCGACCCGACCACGTTGAAGCCTTCGCGACGCAGAACCGCCTCCTTGGCGGCTTCCTGCTTGTCGGCGGCCACCATTTCCGTCACCAGCTCCTCGAGGGTGGTTGTGGGGGTCCAGCCGAGCTTGGCGTGGGCTTTGGTTGGATCCCCCAGAAGGGTCTCCACCTCGGCGGGGCGGAAGTAGCGCGGATCGATGCGCACCACGAGGTCACCGGTATCGGCCCGTCGACCCTGCTCCTCCACGCCGCTGCCGCTCCACTCGATGCCCCCCCAACCCAGCTGGTCGGCGGTGAGCTCAATGAAGCGACGCACCGACTCCTGGCGGCCCGTGGCGATCACGAAATCCTCGGGGATGCCGGTCTGTTGCAGCATGCGCCACTGCATCTCCACGTAATCGCGCGCGTGGCCCCAGTCGCGCAGGGAGTCGAGGTTGCCCATGAACAGGCACTGGTCGAGGCCGGCGCTGACACGGGCGAGGCCACGCGTGATCTTGCGGGTGACGAATGTTTCGCCGCGTCGGGGGCTTTCGTGGTTGAACAGGATGCCGTTGCAGGCGTACATCCCATAGCTCTCGCGATAGTTGACCGTGATCCAGTAGGCGTAAAGCTTGGCGACGCCGTAGGGGCTGCGGGGATAAAAAGGGGTGCTCTCCTTCTGGGGAATCTCCTGCACCAGGCCGTAGAGCTCGGAGGTGGAGGCCTGATAGATGCGGGTCTTGTCGATCAGGCCGAGAATGCGCACCGCTTCCAGGATGCGCAGGGTGCCGAGGGCGTCACTGTTGGCGGTGTATTCGGGGCTCTCGAACGAGACGGCCACGTGGCTCTGGGCGCCGAGGTTGTAGATCTCGTCCGGCTGTACCTGCTGGATGATGCGGATCAGGTTGGTCGAATCCGTCAGGTCGCCGTAGTGCAGCACCAGGCGCGGATCCGATTCGTGGGGATCCTGGTAGAGGTGGTCGATGCGCTCGGTGTTGAAGCTGCTGGCCCGCCGCTTGATGCCGTGAACCACATAGCCCTTCGCCAGCAACAGCTCGGCGAGATAGGAGCCATCCTGGCCAGTGATACCGGTGATCAGAGCGGTCTTGGTCATGGAAGGGGCGAAAGGGGGATAAGGGGGACGGGAATGGCAATGGACGGGCTCGCGCGGCGCTCAGCCGGTGAGCACCGGGTTATCCGTGCGGCCGTAGCGATCCTCAAAGCGGACGATGTCGTCCTCGCCGAGGTAAGGGCCGCTCTGCACCTCGATCATCTCGACCGGGATCTTGCCCGGGTTGGAGAGGCGGTGGCGGGAGCCCAGGGGGATGTAGGTGCTTTGGTTCTCCCCCACCAGCTCCTGCTGGCCATCCTTTTCCACCACGGCGGTGCCCTGTACCACGATCCAGTGCTCGGCGCGGTGGTGGTGCATCTGCAGGGAGAGGCTGGCACCCGGTTTAACCTGAATCTTCTTCACCTGCCAGCGTTCTCCTTCGACGATGCCGTCGTAGTAGCCCCAGGGGCGGTAGATGCGACGATGGGCGCGGCTTTCCGGCGCCCCTTCGCTCTCCAGGCGTCCCACGATCGCTTTGATGTCCTGGGCACGGTCGCGGTGGGCCACCAGCACCACATCGTCGGTTTCGACCACCACCAGGTCTTCGACACCCAGGCCCACCACCAGACGGTGCTCGCTGCGCAGGTAGCAGTTGCGGGCGTCCTTGTGCATGACGCGGCCGCGCAGCACATTGCCATGGCTGTCACGGTCGGAGTTTTCCCAGAGGGCGCTCCAGCTGCCCACATCGCTCCAGCCGGCATCGAGGGGGAGCACCGAGCCGCGGTCGGTCTTCTCCATCACCGCCACGTCGATCGCCACATTCGGGCAGCTGGCGAAGGCCTCCCTCTCGAGACGCAGGAATTCCAGGTCAGCGCTGTCGTGCTCGAGGGCGCTGCGGCAGAAGCTCACCACATCGGGGCACAGCCTCTCCATCTCCGCCAGGATCGTGGACGCACGGAACAGGAACATGCCGCTGTTCCAGGTGAACCGTCCCGAGGCCAGGAACTGCTCCGCGGTGGCCCGGTCGGGTTTTTCGACGAAGCGGGCAATCGGCACCGCTCCGGGGTGGGCAGTGGTGCCTTCGCCCTCGTCATCGCCCTTCCCATCGGCTGCGGAGCCACCGGCCACGGAGGCCACGGGCAGGGGCTCGGCCGCTTCGATGTAGCCGTAGCCGGTTTCCGGGGCGGTAGGCACGATGCCGAAGGTGACCAGTCGGCCGGCGGCGGCGGCGGGGATGCCCGCGTTGATGGCGGCGCGGAAGCGAGCCGGCCGGCGGATCACGTGGTCGGCGGAGAGCACCAGCAGCAGCGGATCCTCCCCGCGGGCCGTGGCCTTGAGGGCGGCCACCGCCACAGCCGGCGCCGTGTTGCGGCCCATGGGCTCCAGGAGAATCGCGGCCGGATCAACGTTGATCTGGCGCATCTGCTCGGCCACGATGAAGCGGTGGTCTTCGTTACAGATCAACAGGGGCGAGCCCAGGGCGTGGAGACCCTTAAGCCGCAGCATGGTCTGCTGGAGCAGGGTTTCCTCCTGGTTACCGGCCAGGGCCCAGTACTGCTTGGGGTAGGAGGCGCGAGAGAGGGGCCAGAGGCGGGTGCCGGTGCCGCCGCAGAGGATGACCGGAACCAGCGGGCTGTGAACCATGGCGGGAGCGGAACCGGAAAGCCGGAGGAGACGGTGCGCGAGAACTTCGGGACGGAAGGAGGTCCCGGGACCGCAACAGTTAATCACGAATCCCGCAGCCCTGGCCGCGACTTGCTAGCCGAAACCGTCGTTCGGTGTCCGGTCCCCGTTCCGGCCTATTTGGCCTCCATCCAGTTGGCGCCAACGCCTGTCTCCACCACCAGCGGCACGGTTAGCTGCAACGCCTCCTCCATGGTGGTCTTGGTGAGGGCGCATATCCTCTCGAGAGCCTCCGGGGCTGCCTCCAGCACCAGCTCATCGTGGACCTGCAGCAGCAGCCGGGCGGGCAGGGCCTGCCGCTCGATCTCGTGGTGCAGACGCACCATCGCCACCTTGATGATGTCGGCACTGGAGCCCTGGATCGGGGCGTTCGCCGCCGCCCGCAGCTGCTGGCCTTCCATGCCGGCCCGGCGGGCCGCCTCCAGGTCGATCTCCAGGGGGTCGCGGCCCCGATAGCGCCCCAGGCCCCCCGGGTCGAAGTGGAACACCCGTCGCCGGCCCAGGAGGGTCTCCACGTAGCCGCGGCTGAGGGCGAGCCGCTCCTGCAGCTCCAGGAACGCAAACACGTGCGGATAGCGCTGCCGGTAGCGGCTGAGGAACTCCTTGGCCTGGGCCTGGCCCACCCCGGTCTCGCGGGCGAAGCGCTGGGGGCCCATGCCGTAGATCACGCCGAAGTTGATCGTCTTGCCCAGGCGACGCTCCTGGGGACTCACCTCCTCCCGTTCCAGCAGCAGCCGGGCGGTGAGGGCGTGTACGTCCTGCCCCTGGTTGAAGGCCTCGATCAGCAGGGGCTCGCCGGAGAGGTGGGTGAGGATGCGCAGCTCGATCTGGGAGTAGTCGGCGCTGATCAGATGCCACCCCTGCTGGGGCAGGAACGCCTTGCGGATGCGCCGGCTGAATTCGGTGCGCACCGGGATGTTCTGGAGGTTGGGATTGCTGCTGGAGAGCCGGCCGGTGGCGGTCACCGCCTGGTTGAAATCGGTGTGCACCCTGCCGGTCTCCGGTTCCACCAGTGCTGGCAGGGCATCCACGTAGGTGCTGCGCAGCTTGCTGAGGGTGCGGTGCTCGAGCACCAGGGGCACCACCGGGTGGTCGTCCTGCAGCTTCTCCAGTACGGCCGCGTCCGTGCTCCAGCCGGTCTTGGTGCGGCGCGATTTGCGGCGGTCGAGCCCGAGGGTGTCGAAGAGCAGTTCCCCCAGCTGCTTGGAGGAGCCCAGGTTGAAGGCCACGCCGGCGGCGCTGTGGGCCTCGGCCTCCAGCCGCTCCAGCGCTCCGACCAGCTCCAGGCTGAGCTCCTGGAGATAGGGCACATCGATGCGGATGCCGGTGGCCTCCATCTGGGCCAGCACGGGCTCCAGGGGGATCTCCACTTGCGCCAGAAGGGCTGGTAGGGCCTCACCGAGCCCGGCGAGCCGCTGGCGCAGCAGGGCGGTGAGGCGCCAGGTGAGGTGTACATCCATGCCGCAGTACTGCGAGGCCTCCGCCACGGGAACCGAGGCGAAGGTGGCGCCCTTGGCCACGAGCTCGCTGTAGGAGGTGGGGGAGAAGCCGAACTCCCGCTGGGCCATCGCCTCAAGGCCGTGGCGCTCGCCCGGATCGCAGAGATAGTCCGCCAGGAGTGTGTCCATCAGCACCCCGCCGAGGGCGAGGCCGTGGCGCATCAGGATCAGACGGTCGTATTTGGCGTTCTGCAGGGTCTTGGGGTGGGCGTCGCTGGCCAGCCAGGGGGCCAGGGCCGCGAGCACGGTTTCCAGGGGCAGCTGGCGGGGGGGCGGAGGCGCCTCCTGCAGCAGGTCGGTGGCGATGGGGCTCTGGTGGCCGATCGGCACATACACGGGATCGCTCTCCGCCGGACCGTCGCAGAGGCCGATCCCCACCAGCTCGGCGCGGAAGGGGTTGAGGGAGGTGGTCTCGGTGTCGAGGGCCACCGGTCGGGCCGGATCGGTGCTGGCCATCAGGCGCTCCACTAACGCCGCCAGCGCCTCCGCGTCGTCGACCAGGAGCGGCTGCAGGATCGGTGCCCCTGGTGCGGGGTTCCCGTCGTGGGGGAGCGGCGCGGCGTTGGTGGGGGCTTTGGCGGCGGCTGCGGCCGGTGCCTCGCCGACGGCTGAGGTGTTGCGGGCTTGGGAAGCGTCGCGGGGGGCCGCGTCGCCGCTGGCATGGGCTGAGAACTGGCGGCGGAAGCTCTCCACCTGGCGCACCAGGCTGAACAGTTCCAGCTCCTGCAGGCGCTCCTCCAGCCGGTCGGCGCGCACCTCGCCCAGGGCCAGGCGGGGGGGCTCCGGCAGCGGGATGTCGGTGCAGATACGCGCCAGCAGGCGGGAGCGGAAGGCGCTCTCGCGATCGCGTTCGAGCTTGGTGCGCAGGGCCTCCTTCAGCTGGTCGAGGCCGCCGTAGATGCCATCGAGATCGCCGTGGGCCTGCAGCAGGGTGATGGCGGTCTTGGGGCCGACCCCCTTCACCCCGGGGATGTTGTCGGAGCTGTCGCCGGTGAGGGCCTTGAGGTCCACCACGTCCTCGGGGGGGACGCCGAGGCGGGTGATCACTTCGGCGCGCCGCACCACAGAGGGGCCGCTGCTGCGGGCCTGGGGGCCGCCACCGAGGTAGAGAACGGCGATGTCCCGCCCGTCGTCCACCAGCTGGAAGAGATCGCGGTCACCGGAGAGGATGCGCACCCGCCAACCCTGCTGGGCCGCCTGATCCGCCAGGGTGCCGAGCACGTCGTCGGCCTCGAAGCCCGGGGCGGTGCAGACGGGAAGGTCTAGGGCGTCGCGCAGGATGGCCTGGAGGTTCTCCAGGTCGGCGAAGAAGGCTTCGGGGGCCTCCTCCCGATGGGCTTTGTAGGTCTCGTCTGCCTCGTGGCGGAAGGTGGGTTCGGCGGTGTCGAAGGCGATGACCACGCCGTTGGGCGCCAGGCTGCGGCAGTTCTCAAGCAGCGCCTTGAGGAAGCCGTAGGTCACGCTGGTGGGGACCCCCGCTTTGGTGCTCAGCCCGCCATCGCCGCCCTTGGCAAAGGCGTAGAAGCTGCGGAAGGCCAGAGAATGGCCATCCACCAACAGCAGGAGGGGCCGCTCTTGTCCTGGCCCGCCCGCCAGCTCCCCCGCGGCCCCTACCGCCGGCTCTGCGGCCGAGGTGACCACCGCGGCCGCAGGGTCCCCATCCGACTGTTGCCGTGCCGCCCGCTGGGCCTCCCGTTCCGTTATGCGCTTGCCCATCGCCCCCTGCGCTGCCTCCCGCGGCCCCGCTGATCGCCACAGCCTGCCAGAGCTGGCCGCCGCAACCGCAACCGCAACCGCCGCCGCCGGGGCCGTGTTCAGCCCCTGCGGCCGCTATCGCTGGTGGCTGGGCCGGATTTGGCAGCCCCGGGGGCCGCGTCTGCTGTTTGTGGGCCTGAACCCCTCGCGGGCCGATGCCCAGCGCGAAGACCCCACCCTGCGGCGGCTGCAGACCTTTGCCCGCGACTGGGGCTACGGCGGCCTGGAGGTGCTGAACCTGTTCGCCCGGGTCAGCCCGTCCCCGACGGTGCTGCGCCGTTGCCCGGATCCGGTGGGCCGCCGCTGTGACGCCTGGATCCGCCGCCGGCTGCGGTGCATGGCCGCCGGGGAGGCGCCGGCGCGGCTCTGGCTTGGCTGGGGCAACGGCGGCAGCTGGCGGGGGCGGGACACCGCTGTACTGGCCCTGTTGGCGGCGGAGGGGTGGCCGGCGTTTTGCCTAGGCCGCACCCGCCTGGGTCAGCCAGGCCATCCGCTCTACCGGCCCCGGGGCGGGAGCCTGGAGCCGTTTGCGCCATCCTGAGGGCATCCCCGTGCGCCACAAGGCCTGACACCATGCCCCGCGTTCCCCGTCGCTATTCCATCCATCTGATCCTCAGCGGCGGCCAGACCGAGGTGGTGCACTTCGCCACCCTCGAAGCCTTCCAGCAGTGGTACACGGGCGTGTTGCACGGTGCCGGTTCTCCCGACGCGTTTGTGAACGTGCCGATCAGTGGCCTGGAGGGGGAGTACCTGCTGATCCGGGCCAATGCCCTGGTGGGTCTGCGGGTGGAGCCGATCTACGGCATGGACGACTGAGCCGCCCGCTCCAGCCGCGGTCCGTCCTCCCCGAGGGCGTGCAGCAGCCGCCAGCTGCTGATCAGGTCGGGGCCCTGCAGGCTCCCCAGTAGGGCGGCCCGCAGGCTCTTCATCAGCACGCCTTTCTTGACCCCTGCGGCGGCCGCGGCTTCCGTGAGCAGGGCCTGGGCGCTCTCCGGGTTGAGGACCCCCGCGGCCGGCACAGCGCCCGGTGCGGCAAGGCGGGAGGCGAGGGCTTCCAGGCAGGCGCGGGCTCCCTCCTGCTGGAGCTGGGCGAGGGCGGCGGCATCGGCTTCGGGGCGCTGGAAGAAGGGTTCGGCCTCACGAACACCGTCGGCCAGCAGGGTGAGGGAGGGCCCGATCAGGGCGCTGAGTTCCTCCTGCCAAGCCGGATCGGCGGTGGCGCCCGCCTGCCCCCAGCCCCGCTCCGCCCATAGGGGCCGCAGCCGCTCGGCGAGCAGGGGGGGCGGCAGTTCGTGCAGCACCTGGCCGTTCAGCCAGTTCAGCTTGTCCCAGTCGAAGCGGGCCCCGGCCCGGTTCACCCGCTCGAAGTCGAACACACGGGCGGCGTCGCCGAGCTGGAAGCGTTCGCCCATGCCCTCCGGTGGGGACCAACCCAGCAGGGTCATGTAGTTGGCCAGGGCGGTGCTCGTGTAGCCCATGGCGCGGAAATCGCTGATGGAGGTGACACCATCGCGCTTGGAGAGCTTGCGGCCCTCCTGGTTGAGGATCAGTGGCGTGTGGGCGAACTGGGGCAGGGGCTCGCCAAGGGCTTCGTAAAGCAGCAGCTGCTTGGCGGTGTTGGCGATGTGATCTTCGCCGCGGATGACGTGGCTGATGGCCATGTCGGCGTCGTCGACCACCACCACGAGGTTGTAGAGGGGGTCGCCGATGCGGTTGGCGGGGGTCCGCCGGGCGATCACCATGTCGCCGCCCAGGTCGGCTCCGCGCCATTCCATCGGGCCCCGCACCAGGTCGTGCCAGCGGATGACGCGCTCGTCGTCGATGCGGAAACGGATCACCGCTTCGCGGCCCTCGGCGCGGAAAGCTTGCTCCTGCTCCGGGGTGAGGGAGCGGTGGCGATTGTCGTAGCGGGGGGGGCGGTTTTCGGCCTGCTGGCGCTCCCGCATCTCGGTGAGCTCCGCTTCGGTGGCGTAGCAGCGATAGGCGTGGCCCGCTTCGAGCAGGCGGGCGATCGCGGCGTGGTGGAGATCCACCCGGGCGCTCTGGATCACCGGTTCGCCGTCCCAGTCGAGGCCGAGCCAGTGGAGCCCTTCGAGGATGTTGGCGGTGTATTCGGACTTGGAGCGCTCGCGGTCGGTGTCTTCGATGCGCAACAGGAACTGACCGCCGTGCCGCCGGGCGAATAGCCAGTTGAAGACCGCGGTGCGAGCGGTGCCGATGTGGAGGGTGCCGGTGGGGCTGGGGGCCAGGCGCACACGGACCGGACCCGAGACGTTCACCGAGAGCCTCCTGGAGCGTGGGGTGTGGAACGGGACTGACGGGGCTCGAACCCGCAACTTCCGCCGTGACAGGGCGGTGCTCTAACCGATTGAACTACAGTCCCAAGGTGAATCCAGAAGGATTCGAAGTATCGATAAAATCCATTTCCGCAAAGAAACAGAATTTGTAGGGATGGAATCGATGGAAAAGTATCCTATCGTTTTCCAAAGGATCGGAAGTGCCGATCCAGCCCTGCGCCATGGGCGCCGACTTGAGAAGTATCCATCGTCACCGGCCCCCCCGTCAACGGGGCCGGCCGCGGTTTGCAGCTGTTGGCGGGAGGCCGGGTGGGGGAGTGCTCTGGGGGCAGCAAAAAACCGCCCCCCAGAGCGGCCGGGGGGCGGCTGGGGCGGAACGACGTCCGCGTGACAGGGAGGTCAGGGGCGGAAGCCGGCAGGTTCGATCAGGCGCACCTGGTTGCCGCGGGCGGTGAATTCCCGGCCTTGGTCGCTCTGCACCACCACCCGTCCGCCGGATTTGACCCGGATCACCCGGGCCCGCACCCAGCCAAGGGCGGCGGATTCGAGCACTTTCACCACGTCACCGGGCTGCAGATCCAATTCCATGTTCAGGATCGACTTGGGGACCAAGAGACAGCAAATGGGGTCATCGGACGCGCCGTGGAGGACTTGAACCCCCGACATCAGGTTTTGGAGACCTGCGTTCTACCAACTGAACTAACGGCGCAGGAGTGATGACCCCTGGAAAAACTGGGCGTAATTGGGCGGGACAGGGACGGCCCCGCTCCTTTGGCCTCAGCGATCGAAGCGCTGCTTGACGCGTGTGGCTTTACCCACCCGATCCCGCAGATAAAACAGCTTCGCCCGACGCACCTTACCGCGCCGCTCCACCTTCACGGAAGCCACCTGGGGGCTATGGAGCATGAACACCCGCTCGACGCCGATGCCCTGGAAGATGCGGCGCACGGTGATGGTTTCGTTCAGGCCGCCGTGGCGCTTGGCGATCACGACGCCCTCATAGGGCTGCACCCGCTCCTTGTTGCCCTCGCGGATGCGCACGCCCACCTGCACGGTGTCGCCCACATAGATTTCGGGCAGATCGCTCTTGAGCTGCTCGGCCTCGAAGGCAGCGATCAGCTCGCTGGCGCTGAGGCGGCCAGTGCTGACGCGCACCGCCGGGGCACTGGCTGCCGCCGGTGCGCTGTCGCTGGATTCCGAGGGGGCCTCGGTGGGGCTCTCCTCCGCCAGGGCTGCCCCTGCCGGGGTTGCTCCAGAGAGAGTTTCTTCAGTGTTGGGGGTTTCCGCTGCCATCCCGATTTCTGCGACGCCTGGCCAAACCACCAGTGTACCGGCTCAGGGGTCACCCCCCTCCCGGGGCGGCGCGGGGGCGACGGGGGCGGGCCGTGCCCGTCGCCAACGCGCCGCCAGCAGACCGGCGCCGCTGGCCAGCATCCAAAACAGGCCCAGGCCATTGAGCAGCACGTAGAGGGTCTCGCCCGTCGGGCCGAACCAGGCCCGCAGCCATTCCCCCTCGTGCAGGGCCATCAGCCCATGGGCCCCATCGCGGTCCAAGCCGCCCCAGTCCCGCAGTAGGCGGTAGCCGACCCCCGTGGCCACCGTCAGCAGGAGGGGCAGCAGCACGAAGGGCGCCATCGCTCCGTGCCACTGCCGCAAGCGGGCGTACAGCGGTACCCCCCGCCGTGGCTCCCCTCCCTGGCCCATGGCTGCCTCCATCGCGGCTTTCCCATGCTGCGGCACGCGGCGGGGCCGCCGTTGATAGCTTGATTCCCGTTGCGGCCTGTCTCCGCGTGAATCTTTTCGCCGATCTGCTCAGCGGTTCCTCCGGCAGGGATGCCCGCGGCGGCGCTCCCCAGGCCGTGGTCACCCAGACCGGGCCGCGCATCCAGCGGGGTCGCCGCGGCGTGGAGGTGAAGTCGGCACGGGAGCTGGCGATCATGCGCCAGGCCAGCCGGATTGTGGCCACGGTGCTGCGGGAGATCGCCGAGCGCGCTGCCCCGGGGATGACCACCGCCGACCTCGACCGCTACGCCGAAACCCGCATCCGCGAGATGGGGGCGGTCCCCAGTTTCAAGGGCTACCACGGCTTTCCCGCCAGCATCTGCGCCTCGGTGAACGACGAGGTGGTGCATGGCATCCCCCATGCTCGCCGCCCCCTCCGCCACGGAGACCTGCTGAAGGTCGACACCGGGGCCTTCTTTGAGGGATTCCATGGGGACAGCTGCATCACCCTCTGCCTCGGCGAGGGGGTGAGCGAGGAGGCGCGTCGTCTCAGCCGCGTTGCCCAGGAGGCGCTGATGAAGGGTCTGGCCACGGTGCGGGCTGGCAGCACGTTGTTGGAGCTCGCCGGCGCGGTGCAGGACCATGTGGAGGCCCACAGCTATGCGGTGGTGGAGGATTTCACCGGCCATGGTGTGGGGCGAAACCTGCATGAAGAGCCGTCGGTCTTCAACTTCCGCACCCGCGATCTGCCCGATCTCACCCTGCGTCCCGGCATGACGCTGGCCGTGGAGCCCATCCTCAATGCCGGCAGCAAGGCCTGCCGCACCCTCAAGGACCGCTGGACGGTGGTGACCGTCGACGGCAGCCTTTCGGCCCAGTGGGAGCACACGATCGCCGTCACCTCCGACGGCTGCGAAATCCTCACTGACCGCGATTTCTAGGAAGCCGAGCGGGTCACGGCGCGGTAATAGCCCCAGCGCAGCACTGTGGTGAGGGGCATCAGCACGTAGGTGAGCGGATTGATTGTCACGATGATCAATCCACAGTTCCAGTCCGCCTGGCGCAGAATTTCGCCGGCAACCCAGTCGGCATCCATCACCCCGATCGGGTTTAGCTCGGAGCGGAACGGTCCAAGCACCAGGCGGCGCAGCCGCAGGGCGGGGGCCAGATCGAGGGCCCGCAGGCTCAGCAGTTGGCCCATCAGCCGTTTGCTCAGCTCGTAGAGGGGACTCAGGGCGGCCTGGATCTCCGCCTCCGAGGTGTTCACCCACACCTCGGAGCGGCGCCGCTCCGGTTCCCGGCTCCCCCGCTCGGCCGCCACCGCCGCGAAGAGCTCCAGCAGGCGCCATGCGCTCAGGGCGTTCACCTCCAGGGAGCGCTCCACCGCCTGGGGATCGCGTGCGCCCTGCACGTTCACCCCATGGTTCAGCACCAAAACATCCACCTCCGCCAGGCAGTCGCGCAGTTCCTCCTCGGCCCCCACCCGCCAGCGGAGCTGGCGCAGGGGGATGGGGTGGCCTCCTCCATCCACCAGTTCGATCGGCTGATCGCCGTGGCTGAGGGCGATCAGCCGGGCGCCGCGGCCGTGCCAGCGGCGCAGCAGGGCGCGGCCAAGGGCACCGCCGGCGCCGGTGATCGCCACGGTGAGAGGAGCGGGGGAGGGATCTGCGGGCATGGGCCTGGCGGCTCCGGGCAGCTGGGGGCAGCATGGAGCCAGGTGATGCGCTGCCTAGATTGGCGCCACCCCGCAAGCGCTCCCGAGGTCGCTCCATGCCCGCTCCCCTGCTGATCGGCTCGAGCGAACCCTTCAGCGGCAAGTCGGCGGTGGCCCTGGGCCTGGGCCGCCTGTTGGCGCGCCAGGGGGTGAGCCTGCGCTTCGGCAAGCCCCTGGCCACCATGCCCACCGGGTTGGGCTCGGCCGGCCTGCCGGTTGGGGCTGAGGGGCCTCTGATCGATGAGGACACCCGCTTCTTGGGGTCCTTCCTCGGCCTGGCGCCCGAGCAGCTCATCCCCTCCCTGCATTGCCTCGATCCGGCTTCGGCGCACCAGCGGCTGCTCGCGGGCGATCTGGAGGCCGGCGAGGGTTTCGCCGCCCTGTGCCGGGCCCTGGGCCCGGATCCCGCCGGTCCGCAGGAGGATCAGCTCGTGATGCTGGAGGGGGCCGGCAGCCTCAGCGAGGGATTGCTGTTTGGCCTGAGCCTGCCCCAGCTGGCCCATGGCCTGGGGGCCGAGGCGGTGCTGGTGCACCCCTGGCGGGACAGCCGCAGCGTGGATCCGCTCCTGGAGGCCTCCCGCCAGCTGGGCGATCGACTCGCCGGTGTGGTGCTCAACACCGTCGACCCCGAGCTGGTGGCCGCCCTGCAGCAGGAGGTGGGGCCGGCCCTGGAACGCCTCGGCCTGGCGGTCTTCGGGATCCTGCCCCGCAGCCCGCTGCTGCGCAGCGTCACGGTGGAGGAGCTGGTGCGTCGTTTGGATGCGCGGGTTCTCTGCTGCGCCGACCGCCTCGACCTGCTGGTGGAAACCCTCTCGATCGGGGCGATGAATGTGAGCTCGGCCATGGAGTTCTTCCGCCGCCGCCGCAACATGGCCGTGGTCACCGGGGCGGATCGGATCGAGATCCAGCTGGCGGCCCTGGAGGCCTCCACCCAGTGCCTGATCCTCACCGGGGTGGGTGAACCGTTGCCCCAGCTGATCAGCCGCTCGGAGGAGCTGGAGGTGCCGGTGCTGAAGGTGGAGCACGACACCCTCACCACCGTGGAGGTGATTGAGGCGGCGATCGGCCATGTGCGCCTGCAGGAGGCTGTGAAGGCCTCCTATGCGGTGCGGCTGGTGGAGGAGAACTGCCGCTTCGAGCGCCTCTTCGAGCGGCTGCGTCTGCCGGTGCGGCTCTGACCGATGCCGGCAATCGCTGCTAGGTTCGAGCTATCGACTGTCCGCTGCGGGTGACCCGGTCCTTAGATATTCCGGCCCTCGACCGGATCGACACGCTGGCCCAAGAGCTGGCGATGCTTCAGGACCGTGGAAAGCGCAGGATCGCCATCCTTGGTAGCCGCCACGTGCCGGTGGTGGCCATCCATCTGGTCGAATTGGTGGCCCGCTCTCTCGCCCAGGAGGGCCACAGCCTCATCACCTCTGGCTCCCTGGGGGTGAACGCCGCGGTGATCCGCAGCGTGCTCGAGGTGGATCCGGCCCGGCTCACCGTGCTGCTGCCCCAGAGCCTGGATCGCCAGCCGGCCGAATCCCGCGATCAGCTGGAGAAGGTGCTGCATCTGGTGGAGAAGCCGGAGCATGATGAGCTTCCCCTGCCGATGGCCAGCAGCCTCTGCAACCAGGAGATCATCGGCCGCTGCGACCAACTGATCTGCTACGCCTTTCACGACAGCGAAACTCTCCTCTCCAGCTGCCGCACCGCCGAAGACATGGGCAAGGTGGTGAGCCTGATGTTCTTCGACTGATCCGCTACTGCTTGAGATGGGTCCGAGCCTGATTCGAGCAATGGCGACCCCCTAGGGCTTGCTGTCGGCTTCGGGGAGCACCTGCAGGCGCGTTCCCTCCCTCCCCAGCACGCTCACCCGCTCGCCGGCGGGCAGGGGCCGGCCGGGCTCGAGGTTGAGGGCGGCCCAGCTCTGGCCCTGCCAGAGCACCCGCCCCTCGCCCGCCGCATCGAAGGCTGCGATCACCTCGGCGCTGCTGGCGCGGGCCGCCGGCGGGATGGCCCGTTCGCGCGAGCGGCCGGCCCAGCGCCGCAGCCCGACGGCGCCCGCCCCCAGCAAGGCCAGCCCCAGCAGGATCTGAAGCCCGGTCGGAACCGGCACCAGGGCGGTGAGCGTGGCGAGAACCAGGGCCACCCCCCCACCGAGCAGCAGTAGCCCGTCGCTGTCGATCCCGAGCAGGGCCAGCAACAGCAGGGGTAGGGCCAGGAGCAGCCAGAGGGGGGCGGGCATGGGCGCGTCAGGGCAGGGGCGGGTTGGGGCCGTTCAGGGCAGGCGGCAGCGTTGGCGCAGGGCCTGGCGCAGGCGGGGTACCGCATCGCTCTGGCCCTGCAGGCCGAAGGCCTCCTGCTCGAGGAGGCGGTTGTTCTGGTGATAGCGGCTGGTGAGGATGCCGCTGATCTCCTGCTCGACCACCGGCGGCAGGGAGAAGCGCCAGCCGATCGGGGTGAGGGTGCCGGTGGGGCAGCTCTGCACCGCGTGCACC
>CANEWU010000034.1 GCA_947442825.1 Synechococcaceae cyanobacterium
ATAGGCGTGCGTGTGTCCGACCCCGCAGGATCCTCCAGACGGGAGGAGAGGTACATCAGCAGCAGGCCCACCAGCGCCATGGGGGCCTGGCTCACCAGCCGCTCCACCACCAGCTGGCGGAAGGGTTCACTGCCCCAATCCCACAGAATAAGAACGGACAGCATCTGCAGGAGCAGAAGCACCACCAAGGTGATGCCCATCCAACGCAGCAAGGGGCTGGGTCGGGTGGCAGAGAGACCGGTCACGCGAACGGATACAGGGTTTTCCCACCTTAACGAGCACCCGTGAACCAGCCATCCCCGCCCAGCCTTGTGCAACAACTGAAGCGGGAGGCGGCCGCCCTGGGCTTCGATCCGGTGGGCATCGCCGCCGTGCCGGGCGGGCCGCGGCTGGCGCTGCGCAGCGCCGCCCTCGAGCGCTGGTTGGCGGCGGGCCACCAGGCCGACATGGCCTGGATGGCCGATCCGCGCCGAAGGGCGGTGGCGGAGCTGCTGCCGGGGGTGCAGACGCTGGTGGCGGTGGCCTTGCCGCACCACGTGGCCGCCTCGCGGGCGCCGGGGGCCCTGAAGGTGGCCCGCTACGGCTGGGGTCGCGACTACCACCGCCTGATCGACGGACGGCTGCGGCGCCTGGGCCGCTGGCTGGAGGCCCGCTGCCCAGGCAGCCGCTGGCGCGTCTGTGTCGACAGCGCCCCGCTGATGGACAAGGCCTGGGCCGAGGAGGCGGGCCTGGGCTGGATCGGCAAGCACGGCAACCTGATCCACCGCCGGCGGGGCTCCTGGCTGCTGCTGGGGCACCTGCTCACCACCGTGCCCCTGCCAGCGGACGAGCCGGCGGAGAGCCTCTGCGGCCGCTGCCAGGCCTGCTTGGAGGCCTGCCCCACCGGCGCCATCCCGGAACCCTTTGTGGTGGATGCCCGTCGCTGCCTCGCATACCACACCATCGAAAACCGCGATCCGCAGCTGCCGGCGCCCATCGCCGCCCAGCTGCACGGGTGGGTGGCCGGCTGCGATCTCTGCCAGGAGGTGTGCCCGTGGAACCGCGAGCCCCTGCCGACAAGCGACGATCCCGACCTGCAACCCCGCCCCTGGCTGCTCGACCTGCGGGCGGAGGAGGCCCTGCGCTGGAGCGATGCCGACTGGGACGAACGGCTGAGAGCCTCGGCCCTGCGCCGCATCAAGCCGTGGATGTGGCGACGCAATATCACAGCCGCCCTGGGGAAAGGGGGGACCTCTCCCTAGGCTGGGTCGAATTCGTGCGGATCCTGTGGGCCGGCCCCGGGGGCAACTCGTTACCCATCTCCTGCGCAGGGTGCTCCCCAGCCTGCCGCTGGCCCTGACCCTGACGCTGCCGGCGATGCAAGCCGGCGCGGCCCGGGCGATCGTGCCTTACGTGTATGTGCCGCCGGAGCGGGATCTGGAGGCGGCGGGCCTCGGCATCGCGCAGGCGGCGGCCCGGTTGCTACGGATGGGGCAGGCGGAGGAAGCCTCGCGGCTGGCGGAGCTCACGGTGCGGCTGCTGCCGGCTGATCCCCGCGGCTGGGTACTGCTTGCGGAAGCCCAGCTGCGGAGCGACCGGGTCGACAAGGCGCTGTGGGCCCTGGGCAAGGCCAAGCAGCTCGACCCCCAGAACCCCGGTATCTGGTTCGCCGAGGGGTCTCTGGCGCTTCGCAACCGCAAGCCCGAGGAGGCGATCGGGCTGCTGCAACGCGGCCTCCAGCTCGATCGCCGCAACGCCAGCGCCTACTTCGACCTCGGCAACGCCCAGGTGCTGCTCGGCCAGCGCGATCAGGCACTGGGCTCGTTCGAGCAGGCGGCGAAGCTGCGACGCGACTTCTGGGAAGCGATCAACAACCAGGGGTTGGTGCTGTGGGAAGCCGATCGGCGCCCCGCGGCGCTCGAGCGGTGGCGGCGGGTGCTGGGCCTCAAACCCGATGTCCCGGAAACCTCCCTGGCCCTGGCGGCCGGCCTGTTCGCCACCGATCCGGGGGGCCAGCGCGGAGAGGCCCTGCGCCTGGCAGAACTCGCCCTCAACGAGGATCCCAACTACGTTCTCGACAGCTATCAGGCCGAGCAGCTCTGGGGCACGAAGCTGCGCGGGGACACGCGACGGCTGCTGGCCCAGCCCGAACTGAAGATGGTGGTGGAGAGGGCCATGGCCAACGCCACGGCAGCCGAAGATCCGGCCGCGCAACCCTGAACCCTGGCCAGGCGTGCCGCCATCGGTAGGCTGAGCGCCGTCTTTCGCCCTCAGACCCCAACACCGGATGGCCGAGGAGCGCCCGACAATTCCCAGCGGGGACGACGACCGGATCGAGCCGATCGCCCTGCATCAGGAGATGCAGCGCTCCTATCTCGAGTACGCGATGAGCGTGATCGTCGGGCGCGCCTTGCCCGATGTACGCGACGGCCTCAAGCCGGTGCAGCGGCGCATCCTGTTCGCGATGCATGAGCTCGGGCTGACCCCCGACCGCCCCTACCGCAAGTGCGCCCGCGTGGTGGGCGATGTGCTGGGCAAATACCACCCCCATGGCGATCAGGCCGTCTACGACGCCCTGGTGCGGCTCGTACAGACCTTCGCCAGCCGCCATCCGCTGCTCGATGGCCACGGCAACTTCGGCTCGGTCGATGACGACCCACCGGCGGCGATGCGCTACACGGAAACCCGGCTGGCGCCGATCGCCAACGAGGCCCTTCTCGACGAGATCGGCAACGAGACGGTCGATTTCGCCCCCAACTTCGACGGCTCCCAGCAGGAGCCCACGGTGCTGCCGGCCCAGCTGCCCTTCCTGTTGCTCAACGGCTGCTCGGGCATCGCGGTGGGGATGGCCACGAGCATCCCGCCCCACAACCTCGGCGAGGTGGTGGACGCGCTGATCGCCCTGATCCGCCGCCCCGATCTCAGCGACGACAAGCTGCTCGAACTCGTACCGGGACCCGACTTCCCCACCGGCGGCGAGGTGCTCACCGGCGGCGGCCTGCGCGACACCTACCTCTGCGGCCGCGGCAGCATCCCCATGCGGGGCATCAGCCACTTTGAGGAGGTGCAGCCGGGCAAGGGGCGGCACCGCCGCAGCGCCATCGTGGTGACGGAGCTTCCCTACCAGCTCAGCAAGGCCGGCTGGATCGAGAAGCTCGCCGAGCAGGTGAACGAGGGCCGCATCACCGGCATCGCCGACATCCGCGACGAAAGCGACCGGGACGGGATGCGCGTGGTGGTGGAGCTGCGCCGCGACGCCAACGCCGCCACCGTGCTGGCCGAGCTGCAGCGCCGCACCGCCCTGCAGAGCAACTTCGGCGCGATCCTGCTGGCCCTGGTGAACGGCCAGCCGGTTCAGCTCACCCTGCGCCAGATGCTGCAGCAGTTCCTCGAATACCGGGAACTGACCCTGATCCGCCGCACCCGCCACGCGCTGAGCCGCTGTGAGGATCGGCTGGAGGTGGTGGAAGGCCTGATCCAGGCCCTGGCCCATCTGCGGGAGGTGATTGAGATGATCACCGCCGCGGCGGATGCAGCCGCCGCCAAGGCCAGCCTGCAGGTGCACCTCGATCTGAGCGAACGCCAGGCCGAAGCGGTGCTGGCCATGCCACTGCGGCGCCTCACCGGGCTGGAACAGGAGAGCCTGCGCAAGGAGGCCGAGGAGCGGCGGGAGGAGCGCACACGCCTGCGCCACCTGCTCGACGAGCGCGACAGCCTCCTCGACACGATGGTGAGCGAGCTGAAGGCACTGAAGAAGCGCTACTCCACACCGCGCCGCACCCGGCTGGTGGAAGGGGGCGACGAACTGGCGGCCCAGCGGGGCGCCGCCGTACGGCCGAACGCCGAACTGCAACGGCAGCAGGCGTTTGAGGGTCTCGCCAGCGACAGCCGCCTGCTACTCCAGGCCGATGGCACGCTGCGGATCGTCACCCCCCAGGTTCTGGGCCGCCTGCACCTCGACGAGTCGGCCGAACTGGGGGAGCAGCCGCCGCCAGCCCGGTTGCTGCTGCCGGTGGGCGACCATCCCCAACTGCTCGCCTTCAGCGCCGATGGCCGTGTGGCCCTGCTGCGCTGGGAGTTCGCCGGCCAGCAACCGGGGGGGGTGGAGCGCTTCCTGCCCGAGAGCCTGAGCGGCGCCCGCCTGGTGCAGGTGTTGCCCCTTCCCTCCCCGGCGGAGGGGAGTCTGGGGTTGCTGAGCAGCGATGGCCGCTTCAAGCGGCTGCCGATCGAAGACTTCCTGGAGCTCTCCGGCCGGGCCGCCACCGTACTCAAACTCAAGGACGGGGTGGAGCTGCAGCGGGTGGTGCCCTGCCGGGAGGGGCAGGATCTGGTGGTGGGGAGCAGCACCGGCCGGCTGCTGCGGCTGGCCGTGAACGAGGCAAACCTGCCGGTGATGGGGCGAACCGCCCAGGGGCCCATGTTGCTGCGGCTGCTGCCCGGCGAAGCGGTGGTGGGGGCGGCCTGCGTGGCCAGCGGTGGCGACGCCGGGGTGGTGTTGGCCAGCCGCGGCGGCCAACTCAAGCGGCTACGACTGTCCGACCTGCGCCTCTGCCAGCGCGGCGACATCGGCCAGATCGGCCTGCGCTTCGTCTCCCGCGACGATGGTCTGATCGACCTCTGCGGCGATGACACGCCACTGCTGGGGCTGCGGTTGGAGGGGGGCGCAGGGCGCAGTGGCCGGCTGCGGCCGGGCGACCTGCCGGCGGAGGACGTCGGTGGGACCGGCATCCAGCTGGCCCTGCTGGGCACGGAGAGCCTGCGGGAGCTGGTGCCGCTCCAGCGACCATGAGGGGGGCCTTCGTGGTCGCGCTGCTGGTGGCCGCTCTGGGGCCAGCGGGCGCCACGGCTCGGCCGGCCCCCGCCCCGGCGTTGGCTCCGATTCCCCTGATCCCCCTGCAGGAATCCCTGGGGGGCACCGTGCTGGACCGCAGCCGGGCGCGGGCCGACTTCCTTCCCCTGGTGGAGCAGTTCGTTACCCAGGCGAACCTGGCCTACTGCGGGGTAGCCAGCGCCGTGATGGCCCTCAACAGCCTGGCGGTGCCAGCCCCACCGGCCCAGGGCTACGGCACCTACCGCTTCTGGACCCAGGACAACCTGTTCCGCACCGCCGCGGCCCAGGCCACCGTGGCGCCGGAAACCGTGGCGCGCCGGGGCATGACCCTGGCCCAGCTGGCTGGCCTGCTGGGCCAACCCGGGGTGATGGTGCAGCGCTGGCACGGCGACCAACTGAGCCTGCCCCAGCTGCGGGGGCTGCTGCGCCAGAGCCTGGCCGATCCATCGGACCGGCTGCTGGTCAACTACCACCGCTCGGCCCTGGGGCAACAGGGGGGCGGCCATATCTCACCCCTGGCCGCCTACGACGAGCGGGGCGACCGGGTGCTGCTTCTCGATGTGGCGCGCTACCGCTACCCATCGGTGTGGGTGCCCATCCCGGCCCTGTGGCAGGCGATCCGGATGGTGGATCCGGATTCGGGCCTCAGCCGGGGCCTGGTGCGCCTGCGCTGGAGTGGGGCGGCGCCCCCGCCGCCTGAAGCCACGCCTCGATCCGCCCCGTGAAGGCCTCCGGGCTGTGGTGCGCCTCCGCCCAGGACCGGCAGGCGCCCCGGTCGAGGCGGGCGGCCCGCTCGACCGCCGCGGCCAGGGCGTCAAGGTCGTCGGGGGTGGCGAGGGCGCCGTTGACCCCCTCCTGCACCAACTCGCCCGGACCACCCCGGTTATAAGCCGCCACCGGCACGCCGCAGGCCATGGCCTCCACCACCACGTTGCCGAAGGCCTCGTTCCAGCGCGGGGTGTTCAGGAACACGCGGCAGCGGCCGAGCCCCTCCTGCAGGCGCTCGGTGGGCTGGAAACCGCACCACTCGATCGTGCCGGGGGGAACGGCCCGCTCCACCGCCTCGGCGTAGGCCCCGTTCTCCCGCAGCCCCCACACCCGCAGCGGCAGGCCGAGGCGGGCGGCCACCCGGGCGGCATCCTCCAGGCCCTTCTCGGGGGAGATCCGACCGGCCCAGCCGAGGGCGGGCTCCACCTGGTCGGGAGAGGGGGGATGGTAGCGGCTGAGGTCAAAGCCATTGCCCACCAGCCGCGGTGGCGCCGCCAGGCGGAAATCGGCGGCCTGGGCGGCGGTATGGAAAGCCAGCCGCTCGGGATGCCAGCTGGAAACGGCCTCGATCGCCTCATCCATCACCTGGGCCACCGATCCCATGCTCACCAGATGGCACAGGGGCGTGGCCAGAAAAGGGGTAAGCCAGAAGGGCAACCAGTCGTAGGCGAGGTTGAGGATCCGGTCGAACGCCCCCTGCTGCTCGAGGGCCCGGCGCCAGAAGCGGGGCAGCAGGGCACCGGCCGGGATCGCCACGGCGGTGTCGCGGGGGCAGTGCTGCCAGCTGGGCTGGTCAACCCCTGGCTCCTCCCACAGGCTGGCGGAAGCGCAAGCGGGGGGCAGCACCGATCCCTCCGCGGCCAGCACGGTCACCGCGTGGCCGCAGCGCAGCAGGCCGGCCACGATCATCCCGGCGGTGTGCTCCACTCCGCCGCCCCGGCCACTGCCGAGGTGACCCACCGGCGTGCTCACCACCAGCACCCTCATCCCGTGCCCCGCGCCGGGCTCCAGCATGGCAGCCGCGTAGCGTGCCCCCTCCCGTTCCGATCCCCCTTTGACTGTCCCGGCGTCCCCCCCGGCCCTGACGGTGGAGCGTTTCCTGGCGGATGGCTTCGATCTGCGAACCCAGCTGGCGGCGTTCCTGGCGATCAGCCCGGCCGAGCTGGAGGAGAAACTGCCGGGCAGCACGGCCGAGCTGGCGGGGCTCCATCCCGGCGCCTTCGACCCGGAGCAGGCCGGCGCCTTCTACGAAGAAACGGTGGGTGATGGCCACCTTCTGGAGCTGGCGGCCTGGCACCTGGGCAGCGCCGCCTACATCGCCGACACCCTGCGGTTGCAGGAGCACTTCGCCCGCGGCCATGTGCTCGACTTCGGCGGCGGCATCGGCAGCCACGCCCTGGCGGCGGCGGCGCTGCCCGGGGTGGAGCGGGTGTGGTTCATGGATCTTAACCCCCGCAACCGGGACTTCGTGCAGGGGCGGGCGGAGCAGCTGGGGCTGGCGGAGCGGCTGAGCTGCCACCGCGACCTCGACGATCCGGCGTTACCGCCACGCTTCGACACGCTCGTCTGCCTGGACGTGCTGGAGCACCTGAGCGATCCGGCGGGCCAGCTGGAGATCTTCGCGGGGCGCCTCAAGCCCGACAGCCACGCGCTGTTGAACTGGTATTTCTTCCAGGGCTTCGCGGGGGAATACCCCTTCCACTTCGACGATCCCGCCATGGTGGAGCGCTTCTTCCGCACGCTGCAGAGCTGCTTCCTAGAGGTGTTCCACCCCTGGTTGATCACCACCCGCTGCTATCGCCCCCTGGCCTAACTGCGCGCCATACCGGCCGGCTCCAGCATCAGCTTGCTGCGTTTCAACTCCTCGTCCATCTCGATGGGGTAGTTGCCGTCGAAGCAGGCGGTGCAGAAATCGCCGGAGTGGGTGTGGGCAGCCTCCACCATGCCCTCCTTGCTGAGGTACGCGAGCGAATCGACCCCGAGGTGCCGCACGATTTCGGCCAGGCTCATGCGGGCGGCGATCAGGTGGTCCTGGGTGTCGGTGTCGATGCCGTAGAAGCAGGGGTGGGTGACCGGAGGCGAACTGATGCGCATGTGCACCTCGGTGGCCCCCGCATCACGCAGGGCCTGCACCAGCTTGCGGCTGGTGGTGCCACGCACGATCGAGTCGTCGATCACCACCACCCGCTTGCCCGCCAGCACATCCGGCAGGGGATTGAGCTTGACGCGAATCCCCGCCTCCCGCATCGCCTGGGTGGGCTGGATGAAGGTGCGGCCCACGTAGCGGTTCTTGATCAGCCCATCGCCGAAGGGGATGCCGCTCACACCCGCGTAGCCGATGGCGGCGGGGATGCCGGAATCGGGCACACCGATCACGATGTCAGCGGCCACTGGGGTTTCCCGGGCCAGCACTTCGCCGATGCGCACCCGGTAGCTGTAAAGAGACTCGCCGAAGAAGCGGCTATCGGGGCGGGCGAAGTAGATCATCTCGAAGACGCACATCTTCGCCGGCTGGTCGATCCATTGCTGCCGCAGCGGCTCGCCCTGGCCCGGGCGGAAATGCACCAACTCACCCCGGGCAACGTCATCGTCGAAGGTGGCGCCGATGATATCGAGCCCGCAGCTTTCACTGCTCACCACCCACTGGGCCGCCTCGCGCTCGCCCAAGTGGCCGAACACCAGGGGGCGGATGCCATGGCCATCGCGCAGGGCGAACAGCCCTTCGGGGGTGCCGATCACCAGGCTGAAAGCCCCGCGGCAGCAGGCGGCGGCGGTGCGGATGGCGTCGCTCCAGCCCTCGCCGGCCTCCACGGCCTCCTGGAGGGCGAAGGCGATCAGCTCGGAATCGGTGGTGGAGGTGAACTCGCCGGAGAGGTGGTCGAGGGAGATGCGCAGCTCGGCGGCATTCACCAGGTTGCCGTTGTGGGCGAGGGCGAAGGGGCCGAGGCGGGTCATCAGCACCACCGGCTGGGCGTTGCAGACCCGGCTACTGCCGGTGGTGGAGTAGCGGTTGTGGCCGATCGCCAGCTCGCCGGGCATGCGGGCCAGCACGTCCTGGTCGAACACCTGGCTCACCAGGCCCATGTCCTTGTGCAGGCGAACCTGTTTGTCCTCAAACACGGCGATGCCGGCGGATTCCTGGCCGCGGTGCTGGAGGGCGTAGAGGCCGAAATAGGCCAGGTTGGCGACAGCCTGACCCGGGGCCATCACGGCGAAGATGCCACAGGCCTCCTCGGGCTTGTCCGGCCGGTCGGCGTTCACAGGGGGAGCCGGGGGCACGGCGGCGGGGCGGGCGGGCAGCCGGCATCCTGGCGCATCGCCGGCGACCTCAATGCTCAGGAGGGGGGGCGGCCTCCCGCAAGCGCCGGGGGATCGCCTGCTCGTAGCAGGTGCGCATCGCCGCCACCGGGAGCTGCAACACCGGGGTATCGCCTCGCTGGATCGTGAGCGTGGGATCGGCGGCCACCATTCCCAACAGCTGGGCCGGCATGGCGTCGCCCGCTTGGTCGAGGGCACTCCGCCAGGAATCGGCTCGCTCGGCGGGAACGCTCACCAGCACCCGGGCGCCCCCCTCAGCAAAGAGAATCCGGTCGAGCCGGGCGCCACCGGCGGGCAGCTCCAGGTGGGCCCCCAGGCCAGCGGCGATGGAGGATTCGGCCGCCGCCACCGCCAGGCCGCCGTCGCTGAGATCGTGGGCGGAGGCCACCAGGCCTGCCGTGATCGCCTGGCGCAGGAAAGCCTGCACGGCGCTCTCAAGGGCCAGATCCACCACGGGCGGCCGGCCGGTGAGCTGGCCGTGGACCACCTCCAGATAGCTGGTGGCCGCCAGCGAAACGCGCGGGTCGGCGGGCAGGGCTCCGGCCTCCAGGGGCACACCCAGCAACCAGATGGCATCGCCAGAGGTGCGCCAGGCCAGGCCGGTGACCCGCCCCAGATCCTCCACCAGCCCCACCATCCCCACCACCGGGGTGGGATGGATCGGCTGCAGGGAGCCATCGCTTAGGCGACTCTCGTTGTAGAGGGAGACGTTGCCGCCGGTGACGGGCGTCGCCAGGGCGCGACAGGCCTCCGCCAGGCCGCGGCAGGCCATCGCCAGCTGCCAATAGCCGGTGGGGGTGTCCGGCGAGGGGAAGTTGAGGTTGTCGGTGACGGCCAGGGGTTCGGCCCCCACACAGCTGAGGTTGCGGGCGGCCTCCGCCACCGCCGCCATGCTGCCGCGCTCGGGGTCGAGGGCCACCCAGCGGTTGGGGCAATCCACCACCGCCGCAACGCCGCGGGCGGTTTGCCTCAGGGCCGCTTCGCCCCGCTGGGGCCGCAGCCGCACCACCGCGGCATCGGCGCCGCCGGGGGGCACCACGGTGTTGGCCTGCACCTGGTGGTCGTACTGGCGCCACACCCAGCGCTTGCTGGCGATGGTGGGGTCGTCGAGGAGGCGGAGCAGGGCATCGCCCCAGGGCAGGGATCCATCCGCCAGGGCCACCCCTGCACCATCGGCGGGGGGAAGCTGCTGCTCACTCCAGCGCCAGTGGGCCTGGATCGCCTCCGGCGGCTCGGCCAGCAGGGCGTGATGGTTGATCGGCGTGTCCTCCGCCAGGGCCCGGGCCGGCACCTCGGCAGCCACGGCGCCGTGGTGGAGCACCCGCACGACGCTCTCCTCCAGCACCCGCCCCACCACAGCCGCCTGCAGACCCCAGCGGCGGAAGCGCGCCATCAGGGCCTCCTCGCGGCCGGGGTGCACCACGAAAAGCATCCGCTCCTGCGACTCGCTGAGCAGGAATTCGTAGGCGGTCATGCCGCTTTCGCGGGCCGGCACCCGGTCGAGGTCGAGCTCCACCCCCACACCCCCCTTGGCGGCCATCTCGGCGCAGCTGCAGGTGAGGCCCGCGGCACCCATGTCCTGGGCGGCCACCACATCACCGCTCTGGAAGGCCTCCAGGCAGGCCTCGATCAGGCCCTTCTCCAGGAAGGGATCCCCCACCTGCACCGCGGGACGGTCATCGAGGGAGGCCTCGCTCAACTCGGCGCTGGCGAAGCTGGCGCCGCCCATGCCGTCACGGCCGGTGGTGCTGCCCACATACACCACCGGATAGCCGATGCCGCTGGCGCCGGCCCGCACGATGTCGTCGACTTCCATGAGCCCGAGCGCCATGGCGTTCACCAGCGGGTTGCCGGAGTAGCTGGGATCGAAGGCCACCTCGCCCCCCACCGTCGGCACGCCGACACAATTGCCGTAATGGGCGATGCCGGCCACCACACCCTCCATCAGCCCCCCATTGCGGGGCTCCTCCAGGGGGCCGAAACGCAGGGCGTTGAGCAGGGCGATCGGCCGGGCACCCATCGTGAAGATGTCGCGAAGGATGCCGCCCACGCCGGTGGCCGCCCCCTGGAACGGCTCCACGGCGGAGGGGTGGTTGTGGCTCTCGATCTTGAAGGCCAGCCGCTGACCCTCCCCCAGATCCACCACGCCGGCGTTCTCACCCGGGCCCACGAGAATGCGCGGTCCGCTGGTGGGGAAGCCAGCTAGCAGCGGCCGTGAATTGCGGTAGCAGCAATGCTCTGACCACATCACCCCGAACATGCCGAGCTCGGCCCGATTGGGGGCGCGGCCGAGGCGTCGCACGATCTCGGCGTAATCGGCCTCGCTCAGGCCCTCCTTGCGCAACGCCTGGCGCACCTCTTCGGTGAGGGGACCGGCGGGGGCGGAGGAGGCGACCACGGCGCGACGACGGCGATTCGCTCCAGTATCAGATCCAGGGGTCGTCGTCGCGGGGTTCGTCGCGGAGTTCACCGCGGCGGGGCCGGGACTGGGGCGAACGGGGTGGCGGCTGGGAAGCGTCGGGCCCCTCCCAACCGTCCTCATCCCACTCGTCGAGAGGATCGGAGCCCTGGCGAGGGGGGCGAGGGTCTCGCGGGTCCTGGGACTCGTCCCAGGGCGGCTCCTCCAGCCAACCCTCAAGGCGATCCTCCAGCCGACCGCCAGCCTGCTGCAGCTGGTCCCGCAGCCGGGTTGTCTCCTCCTCCACCTGATCACGCCAGCGGCGGGAGCGGCGCAGGAATTCCTGGCGCACGCTGGCGCGGGCGAGGGGCAGGTCATCGAGGCCCTCCAGGGCGGTGATCACCTGGCCGGGCTGTTGGTCAACGATGCGATCGGGGCTGAGGCGCCAGCGGCTGCCACCGGGCAGGCGGGGGTCGCTGCGGGACACCAGGTAGTGGCGGATGCGGCCGCTGCGCAGCTCCACCGCGGCGTCGGCGATGGTGCCCAGGGGTCGGCCGCCGGCGCCGCTGAGGGCCGCCTCCAGCAAGGTGGGCAACCGGCTGAGGGTGACCGGGTCGGTCTCGGCGGGGTCGCCGACCACGAAGAGCTCCTGGTCGTCGAGGCCGCGCAGCTGGTTGAGGCGCCAGACCAGCCGCCGCTGCGTGAAGGCGGAGGGGCGGCTCACCCAACCGAGCAGCCGGTGCACCGGTGGATGCATCCAGCCCGATACACCGGAGCCATGCTCCAGCCCCCGCTCGCAGCGCACACGCCGCCGCAGCAGGTCGCTCAGCAGCAGCTGCTCAGGGAGGGACAAGCGCTCAGGAGCGGATCTGGACCGGCATCACCAGATAGGTGAAGGCCCCATCTTCGCCGAGGGGGACGAGCACCGCGGGGGTGGTTGGTCCGTTGCAACGCAGCTCCACCTCCTCCGCCGCCATCGCCTTGAGCCCATCGAGCAGGTAGCGCACGTTGAAGGCGATCTCGATCGCCTCCCCCTCCACGCTGGCCGCCAGATCCTCCGAACCGCTGCCCACATCCTGGGCGTCGGCCCGCAGCACCACCCGGCCGGTGGTGGGATCACTGGTCAGCTTGACGACGTTGTTGTGCTGATCGGCGAGCACCGCCACCCGCTCGAGGGAGGCGACGAAGGCCCGGCGATTGAGCCGCAGATGCCGGCCGAACTCCTGGGGGATCAGCTGGCCGTAGTTGGGGTAGGTGCCATCCAGGCTGCGGGTGGTGAGCACCTGATCGGCCCAGAGCACCACCACCTGTCCCCGCTCGCAGAAGAGGCTGAGGGGCTCCTGGGAGGAGCGGCCGGAGAGCAGGCGCTCGAGCTCGCGCAGGGAGCGGGACGGCACGGTGACCGCGAAGGGTTCGCCCCCGGCCTCGGCGGCGCCCTCCTCCAGGGCGTGGGGCAGCTGCTGCACGGCCAGGCGGTGGCCGTCGGTGGCGGCGCATTCGAGCCGCTCGCCCTCCAGCTGCAGGTGTACGCCGGTGAGGATCTGCTTGGCCTCATCGCCACTGCTGGCGAACAGGGTGGCCCGCAGGCCTCGCACCAGGGCGTCGGCATCGAGGCGGATCGGATTGCCGCTCTGGGCGAGGGGCAGATCGGGAAAATCCTCGGCGGGCATGCCGCGCATCTGGTAGCTGCCAGAGAGGCTGCTGATCTCCACCTGCTCGCCACCCTCCTCGCAGCGGAGGGTGATCGGGCTGTCGGCCGGCAGGCGGCTGACGATCTCGCTGAAGAGGCGAGCGGGCAGGGTGATGGCGCCGCTGCCCTCCACCGAGGCGGCCAGGCTGGTCTGGATGCCCAGGCTGAGGTCGTACCCGGTGAGGCTCAGCCGGCCGGTGGCGGCGTCGGCGGTGAGCAGCACGTTGGCGAGCACCGGGTGGGTGGGGCGGCCGGCCACGGCTCGGCTGACCAACTGGAGGCTGGCGTTGAGTTCAGCCTGGGAACAGACCAGCTTCATGGGAGGGGGAGACCGGGGTGGCGACGATCGAACGGGCGGGCCCACGGTTTCACACGGCGTGCCAAAGCGCAACGTTGGCGTCCTTGGTTGCCGGTCTTGCCCAGGGTTTTCCCCGCCCCTGTCTTTAAAGAAGAGATCTGGATTTTTAAGAAGAAAACCAAAACCGTCGTAGAAGGGGCCGGGGAAAACGGGGAAATCGCCACAAACCCTTTACCAGCACTGGATTACCAAGCCCCAGCCCCTGGGGAATGATCCACCGAACCGGCCGCAAAGCGGGGCTTTTCCCCCGTTTCCCGCCCCTGGGGAAATCCCATGGAGGTGCGAGCGCCGATTCTTCCCCGCCGATCCCCCGCCCGTCGCGCCAGTTTCCCCAGGCTTTCCCACGGCCGGTTTGTCCGCCGGTTGGCCCGATTGGCGACGGATCAGAAGCCCATCACGCGTGCCACGGTGTCGGTGTCGGGTTCGAGCCCCGTGTGGAAGGTGGAGTCGTTGTGCTCGATCGCTGTGGCGGGATCCTTGAGGCCGTTGCCGGTGAGTACACAGACCACCGTTGCCCCCGCCGGCACCTCCTCGCGGCGCTTCAGCAGGCCGGCCACCGAGGCGGCGCTCGCCGGCTCGCAGAACACCCCCTCGCCGCTGCCCAGCAGCTTGTAGGCCTCCAGGATCTCCGCGTCAGTGACGGCCATGAAGCCGCCCTGGCTCTCGCGCTGGGCGCGCAGGGCGTTGTCGCGGTTCACGGGGTTGCCGATGCGGATCGCGGTGGCGATGGTGTCCGGTTGGTCGACGGGATGGCCGAGCACCATCGGCGCGGCCCCGGCGGCCTGGAAGCCCATCATCCGCGGCAGGCGGGCGCTGTGGCCCGCGGCCCGGTACTCCTGGAAGCCCATCCAGTAGGCGGTGATGTTGCCCGCATTGCCCACTGGGATGCACAGCCAGTCGGGCGCATCGCCGAGGGCATCGACCACCTCGAAGGCGGCCGTCTTCTGCCCCTGCAACCGATAGGGATTGACTGAATTCACCAGGGTGACGGGGTAACGATCCGCCACTTCCCGCACGATCGCCAGCGCCCGATCGAAGTTCCCCTTAACCGCCAGCACCTCGGCGCCGTAGAGAAGCGCCTGGGCCAGCTTCCCTTGGGCCACGTAGCCGTCGGGGATCAGCACGAAGGCCCGCATGCCCCCCCGGCGGGCGTAGGCGGCGGCCGCGGCGGAGGTGTTGCCGGTGCTGGCGCAGATCACGGCCTCCGACCCCTCCTCCCGCGCCTTGCTGATGGCCATCGTCATGCCCCGGTCTTTGAAGGAGCCGGTGGGGTTGAGGCCGTCGTACTTGAGAAAGACCTTCACGCCCCGACCCACGCGCTCGCCGATCACCGGCGCTGGAATCAGCGGCGTGGCCCCCTCCCGCAGGGTGATCACCGGGGTGGCTGCGCTCACCGGCAGCCAGGATCGGTAGGCCTCGATCAGACCCGGCCAATCCTGCATCGTGGCTCGCGGGCCCCCGAGACGCCGCAGGACTTGGAGCACGGGCAGGCGTGGGAGGGACTGTCGAGGATGAATGTAGGCCTTGGCTGGCTCAGGGCGCGGGTGTAGCCGCGGCTTTCGGCATGGCCGGCGCGGGATCGGGCTCGCGGCTGCCCAGCTCCAGGGGCGATTCCGAGAAGAAACGCACCAGATCGGCCACGGAGCTGGCCTTCTGAATCAGGGACAGAAGGGCTGGCAGGCTCACCGCCATCTCCTGGCTGGGGTAGGCCCTCAGGAAGGAGAGGGGGGAGAGGGAGCCGCCGTTGTCGGCGATGCCGAGCACCACTGCCGAACGCAGGGCCGGCAGACCCACCTGGCGGGCATTGAGGGGGAAGGCGATGCTGCCGATGCGCTCCAGGATGCGCTCGCCGATGCTCGTGTTGAGGAGCCGGCTCACGGTGACCACGGGAAGGTTGAGGGAGGCCTTCAGAAGCCGCGCCACCTCCTGCGGATCTTGGCGGCCGAAGCGCATCACGTCGCCCAGCAGGCCGCGCGCCTGGCCCGTGGCGGCCAGATGCTCCAGATCCGCCACCGGGATCGAGCGCCGGAAGGCGCCGCTGATGAACACGATGTTTTCTGCCGCCAGGGCTGCCGGGGAAGCGGTGGCCAGGCCCAGGCCCAGCGTTGCCGCCAGGAAACGTTGCCGGGTGCGCAGGGAGGTCACCAGCCAGGCCTCACGGAAGAGTTCCTGACTCTAGGCAGGGGTTCGCAGGGGGGATGGCACCAGTACGTCCCGCACCAGGCGCACCACCCCCCGTTCCGCCAGGCCCCGCGCCACCTCCAGCCCCATGCGCCGCAGGTCGGGTTCCCGCAATACGCGCGGCAGGCGACGCAGCAGCAGCCGGGGCTCGAAGCCCGGCAGGTCGGTCAGGATGCCGGTGAGCTGGCGGATCGGCTCCAGATCGAGCAGGGGCCCGCCGCCCTCGAGCATCGCCGCCCCCACCTCCCGCCGTTCCCGCAGGCCTGGGGGCAGCAGGGGAGGGGGGAGTCGGCGGCCGATCCGCAGGGTGGTGCGCCAGGCCAGATCGTCCATCCGCGCCACCAGTGCCTCCACCAGCTGCTGGCGCAGGAGGCCGCCATTGGGGGAGAAGAGGAAATCGAGCACCTGATCGAGGAGACCGTCGAGGTCGAGCTGGTCCTGCAGCGAGGCGCTTGCCACCAGATTTTCCAGCCGCTGCCAGCGGAATTCATCGCCGTCGAACAGCATCTCCCGCAGGCTGCGCCGCAGATCGGGATCGGGATCCTCCATCAGGCGGCGGGCGAAGTAGGGGTAAGCGGCGCCGAGGATCTTGAAGTTTGGATCCACGCTCAAGGCGATGCCCTCCAGGGTGACCAGCGAGCGGATGATCAGGGCGTAGTAGGGCGGTACACGGAAGGGGAAGCGATACATCACGCCACTGAGATCATCGGTAACCGCCTTGAAATCCATCCGGCTCACGCCCATCTCCAGGGCCTGGCCGAAGACCGCCTCGAAGGCCGGCACGATCGGTGCCAGATCCACCTCCTCATCGAGGAAGCCGAGGGAGACGAAGTCTTTGGACAGCGAGTTGAAATCACGGTTTACCAGGTGCACCACCGCCTGGATCAGGCCGGTGCGCGCCTCACGGCTCACCTCGCTCATCATGCCGAAGTCGAGGTAGGCCAGGCGGCCATCCGCCAGGGCCAGCAGGTTGCCGGGATGGGGGTCGGCGTGGAAGAAGCCGTGCTCGAGAAGCTGCTGCAGGCTGCAGTTCACCCCCACCTGCACCATGTCATCGGGATCGACGCCGATCGCCCGCACCGCCTCGAGGTTGGTGAGCTTTTTTCCCTCGATCCATTCCATCGTCAACACACGACGGCTGGTGGCCTGCCAGTGGATCACCGGTACGGCAATACGGGGGTTATGGGCGTGTAATTTGCGGAATTTCTCGGCGTTACCTGCCTCATTGATATAATCCATCTCTTCAAAAACGCGGCGACCCAGCTCGTCGATCAGGGCCACCAGGTCGGAGCGGATCAGGCGCACATTGCGGTTCAGCCAGGCGGCAATGTTGCGCACGATGTAGAGATCGAGCGTGATCTGCTCACGCAGGCCCGGCCGCTGCACCTTCACCGCAACCCGCTGGCCATCGTGCAGCACCCCCCGGTGCACCTGGCCGAGGGAGGCGGCGGAGATCGGCTCCCGGTCGAGTTGGGCGTAGATGGCCTCGATTGGCTGGCCGAGGTCTTCCTCGATGCAGGCCATCGCCAGGCTGCTGTCGAAGCCCGGTAGCTGGTCCTGCAGCTGGGCCAGCTCGTCGAGCAGAAGCGGCGGAATGATGTCGGGACGGGTGGAGAGGGCCTGGCCAGCCTTGATGAAGGCGGGTCCGAGCGCCGCCAGCAACTCGGCGCATTCGCGGGCGCGGGTGCGGGCTCGCTCCGGGTTGGCCAGGGCGCCGCTGAGGCGATCGATGCCCACCGCCAGCAGGTACAGGGCGATCGGAATCAGGGTCTGGCGCAGGCGACGCAGCAACCGTTCTGGGTGGCCGGCGTAAATGCGCGTGATCGCCGCCGGGTCGTAGGCCATCAGGCCGGCGGCTTCAAGGAAATCGCCCAGTTCTTCTGGTTTCCCCGGCGAGGCGTGCAGGGGGGCGGCCGGATCGGTGGAAGCGGGGATGCTGGGCTCGATCGGTGGCGGGTCCGCCATCGGATCCGCGCCAAACACGGCGGCCCGCATGGAGGCCAGGGCGGATTCGGCGGCGGTGTGGCTCATCGGCGGGGGGCACAGCGGCCGGTTGGCTTTGCAATTCTCAACCCTCGGCCGCGGTGGTGTGGCTCCCCCACCCAACCCCTGCGGCTCCGCAACCGCCGACTCCACGCCAGCGCCAGGCCCACTCCCACGGCCGGCAGCGGTCCTGGCACCGGCACCTGGCGCACCACGAAGACCCCCTCGCGCTCCGTGTCGGGTCCGACGGTGAAGTTGGGCGGCACGGAGTGGAAGTCCATGTCCACCACGGGCGATAGGAAGGTGGCGGTGAAGAAATTCGAGAAGCTGCCGTCGGCGTAGCTGACGTTGAAGCCGTTCTTGGTGAGGGGTTCCGTTCCGGGGCGCACGAGGTTGTCGCTGAAGTAGCCCGCGTTGCCGGGGATCGAGCTGCCGGCGCCTTGCAGTCCCGTGATTGCCACGCCGTTGCGCTGGCCGCTCAGCTCGAGGATCGTGAAGAAGCCGTTGCCGTCCGGGGTGTTGCCGGTGCGCAGCCAACCGGTTGCCGCCACAGCTCCATAGGGGGGGCTGTCGGGAGCATCAAAGCTCCACTCCCACATCAGGGCCCGGGCCGACCCGGCTTGGATCAGGGCCGCGCCTGCGACCACGAGGGCGGTGCGTTGTGTTGTGACTCCCAGGGGATGGCGGTGTCAGAGCATGGGCTTCCC
>CANEWU010000035.1 GCA_947442825.1 Synechococcaceae cyanobacterium
GGCCGCTGCCGAGGTACATCCGAATCCAAGTTATGACAAATATCTTTTCGAGCGCAAGCTGCTTGAGCTGGGTCTGCTTTCTCCGTTTGCCCAGCAGCTCATGGATCAGTTACAAGATCATTTCACCTTTGAAGACCTTTCAATAATAGCCAACCTGACACTCCGCCGCAATCGCTTTGGCAATGGAGATAGCCAGCAAACAGTGGAGAGTGTACTGTCATTGGCACGGGCTAACTACGAAATCAGCTTTGATACTGGGGATGACTGCTCTGAGCGCGTGATCTTTCCCACTGCTCCTACGGAGAAACGAGGAATTGAAGACGCCCGTTTCGTGGCCTTCTGCCATGATGATGGTCAGACAACGTACTACGCAACCTACACCGCCTATGACGGCGAACTTGTCTTTCCCCAATTACTCGAGACCAATAACTTCAGCCAGTTCAGAATCAGCACTCTGAATGGACCTGAAGTAGAGAATAAGGGCATGGCGCTATTCCCCCGCAAGGTAAGGAACCAATACGCAATGCTCTCCAGGCAGGACGGGGAAAATATCTATCTGATGTATTCGGATCAACTTCACTTCTGGACCAAGAAGAGCATCCTTATGAGACCCACCTTTGCCTGGGAATCTGTTCAGGTTGGCAACTGTGGTTCACCGATCGAAACCGAGGACGGCTGGCTCGTGCTCACCCATGGCGTAGGCCCGATGCGTCGCTACGCGATCGGTGCGATCCTTCTTGACCTGGAAGATCCCAGCCGCGTCATCGGGCGCCTGAAGGAACCACTTCTGGAACCAAGCCAAGAGGAACGTGATGGCTATGTTCCCAACGTTGTCTACAGCTGTGGCTCATTAATTCACGCCGATAAGCTAATATTACCCTACGCCATGAGCGACCAGTCAACAAGTTTTGCCACGGTTTCGGTCAAGGAGTTAATGCACGAGCTGAAGAGCACCCCACTGGAGCACTATCCATGAACATCAAGCCCACGCGCAAGATCGCTATTATTGGCGATTATCTTCCCCGCAAGTGCGGGATCGCCACGTTCACCCATTCGGTGTACAGAGCACTGACTGACGATACGGTTGGCAGTGATTGTTTCATCGTAGCTGTCAATGACCTGCCTGAAGGCTATGCCTATCCCCCTGAAGTTCGCTTTGAGATCGCAGAGCAGGATCTGCGCAGCTATCGGCGTGCTGCAGATTTCCTGAATCTTGCTGATACGGATGTCGTCTGTGTCCAGCACGAATTTGGTATCTATGGCGGTCCAGCTGGCAGTCACATCCTTACTCTCCTGCGCGATGTCCAGCTGCCCATAGTTACGCAGCTCCACACGATCCTGGAGGAGCCAAGCGATGAACAGAGGCTTGTGATGAATGAACTCACAGCACTCTCGACACGAATCATTGTAATGAGTGATCGAGGGCGTCGCATTTTGGAAGAGACCTATGAGGTACCAGCTGATCGCCTGGATGTAATTCCCCACGGCGTACCGGATATGTCGTTTGTAGATCCAAACTTTTACAAGGATCAATTTGGGGTTGAGGGCAAACAGGTGCTGCTCACCTTTGGGCTGATCTCACCAGCGAAGGGGATTGAGACGGTGATCCGGGCTTTGCCCGAGGTGCTCAAGAAGTTTCCTGAGATGGTGTATATCGTTTTAGGAGCCACCCACCCCCACCTGCTGCGCGAGCAAGGTGAAACCTACAGGCTGAGTCTTGAGAGATTGGCCACCGAGCTTGGGGTGAGAAAGCAAGTAATCTTTTACAATCGATTTGTTGGTTTTGAAGAGTTAAAGGATTTCCTGGGAGTTGCAGACATCTACATCACACCCTACCTGAATCCTGATCAAACCACCTCCGGTACCCTTTCCTATGCCTTTGGTAGCGGCAAGGCTGTCATCTCCACTCCCTACTGGCACGCAGAAGAACTGCTTGCCGATGGGAGAGGCTTACTGGTGCCATTTCGTGACAGTGATGCCATCGCCCAAGCCCTGATCAGCTTGCTGACGGACGATGTGCGTCGTCATGCCATGCGCAAGCAGGCCTATCTGCTCGGCCGTGGCATGATCTGGAGTCAGGTGGCCGAGCTTTACACCTCTTCCTTTGAGCGAGCCAGATTAGAGCGTGGAAACGAAGTTTGCTCTCACCCCCCCCATAAGCCGCTGGAGCATGAACCACGGCAACTGCCGGCGCTGCGGCTGGAACACTTGAAGAGTCTTTCGGACTCAACTGGCATCTATCAGCACGCAAAGTACACCCTGCCAAATTTCAAGGAAGGCTATTGCACGGATGACAATGTACGTGCTCTTCAGCTGCTTGTAATGCTCGAAGAATCTGGAGACTTTACTCCAGAGGTGAAGGCGCTGGCCACCTGTTACGCCTCCTTTATCAACTACGCCTTCATCCAAGATACATGCCGATTTCACAACTTCATGAGTTTCGAGCGTACCTGGCTCGATGAAGATGGCTCAGATGATTGCCTGGGTCGCACACTCCTAGCACTGGGATCCTGTGTGGGGCGATCACGTCGTGAAGACCTGCGCCATTGGGCTGTGGACCTCTTTAAGTTGGCGTTGCCCTCGGTGCCGCTGACTACGAGTCCCCGGGCCTGGGCCCTTGGCATCAAAGCCATCCACGAGTATCTACGAAAACTCAGTGGCGATCGAACCGTAAATCTTATGCGCGATACCCTTACCAATCAGCTCCTGGAAGCCTATCGAGAAACCTCCACAAAGGAATGGCCCTGGTTCGAGAATGTTCTCAGTTATGACAACGCTTCTCTGCCGCACGCCATGATTCTCAGCGGACGCTGGTCGCAACTCAACGAAGCCCTTGACGTGGGCCTGCACAGCCTGCGGTGGCTGATGGGTGTGCAAACAGCCGAAGCCGGTCATTTCAGGCCGATCGGGTCTAACGGGTTCTACAGGAGAGGGCATCACCGAGCCAACTTCGACCAACAACCGTTGGAGGCCTGCGCTTCGGTTGCGGCTTGTGTAGAAGCTTGGTCGGCGACACAAGATCGTTTCTGGCTTGACGAGGCCTGGCGGGCCTTCTCGTGGTTTCTCGGCGGTAACGATCTCCACCTCACACTCTATGACGCGCGTAGCGGCGGCTGCTTCGACGGTCTTCGCGATGACAGTGTCAATCTAAACCAGGGTGCCGAATCGACCCTGGCATTTCTTCTGGCTCTCCAGGAGATGCGACTCCTCGAACAGGCTCACCTCTCCCTCCACAAACCATGACTAAAGTCCGCATTGGCGCCATTGGAGCAGGAGGATTTGGACTGTTTGCGCTGCAGCAGTTCCTGCAAGTAAAAGGTGTAGATCTCGTGGCCATCGCCGGCACCCATCGGGAGGCGGCCATTGCCATGGCTCACCGTTTTGGAGTGACCGAACCGCTGGAAGTGGCAGATTTGCTTCAGCTCGATGAGGTGGATCTTGTCTACATCGCTACGCCACCATTTCTCCATTATGCTCAGGTCCGTGCTGCCCTAGAAGCAGGAAAGCATGTGATCTGCGAAAAGCCATTAGCGCTCACGGTGGCGGAAGCTGATGATCTGCTCCAGCTGGCTCGAGACCGAGATCGCCTGTGTATCGCCAACCTGATGCAGCGCTACAACCCTCTTTTTCTCCGCGTGCGTCAACTGATTGAATCGCGGGTTCTTGGGGAGTGCCTGCACGGTTGGTTTGACAATGCCGCGGGCGATGAGGGTCTATCCCCGGGGCACTGGTTTTGGGATCGCGACAAGAGTGGCGGCATCTTCATTGAGCACGGAGTTCATTTTTTCGATTTGTTTGAAGGCTGGCTGGGTAGGGGCGAGGTCTTGTCCTCTCAACGAGTTTTGCGTCCAGGTTCAGCCCTGGAGGAACAGGTGCAATGCGTGGTGCGCTATCCCAATGGTGCTCTGGTGACCTTCTATCACGGCTTCACCCAACCGGCGCGTCTGGAACGCCAGGAATTCCGACTTTTGTTCGAGCGCGGTGAGTTGACCCTCGATGAATGGGTTCCCACTCGGGTCCACCTACGAGCGGTGGTCGATGAGGCGCAGTCGCGCACACTCATGCAGATCTTTCCTGATGCGACCCTCGATGTTCTCAACACCTATTCTGGCTCCGAGCGCATGGCTCGCGGTAGACACAAAGACTTTGACGTTTATCAGAAAATTGATCTTCAATCTGGTATGGAAGATGACAAGATGCGCCGCTACTGTGAGCTGTTGCGGGCGCTGCTCACCGACCAGATCGCCTGGTTGAAGGATCGCTCCCATGAACGGATAATCAACGAGGATAACGGCCGTAATTCTCTTGCCATGGCCTGCGCGGCAACGCAGCTCGCTGATACCAGTCCATGATCCCGCGTCTCTTCAGCCGCTGTCTCCTTAGACCTGAGGACCTCGCGGCCTCACAGGACGACCTGAGTGTTGTCGGTGCGTTCAACCCAGGAGCGGTCGCGACCAGGGAAGGCGCAATCCTGATGATCCGGGTCGCCGAGAAGCCACGCAAGATCGCTACTGACTATGTGGGTTTGCCACGCTGGGAGGTGGGAAGCGCTCGAGTGATCACGGATTGGCTTCCCCGAGAGGAGGTGGTCTTCCTGGATGCCAGGGTTGTGAAAATCCGGAAGACAGGCCTGCTTCGCCTTACTTTTACATCCCATCTGCGGGTTTATCACAGCAGCGATGGACGCAGCCTCGATCCACGGCCCACTCAGATTCTCAAGCCCAGCCATGACTACGAAGCCTATGGCATGGAAGATCCCCGCATCACGGCAATCAATGATCGTTTCTATATTACCTATGTAGCCGTTTCCCGTCACGGGGCGGCAACAGCTCTCGCATCAACCCAGAATTTCCGCACGTTTGAACACCACGGGCTGATCTTCTGCCCGGAGAACAAGGATGTCGTGCTTTTCCCCGAAACAATCGATGGACAGCATTGCGCCCTCCACAGGCCCACCACCGCCCATGCCTTCTCCCGCCCAGAGATCTGGCTGGCCAGATCTCCCGATCTGCTGCATTGGGGCAGACACCAACCACTTCTAGGTGGCAATGGAGCCTGGGATCGCGGACGAATCGGTGCGGGAACACCACTGATCCGCACGTCTGAGGGTTGGCTGGCGATCTACCACGGTAATGACAAAGGGGATGGTGACAGCGGCATAGGCAGCTATGGGGCAGGTCTGCTGCTGTTGGATCTGGAGAACCCAGAGAAGATCCGCAGGTCGGTTGGTCCGATTCTGGTGGCGGAGCTTGAGTATGAATGCCAGGGATTTGTCCCGAACGTGGTCTTCCCTACAGGGATCATCAATCAAGGTGAGACGGTGCTGATCTATTACGGTGCAGCAGACAGCTCAACCGGCGTGGTTGAGCTACGCCTCAGCGATCTACTGGAGATGAGCTAAACTAATTCCATGACTGATAACGTACCAACCCCCGAAGCCGCAGCCCTTCTGGAGAAGGTGCTCAGCCCTCTGCTCCAGGATTTCGAAGATTCGTTCGCCCGTGGCCTGCGTCTTCTGACCCCCTGTCCCGAGCACGTGATGGACCGGGAGCGCCAGAACGAGTTCCGTCGTCGCCTGGAGACGGCCCAGGCCCAGCTCAGTGCCGCCCGGGCGTTGCGGGCGGCCACACCGGCGCCGATGGCCCTGGAGATGGCCACGATCGCCCCCTGGCACGAGCTGCTGGTGGAGGTGTGGGCCCTCTCGGCGGCGCTGCGGGTGGCGGGCTGCCATCCCGATCAGGCCGGTGCTGCCCCCTAAGGCCGAGGGTTCGGTCGCCGCTCCATAGGATCAAGCCGATTGCGGAAGCTGGTGTGATGATCCCTGCCAAGTCGTTCCCTGGGGTGGCCCACGGGCCGCTGCGGCTCCTCGGAGGCGGCCGACTGCAGGGCACGGTGCGGGTGCCGGGCGACAAGTCAATCTCCCACCGCGCCCTGTTGTTCGGGGCGATCGCGGAGGGGGAAACCTGGATCGAGGGCCTGCTGCCGGCCGAAGACCCCCTCAGCACCGCCGCCTGCCTGCGGGCGATGGGGGTGGAGGTCTCGGCGATCGAGGCGGGCCAGCCGGTGACGGTGCAAGGCGTGGGCCTCGACGGCTTCCGCGAACCCGACGACATCCTGGACTGCGGCAACTCCGGCACAACGATGCGGCTGGTGCTTGGGCTGCTGGCGGGTCGGGCCGGTCGCCACTTCGTGCTCAACGGCGATGGCTCCCTACGGCGCCGGCCGATGCGGCGGGTGGCGTCGCCCCTGGCCGAGATGGGGGCCCTGATCCGCGGCCGCCAGGGCGGCAACCTGGCCCCACTGGCGATCGAAGGGCAGCCGCTGAAGGGCGCCACAATCCGCACGCCCGTGGCCTCGGCCCAGGTGAAGAGCGCGATCCTGCTCGCCGGACTAACGGCCGCAGGCCCCACCACCGTGATCGAGCCGGCCCAGTCGCGCGACCACAGCGAGCGGATGCTGCGGGCCTTCGGGGCCGATCTGGTGGTGGGTGGCCCGGGCGACACGGAAGTCACGATCCAACCGGCCCAACGGCTGCACGGCCAGCGTGTGGTCGTGCCCGGTGATATCAGCTCGGCGGCCTTCTGGCTGGTGGCCGGTGCCATCACCCCCGGCGCGGCGCTGACGGTGGAGAACGTGGGCCTGAACCCCAGCCGCACCGGCATCCTGGAGGTGCTCGAGCAGATGGGAGCGGCGCTGGAGGTGCGCAACCGCCGTGAGGTAGCCGGAGAACCGGTGGGGGATCTGCACATCGTTCATAGCCCCCTGCGGTCGTTCACGATCGAGAGCGACCTCATCCCCCGGCTGGTGGACGAGATCCCGGTGCTGGCGGTGGCCGCCTGCCGGGCCGAGGGGGTGAGCCGCATCCGCGACGCGGCCGAGCTGCGGGTGAAGGAGACCGACCGGCTGGCGGTGATGGCGCGCCAACTGGGGGCGATGGGGGCCCGGCTGGAGGAACACGAGGATGGCCTGACGATCCAGGGCGGCACACCCCTGCACGGAGCCGCCGTGGACAGCGAAACCGACCACCGGGTGGCCATGAGTCTGGCGGTGGCGGCCATGGTCGCCGACGGGGAAACCACCCTGGCGCGCCATGAGGCAGCGGCAGTGTCCTATCCGGGCTTCTGGGATGACCTGGCCCGCCTCGGCGGCTGACCTCCAGCCCCGCGTAGGGCAGGACGGCAGCTTCAGCCTCTGGAGCGAGACCTATGGCGAGGCCTTCCACTGCGCCGCTGGGGCGCTGGCGGAGGCCCGCACCACCTTCGTGGTGCCAGCCCAGCTGGAGCGCTTCGCCCCCGGGGAGGTGCTCACGGTGCTGGAGGTGGCGGTGGGAACCGGCACCAACACCGCGGCGCTGCTGGAGGCGGCCCGCGCACGGGGCCTGACCCTGCGCTGGTGGGGCCTGGAGATCGATCCACGGCCGCTGCGCCTGGCCCAGCAATCGCCCCTGTTCGCCGCCACCTGGCCGCAGCCGGTGCGCGCGGAGCTGGAGCGCCTGGCGGCGGGCCCAACGCTGCTCTGGGGAGATGCACGCCAGTGCTTGACGGATCTACCGGCGGAGCTTTGGGGTGGCTGCGATCTGGTGCTCCACGATGCCTTCTCCCCCCGCCGCTGCCCCCAGCTGTGGACGGCAGAGTTCCTGGCGGCCCTGGCACGCTGCCTGGCGCCGCAGGGACGGCTGATCAGTTACGGCTCAGCGGCGGCCTTCCGCGCCACGCTGCGGCGGCATGCCCTCGAACTGGCGGCGATCCGCCGGCCGCCCGGAGCGGAGCCGGGAGCGGCCGTTGCGGCACCGCAGCGCTGGAGCGGCGGCACGGTGGCCAGCCCGACGCTCGCGCCTGATGCCTGCGCCAACGCGGTGCTGCGGCCCCTCAGCCCGATGGAGGAGGAGCACCTGGTCACCCGGGCAGCGGTGGAGTACCGCGACCCAAGCGGCACCGCCACGGCACCGGAGATCCTGGCCGAGCGCCAGGCGCGCCAGAGCGAGGCGGCCGGTGAGAGCAGCAGCGCTTGGCGACGGCGCTGGCGGCTCCAACCTGGCTACGGGGGGATGGGCCCGCTGGAGAGGCACCGGTAGATTCCCGGCCAGCCGCAATCCCCCGATGCTCGCCGTTGCCGTGTTGGCCGCCGGAAAGGGCACGCGCATGAAGAGCAACCTTCCCAAGGTGTTGCAGCCCCTGGCGGGCGCCACCCTGGTGGAGAGGGTATTGCGCAGCTGCGAGCACCTGGCGCCCGAGCGACGCCTCCTGATCGTGGGCCACCAGGCGGAGCGGGTCCAGCAATCGTTGGCCCATCACAGCGGGGCCGAATTTGTGCTGCAGCAGCCGCAGAACGGCACCGGCCACGCGATCCAACAACTGCTCGAGCCCCTGGCCGGCTTCGAGGGGGAGCTGCTGGTGCTCAACGGCGATGTGCCGCTGTTGCGGCCGCAAACCCTGGCGGAGTTGCTGGAGGCCCACCGCCGCAGTGGCGCGGCGGTGACGCTGCTGAGCGCCCGGCTGGCGGATCCCACGGGGTATGGGCGGGTGTTCGCCGATGCCACGGGCAAGGTGAGCGCGATCGTGGAACACCGCGACTGCACGGACGAGCAGCGCGCCAACCCCCTCACCAACGCCGGCATCTATTGCTTCAACTGGTCGGAGCTGGCGGCCGTGCTGCCCCGGCTCACCTCCGACAACGATCAAGGGGAGATCTACCTCACCGATACCGTGGCCCTGCTGGAGCCGGCGATGCATCGGGAAGTGGCCGACAGCGACGAAATTCTGGGCATCAATGATCGGCTGCACCTGGCCCAGTGCGAGGCGGTTCTGCAGCAGCGGTTGCGAGAGCACTGGATGCGCGAGGGGGTCACGTTCACCGATCCGGCCAGCTGCACCCTCAGCGACGGCACCCGTTTCGGCCGGGATGTGGTGGTGGATCCCCAGTGCCACTTTCGCGGCGAGGTGCTGATCGGCGACCGCTGCCACATCGGCCCGGGCAGCCTGATCGAGAACAGCGAGATCGCAGAGGACGTGGAGGTGCTCCTGTCGGTGGTGCGGGATTCGCAGGTGGCAAAGGGCTGCGCCATCGGCCCCTACGCCCAGCTGCGGGCCCGGGCGGTGCTGGGGGAGGACTGCCGAATCGGCAACTTCGTCGAGGTGAAGAACAGCACATTGGCGGCCGGGGTGAAGGCCAACCATCTGAGTTACCTCGGAGATGCCGAGCTGGGGGCGTCGGTGAACGTGGGCGCGGGCACCATCACCGCCAACTTCGATGGGGTTCACAAGCACCGCACCGTGATCGGTGCCGGCAGCAAAACGGGCGCCAATTCCGTGTTGGTGGCCCCGATCGTGCTGGGCGAGGGGGTCACGGTGGCGGCAGAATCCACCCTGACGGCCAACGTCCCCACCGGCGCTTTGGCCCTGGGCCGGGCCCGCCAGGTGGTGAAGGAGGGGTGGGGAGCGAAGGGGTAAGGGCGGATCGCTGTGATCGGCAACCGCCCAAAACCCAATCACAGCGAACGGTCAGTCATGGGCATCGTGCGGTCGTCGATCAAGCCGAGAGCCATTCATACGTGACCAATTCATTCGAAAACAATTCATTCGAGAGCATTCTTCTCGACAGCACCCACTTCGACACCACTTGTTTTGATCGCCCTTAGTTCGACAGAAGGGATAGGCGGCTCGTGGGCACGCTGCCTGCAAGGCCCGACGCCCCCTCGACCTCAAGGTGGCGAACCCATGCGCTGATACCGTGTCTTCTCGCTTAGCTACGGGGCCTTCTTTTGTCAGTTCTGGGTAGGCAGGCCATCCTGCAGGCCATCGAACAAGGGGTGATCGCGATCACGCCCTTCCAGAGCGAGCTGGTGGGGCCCGCCTCGGTGGATCTCACCCTGGCGGCCACATTTCGGGTGTTCCGCAAGGTGCATCAGGTGATTGAGGTGCGGGAGAACACCGATTACCGGGAATATACCGAGCGGGTAGAGGTGGCCGAGGGCAGCCACATCCTGATCATGCCTGGGGAAACGGTGCTGGGCATCACCCAGGAGCGGCTACGGCTCGGGCCCGGCCTCTGCGGCTGGCTGGAGGGTCGCAGCCGCTTCGCCCGCCTCGGCCTGATGGTGCACATCAGCGCCCCGTTCATGGGGCCCGGCATCGACAGCCAACAGGTGCTGGAGATGAGCAACTTCGGCCCCGCGCCCCTGGCCGTGACCCCAGGCACCCCCATTTGTCAGTTCGTCTTCCAGCGGCTGGAGGGCTGCGAGCAGTACGACGGTCGCTTCGCGGGTCAGAGCGAAGCCAGCTTCTGAAGCATCAATCCGCCCCCAGGCCTTCCTTCAGCAAGGTGAGCACCTGCTCGAGCGCCACACCCCTACTGGCCTTGAGCAGCACGCCATCGCCAGGCTGCAGCCACGCCAACAGCGGCTCCACGGCCGCTTCCGCCGTCGCCACCCGCGACAGGGAGGGCAGCCGACCCGCCGCGCCCTCCTCCATCGCCACCCCTTCAGCACCGGCGTCCACGATCACCAGGCCATCGAGACGGCCGTCGGCCGCCAGGGCACCCGCCCGCTCGCCCACCGACCGATGCAGCGCCACACTCTGCTCTCCCTGCTCGAGCATGGTGCCGAGCACCGCATAGCGCCGGCCCCTGGGGTGCTGGGCGAGCAGATCAAGGGCCGCCAGCATCGATTCGGTGGAGGCGTTATAGGTCTCATCGAGGATCTCCACCCCTGCCAAGGTCTGCCGGCGGCTGCGGCCCCCGGGCAGCTCCACCACTAGATCGGCCAGCTGCTGCGGGGCCACCCCCAGCTCCTGGGCCACCGCCACAGCGAGAAGAAAGTTGCGGGCGTTGTGGCGACCCTCCAGGGGCAGGCGCAACACCGGACCCTCCGCCAGCGTGAGGGTGTCCCCAGCGGGATCGAGCGACCCCACCCGCTCGGCCTGCGGCAGGGCGGGATTGAATTCCGCCTGTTCGTCGGCCAACGCCACCCGCACCACTCGACCCGTCCACACCCGCGCCAGGGCGGTCTCCAGCAGCGGATCCCCCGCCGGAATCACCATCAGCCCATCGGGGCGCAACCCGAGAGCGATCTCACACTTGGCGCGGGCGATCGCCTCGCGGCTCCCCAACCGGCCGATGTGGGCGGTGCCGATGTTGGTGATCACCGCCACATCCGGCTCCGCGCAAAGGGTGAGCCGCTCGATTTCGCCCAATCCCCGCATCGCCATCTCCACCACCAGCGCCCGCGTCTCCAGGGGGGAGCGCAACAACGTGCGCGGCACTCCCACGTCGTTGTTCTCGTTGTCAACGCTGGCGGCCAGCGCACCCAGCGGCGCCAGGGCTGCCCGGATCAGCTCCCGCGTGGTGGTCTTCCCCGCCGAGCCGGTCACGCCCACCACGGGCACCGCCAGCTGGCGCCGCCAGGCACGCCCCAGCTGCTGGTAGGCCAACTGCGTATCGGCCACGCTCCAGATCGGCACGTTGAAGCGCTCCGCTAGCGCCATGGCCACCTCCCTCTCCAGCCGATCGCTCTGAACCACCGCCGCCGCCGCACCGGCGACAAGCGCTGCTTCCAGGAAGGCGTGGCCGTCGAAGCGCTCCCCCACCAGCGGCACGAACAGCGCTCCGCCCAGGTCGCCGCGGCTGTCGGTGCTGACGGCTGCCACCTCCCGGAGGCCCAGCGGTCCCTGCGGCGCCCCCCAGAGGGCCACCAGCGGATCGAGCGACAGGGTCATCGGCATCTCAATCGATGGCCCGGATCATGCCGGATCGGCAGCGGAGCCGGGCGGGGGTTCGTAGAGCACCAGGCCACCGCCCACCAGCGCGGAACGGGCCAGCAGACCGTTGCCGGGACCCAGGAGCTCCAATCGCTCGTAGCCAAGCTCCTGGGCCCGCTGCCACCAGTCCTGCACCCGCTCGGCCCGCTCCGGCGCCGGCAGGGCCCAGTAGGCGAGGCCCACCTGCAGCACCAGCAGGGCGCGGGCAGGTTCGTCCCGGGCGTCGCTGAGCAGGTCTGCCCCCGGGGTGTCCGCGAGGGCGCTCAGCAGGGGAGGCTTCTGCAGCACTGGGGGCTCAGGCGCTTCAGAGGCGGGCGCCATGGGCGCGGGCTCCACAGGCGGGGTTTCTGCGGGTGCAGGTTCCTCCGTTTCAGGTTCCTCCGTTGCAGGTTCCTCTGGTGCAGGTTCATCGGCGGCAGACCCAAGGGGTGCCGGAGCCACCGGATCGGACGGCAGCGGATCGGGCGCCGGCTGCCGGGCCAACCGGCCTCCCACCGCCAGGGGAACGAGCAGAAGCACCCCCAGAACCAGGGGCCAGAACAGGGGCGCCAGGGCGTTGGGCCAGGGGCGCGGCCGCCAGAGATCGCCCTGACGGTTGCGGCGCAGCAGCTCCCACAGGCGCAGCCGCAGGCTGGCCACCACATCGCGCAGGTCGGAGCCCAGGCGTCGCCAGGGGCTCTCGTAGGGAGCCGGCAGATCCGTACCGGGCGGGAGGCCGCTGCCCATCGCCGCCGGCGCTCAGTCTTCGCTGCGGCGCCGCAGCAGCGAGAGAGGATTGCGAGATCGGGGCGCCTCTCCGCGGGCCGGCGGGCCGGCGGCGGGGCGCTCCTGGGACGAGGTGGTCGCACTGGGATCCTTCAGGCTCGGATCAGCCCCCTGGCCCAGGGAGAAGCGCTCCACCTGCTCGGCGTCGGGCGTGGGTTCCTTCACCCCCACCACCTCGCGATACATGCGGTCGTACTCCTGGGCGGAGCGGCTCCAGCTGAAGTCTTGAGACATGGCCCGGCGCTGGAGCTCCGCCCAGCTGTCGGCATGGCGGAAAGCCTCCCAGCTGCGCACGATCGAGGTATAAAAATCCACCGGCTCATAGCGATCGAAGCAGAAGCCGGTTCCGCTATGCGCCCGCGGATCATGGGGTGGCACCGTATCCACCAGGCCGCCCACCTTGCGGACCACCGGAATCGAGCCGTAGCGCATCGCCAGCATCTGGCTGATGCCGCAGGGCTCAAAGCGGCTTGGCATCAAGAAGGCGTCGCTGCCGGCATAGATCAGGCGCGAGAGGGCGTCGTCGTAGGTGAGGAAGACCGAAAAGCGCCCGGGATGGCGCGCCGCCATCTGCCACAGGCCCGACTCGTAGCCCCGGTCTCCCGTGCCCAGCACCACGAACTGGCTGTCGGTGTACGCCAGCACCCGATCCGCCACCTGCAAGAGCAAATCCACGCCCTTCTGGTCCACCAGACGGCTCACCATGCCCATCAGGTAGGTGTCGGGATTCACCGCCAGGCCCATGCGCTCCTGCAACTGCTGCTTATTGGCCGGACGACCGGTGAGGTCAACCGCGGAAAAGTTGGAGGCCAGATGGCTGTCGGTGGCCGGATCCCAATCGGCGACATCGATGCCGTTGAGGATGCCGCGCAGCTTGGCGCTGACAAAATTAAGGAGCCCATCCAGCCGCTCGCCATACTCGGCCGTGCGGATCTCCTGCGCATAGGTGGGCGACACGGCATTGACCCGGTCGGCGTAGAGCAGGGCTATCGCCATGGTGTGATCCCCCTGCATGTACCAGGGGCACCAGGTCATACGCTCGAGCTTCCAGCGCCAGGGGCCCTGGTACTGGAGATTGTGGATCGTGAAAACAGTGCTGATCTCGGGATCCTGGTGCATCCACACGGGGATCATGCCCGTGTGCCAGTCATGGCAGTGCATCACCTGGGGTTTCCACCCTCCATTCCAGGCGAACTCCGCAGCAGCGCTGGCAAAAAAGGTAAACCGCCAATCCTCATCCTCACCGCCATAGATTCGCTCCGGATCGAAGACCGGATGCCCCACCAGATAGAGGGGAGTGCCGTTGCTGGGATGGCGGGATTCAAAGATGGCAAAGTCATTGCCCATCGTGTGGCCCCGCCATATCGGCTCCGCAGCGATCGGCAGGCGGCTCCACAGCCGGCCATAGCCAGGCAAAATGATGCGCACATCGTGGCCGAGCTCAGCGAGGGCGGGGGGAAGGGAGCCCACCACATCGCCCATGCCGCCCACCTTGACCATCGGCGCGCACTCGGCCGCAGCAAACAGAATGCGCACGCCGTCCGCCCAAACGTGGCCGGACTCTACGCCCGCTTTGGGCAGCGGCCCGCTCAGGGCAGAACCGTGACGGGGGTGCCGACCCGCACCAGCTGGAACAGTTCCCTCACGTGCTCATCGAAGAGGCGCACGCAGCCGTGGGAGGCAGCGCGGCCGACGCTGGCACGGTCGTTCGTGCCATGGAAGCCGGCGGTGGCGCAACCCTTGACCTCCAGGTGCTCCTGGCCGTTGAAGCCGGAGCGGTCGCGGCAGTCGTGGTGGAAGCCGATCCAGCGGCTGCCGAGGGGATTGCTCGGACCGGGCGGGTAGATCGTGCCCTTGGCGGGGTGCCTCCAGACCGGATCGGTCGCCATCTCGATCACCTGGAAGCGCCCCACCGGCGTCTCCCAGCCCGGCATGCCCACCCCCACAGGGAAACGGCGCAGTTCCCGGCCCTCGGCCATCACCCGCAGCAACCGCTGGCGGCGATCAAGCACCAGCTCGGTGGAGGGGGGAGGGCCGGCGGCCCCCGTGGTAGCCGGTGCACGCAGCACCAGCGGTTCGCCGTCCTGGAGCAGGACCGACGACGGGGCAACCGCGACAGGGCTCTGCGGCAAGGGCACCGCCAGCAGCGGGCCCGGGACGGCCACCAGCAGGGCAATCCCAGTGCGCAAGAGTTGGGGAAGAGGGCGGGCCACGGGGCGAGCGTGGGGGTCGAAACTCAGCGACCTCACGGTAACCATGGACTGCTGGAGAAGTCGGGATCCCGTTTCTCCAGGAACGCGTTGCGGCCCTCCTGCCCCTCCGCGGTCCGATAGAAGAGGTGGGTGGCCTGCCCCGCCAGCTCCTGCAGCCCGGCCATGCCGTCGGTTTCGGCATTGAAGGCCGCCTTGAGGCAGCGGATCGCGGTGGGGCTGTGGCGCAACACCTCCCGGGCCCAGGCGATCCCTTCCGCCTCCAGCTCCTCGAGCGGCACCACCTGGTTGACCAACCCCATCGCCAGCGCTTCGCGGGCGCCGTAGCGACGGCAGAGGAACCAGATCTCGCGCGCCTTGCGCTGACCCACCAGCCGCGCCAAATAGCTGGCGCCAAAGCCCCCGTCGAAGCTGCCCACCCGCGGCCCGGTCTGGCCGAAGACGGCGTTCTCCGCCGCAAGACTGAGATCGCAGAGCAGGTGCAGCACCTGGCCGCCACCGATCGCGTAGCCGGCCACCAGGGCGATCACCACCTTCGGCAGGCTGCGGATCAGCCGTTGCAGGTCGAGCACGTTGAGCCGCGGCAGCCCCGCCTCATCCACGTAGCCGCCGTCTCCCCGCACGCTCTGATCCCCGCCGGCGCTAAAGGCCCAGCCCCCATCCGCCGCCGGACCGGCGCCGGTGAAGAGCACCACGCCGATGCTCGGGTCGTCGCGCATGCGACTGAAGGCGTCGCACAGCTCCTGAACGGTGCGGGGCCGGAAGGCATTGCGTTTCTCCGGGCGGTTAATCGTGATGCGGGCGATGCCCTCCTCACTGCGCTCCAGCAGAACGTCTTGGTACTGGCCGATCGAACTCCAGAGCACCGCGGTCGGATGGGTCATGGCGAGGGAACGGGCCGGTTTGCCATTGTGCGCAGCCGCCTCCTGAGAACGGCATCGGCGCGGCGATCGGTCATCAGCCGCAGCAGCGCCAGCGGTTGCTCCAGCGCCCAGGCGAGGGCCTCCGCCAGCTCCCCCGGCCGCTCCACCCGCCGTCCCGGCACCCCGAAGGCGGCCGCCAGGGCCAGCGGATCCACCGCCTGGGGCATGGCAAACAGGCGCTCGAAGTCCAGCGGTTCCCCATCGGGGCAGCGGATCGGCAGCTGCTCGAAGATGCCACCACCGCCGTTGTCAATCAGCAGCACGGTGAGGCGACCACGCAACTGGGGGCGCCAGAGCCAGCCATTGGCGTCGTGCTGGAGGGCCAGGTCACCGCACAACAGCACCGCCTCTCCGATTGCCTCCGCCAGGCCGCAGGCAATCGAGAGGGTGCCGTCGATGCCCGAGGCACCGCGAAACCCATACATCGGGCGGGCTGGGGCCTTCGGGTGGGCGTAGTTGGCCCAATCGCGCACGGGGCTGCTGTTGGCGAGCAGCAGGGGCAGGCCGGCGGGAAGCAGCCCACTCAACTGCCGCGCCAGCCAAGGCTCGCTGAGGCCTGGCGCCCCGAGCTCCACCTCCAGTCGCCCCTGCAGAGCCCGCTCGGCGGCCTGCCAACGCTCAGCCAGACGGAGACTGGCCTCCGCAGGCTTCCCCCGGAGCGTCGCCTGGGGCCACGCCGCCAGCCAGGCCGCCAGGCCCTCGGCGCTCTGGCCGCCCACCAGGCCGAGCGGATCGAGCGGTCGTGGGTCGCCCTCGCTCACCAGCCACTGGCGCCCGGCCCGCTCCCTGAGCCAACCCTCCAGCGGCCGACTGGCGGGAAGGCTGCCGAGGCGCAACACCTGGGGTCGCCCCTCAAGCTGCTCCTCGGGAAAATCAGTGGGGTCGGTGGCGTCGCTGGATGCCAGCGGTGGACTCTCCAGCAGCAGGTCGTAGGCACCCAAGCAGAGCAGCTCAGGATCGCCCCACAGGCCCGAGAGGGGATCGGCGAGCACCGGCCAGCCTGTGCGGCGCTGCCAGGTGCGCAGGGCGTTGCGGTGGGCCGGCCATTGCTGGGGGCAGCCACGCCAGGGGCCGGCCACCACCAGCCCGGGTCTGTCGAGATCGAGGGGGGGCCTTGGAGGCTCCCCTGGCGTAGACAGCGCAGGCAGGCAGGCGGCCCCTGCCACCGGCGCATGCGCAACCAGCGGACCCGCTCCCGCAACCAGCGGACCCGCAGCCGCCAGATCCCTGGCCAGGGCCACCAGCTGCCGTAACGCCTCCACCCCCACATGCAGCGGCTCTTCGAAGGGCAGGTTCAGGTGCACCGGCCCCATGGGCCGTCCGCCCATCCCCCCGCAGTGGGCGATCGCCCGGCGGGCCAGCAGCCGCAGATCCTCAGGGCCCAGGCACGCCAGGCCCTCCCCCGGGCCCTCCGCCAGCCAGCGGCAGCTGGCGCGGAGGAAGGCCTCCTGGTTCACGCTCTGGTTGGCGCCGCAGTTCTTGAGGCGCTGAGGCCGGTCGGCGCTCAGAAGCAACAGGGGAATGGTGCCCTGATCCGCCTCGACGGCGGCGGGCAGCAGGTGCGCCACGGCACTGCCAGAGGTGGTGATCACCGCCGCGGGGACGCCCTCGGCCCGACCCAATCCGAGGGCGAAGAAGGCGGCCGAGCGCTCGTCGATCGCCGTATGCAGCCGCAGGCCGGCCGACTCGAGCAGGGCGGCGGCCACCGCCAGCGGCGCCGAGCGGCTGCCGGGGCAGAGCACCAGATGCCGCACGCCACCACGCCCCAGCGCCGCCAGCAACTCCAGGGCGGCCCGGCCATTGGCAAAAGCGGAGGACGGTGGCGGCACTAGGGGCATCCCCCTGCAGGATGGAGCCTCCATCCTTCCCTAATGCCCGTGAACGCCGGCTCGCCGCCCCCCGCCCCGGCCCCCGCCGGCCGGGCCGCCGCCGTGCTGGCCTCGCTGCGCTCCCTGCTGCTGTGGGGGTTGGTGGCGCTGCTGCTGCGCTGGGTGGTGATCGAGCCCCGCTGGATCCCGTCCGGCTCGATGCTGCCCACCCTGCAACTGCAGGACCGCATCCTGGTGGAGAAGGTGCGCCCGCGCCTGCACCGTCCGCTGGGGCCGGGCACGATCGTGGTGTTCCATCCCCCCGCCGCCCTGCGGTTGGCCGGCTACGACCCGGATGCCGCCCTGATCAAACGCGTGGTGGCCGTCGCGGGCGATGAGGTGGAAGTGCGCCAGGGTCGCCTCTGGCGCAACGGCA
>CANEWU010000036.1 GCA_947442825.1 Synechococcaceae cyanobacterium
CTGCGACGCCAGCTGCTGGAGTGGCAGGCGCGGGTGGGCGCCCACCAGGGGCCCCTGTTCGCCTTGGCCACCGCCGCGCCCACCGCCGGCCCCACCGATGCACCCTGGGCACCCGATGGACCGGCCAGCCAGGGCTCCCTCTTCACCCCCGACGACCTCGCGGCGAACGCCAGCGGGGCGGGCGGTCCCCAGGCCGCCGCCGCCGGCCTTGATCCCCTCGCCCTGGCGCCCCAGAGCCTCTCCTTCTGGCGCTGGCCCAGCGCGCCCCACCAGGGCGCCGCCCTCTACCTGGTGCTCGACCGCCCCGCCGATCCCGACCCACCCCTGCTGCTCTACGTGGGCGAGACGGGCCGCGCCGACCGGCGCTGGAAGGGCGACCACGACTGCAAGACCTATCTGGCGGCCTATGGCGAGGCCCTCGCCACCGCCGGCCTCGAGGCGCGCCTGAGCATCCGCTTCTGGCTCGATGTGCCCGCCGCCATCGCCCCCCGCCGGGCCCTGGAGCAGGCCCTGATCCGCCGCTGGCTGCCGCCCTTCAACAAGGAAACCCGCGGCCGCTGGACCACCCCCTTCACCGCCGATGCGGACTGATCCCTTCAGCGCCGATGCGGACGGAGCCACCGGGCCCTGCTGGCTACGATCACGGCCCGCCCCGCGCCGGCTCTGGAGCATGGAATTCCGTTGTCTCGCCCATTCCGGCAACGTTCTGGAGGCCTGGCACGGAGACACCCTGGCGGTGGGGGTGTTCCGCGACTCCGAACACCCGGGCCGCGCCCAGCTCGCTGAGCTCTTTGGCCCGGCCCTGGAGGAGCACCTGCAGCTGCGCCGCTTCAAGGCCAAGCCCGGCGAATGCCTCTGCATCGAGCGCCTCGGCCAGTCCCCCTCCACCCTGGCGATCGTCGGCCTGGGCGACGCCGCCGATTTCCACCTCACCGCCCTGCGCCACGCGGTCGCCAGCGCCACCCGCATCGCCTCCAAGGTGGGCTGCCAGCACATGGGGCTGCTGATGCCCGTGGAGGGCCTCGGGGCCGCCGCCGCCGCCGCCGCCATGGCCGAAGCCGCCCGCCTCACCCTCTACGCCGACCAGCGCTTCAAAAGCGAAGCGGAGCCCCGCAGCCTGCCCGATCAGGTCACGATCCTGGGCCTGGGCGAAGCGGGGGCTGAGGGTCTCACCCACCTCGATGCCATCTGCGGCGGCGTGGAGCTCGCCCGCCAGCTGGTGGCCGCCCCCCCCAACGTGGCCACCCCCCAGGCCCTCGCCGATGTAGCGGCCGAAATCGCCCGCCAATACGGCATGGAGCTGCAGGTGTTGGAGCGGGCCGACTGCGAGGCCCTGGGCATGGGCGCCTTCCTGGGGGTGGCGCAGGGCTCCGACCTGCCGCCCAAATTCATCCACCTCACCTACCGGGGCGCCGGCGAGAAGCTGCGGCGCGTGGTGCTGATCGGCAAGGGGCTCACCTTCGATTCCGGCGGCTACAACCTCAAGACGGGCGGCTCCCAGATCGAGATGATGAAGTACGACATGGGCGGCAGCGCCGCCGTGCTCGGGGCCGCCCGCGCCATCGGCCAGCGGCGGCCCGAGGGGGTGGAGGTGCACGTGATCGTGGCCAGCTGCGAAAACATGATCAGCGGCAACGCCATCCACCCGGGCGACATCCTCACCGCCTCCAACGGCACCACGATTGAGATCAACAACACCGACGCCGAGGGGCGCCTCACCCTGGCCGACGCCCTCGTGTATGCCAGCAAGCTCGAACCCGACGCGATCGTGGACCTGGCCACCCTCACCGGCGCCTGCGTGATCGCCCTGGGGGAGGAGATCGCCGGCCTGTGGACCAGCAGCGACCTGCTGGCCGACGGCCTGCTCTCCGGCGCCACCGCCGGCGGCGAAGCCCTCTGGCGCATGCCCCTGCGCGATTCCTACCGCGACGGCCTCAAGAGCACCCTGGCGGACTTCAAGAACACCGGCCCGCGGCCCGGCGGCTCCATCACCGCCGCCCTGTTCCTGCGGGAATTCGTGCCCAGCGAAATCCCCTGGGCCCACATCGACATCGCCGGCACCGTCTGGAGCGACAAGCCCCGCGGCCAGAATCCTGCCGGCGCCACCGGCTTCGGCGTGCAGACGCTGGTGAACTGGGTCTGCGACGGAGCGCCGGCCTAGGGCATCGCTTAAGCCCGCCGGCCTAGGTTGACTGTTGCTGCGCCGGCGCCGATGGCCGTCCCGAAGATCCGCTGGTATGTGAAGGCGCAGCTCGGCGTGCTGCTCCTGCCGGCCGGCCTGTGCGTGTTTGGCGAGGCGGTGATCCGCAAGGCGTTCCAGCCTGAGCGCGGCCCCTGGTTCTGGTACGGCACCCTCGGCCTGATCCTGATCAACGCCGGCGTGGGCCTGATGATCGAAAGCGGCCTGCTGCGGGGCTACCCCGGGCGTCTGCGCGATTGAGCGCCCCTCAGGCGGCAGCCACCCCGCGGGAGCCACGGGAGCGATCGACAGGGGCGGGTCGGGGCCGCTCCACGCTGCAGCCCCCCGCCAGGGGCGCCTCCAACTCATGGATCTGCCAGTGGGCCCGCTCACCGCAGGTGGCGAGCACCTGGTCGAGCTGCTCGGCCGCATCCGCCGGCGTGGCGTACGGGCCGATGTGACGGGTCTGCAGACCGTCGCGGATGGTCAGCAGATACATACACAGCCGATCACGAACAACCCCCCAACGCTAAGGCCACCAGAGGGGCATGAACAGGGGCAAAGCCCGCACCTCAAGGGGTTTTCGGGGCAACCGTAGCCTCCGCCACTTTCAGATTTTCCACAGATTCCGTATCGACAAGCTGACGTGCTGGCCCCTGCGCCGTGCTGCCACCCCACGGCGTGGCGCCCCGGGCGCGCGTCCCCCACACCGCGTCGAGCCGTTTGTCGCGGCCGCACGACCAGCGGTAGTAGCGGTACTTCAGGCTGTTGCGAACGGCGTAGTCCTGGTGGTAGTCCTCCGCCGGCCAGAACTTGCTCAACGCCTTCACCTCCACCTTCAGCGCCGAGGCGGGACGGCCCAGCTCCCGCGCCGCCGCCAGCACCGAATTGCGGGCCTCCACCGCCTGGGTGGCGTTGGTGGTGAAGATCACCGGCCGGTAGGAGCCGCCGCGGTCGCAGAACTGGCCGCCGCCATCGAACGGGTCGACGTTGCGCCAATACGCCCGCAGCAATTTCTCGTAGCGCAGCTTGGTGGTGTCGAAGCGCACGCGCACCACCTCCCGATGGCCCGTGCCGCCGGCGGACACCTGTCGGTAGGTGGGGTCGGCCACCTTGCCGCCGCTGTAGCCGCTGGTCACATCCAGCACGCCGGGCAGATCCTCCAGGTCGTGCTCCAGGCACCAGAAGCAGCCGCCGGCGAGCACCGCCTCCTCGGTGGCCGCCCACAGCGGCGTTGCCCCGGCCAGCAGCACCACCAGGGCGAGAACGAGGGCGATCAGGGGCCGGGCAGGGCGCATGGCGGGCGCGAGGGGAGCTGGTCCAGGATGGCGGAGGCGGCGCGGTCGGTGACGCCGGGTTCCCCCAAGACCCGCCGCAGCCGACCGTAGCCCTCCACGATCCGGCGACGCGCTTCCCCCTGCGGATCGAGCAGCGGCTCCACCTCCGCCACGATCGCCTGCGGCGTGAACTGACGCTGCAGCAGCTCCGGCACCAGCCGCTCCCCCAGAACGAGGTTCACCGGCGAGATATGGGGCACCTGGAAGCGCAGCAGATGCTCCGCCACGAAGGCGGTGGGGCGGCTGACGCGATAGCCGGTTACCTGGGGTACGCCCCGCAGGGCCAGCTCCAGATTGGCCGTACCCGACTTGGTGAGGGCCGCGTCGGCGGCGGCACAGAGGGCGGGGCGCAGGTCGTTGGCCTCGCTGGCCCCCAATACCCGCGCCCGCGCCCCGGCCGCCGCCAGCGCCTCCTGGAGCGGCCCCTCGAAGCCCGCCAGCCCCGCCGGCACCAGCACCTCAAGATCGGGCCGCCGCCGCTGCAACAACGCCACCGCCGCCGCCATCGGCGGCAGCAGATAGCGCAGCTCCTGGGGCCGGGAGGCGGGCAGCAGCAGCAGCACCGGCGCCGCCGCCGCCAACCCCAGCAGGGCCCGGGCCTCGGCCCGATCCGGCGGCGTGCCCAGGGTGTCGATCAGCGGGTGGCCCACCCAGGTGACCTTCGCGCCGCGGGCGCCGTAGAAGCGGGCCTCCTCCGGGAAGATCGCCAGGATGCGGTCGGTGAAGCCGATCAGGCGGGTGGTGCCCCCCTCCCCCAGCCGGAACGCCCATTCCTGGGGGGCGATGTAATAGGTGATCGGCACTGCCGGGTAGAGGCGGCGCAGGCGGCGCCCCAGGGTCACGTTGGCGCCCATGTAGTCGATCAACACCACCCCATCGGGCGGGTGGGTGCGCAGCCAGCGCCGCAACCGCGCCTGCAGGCGCAGGGTGGGCAGGACCAACGGCAGGGCCTCCCACAGCCCGATCGCCCCCAGCCGGGCCGTATCGGCGATCAGATCGGCGCCGGCGGCCGCCATGCGCGGTCCGCCCAGGGCCACCACATCCAGCGGCACGCCGCGCCGCGCCGCCTCCCGGTGCAGGGCGGCGATCAGCAGCGACCCCTGCAGATCCCCAGACACCTCACCGGTGCTCACCAGCAGGCGGCTCATCCGCGCTGCGCCGGCAGCGGACCGCGACGGCCCGGGCCGATCGAGGCCTCCAGGAAGCCGCACAGCTCCTCGGCGGCGGGAAGCAGCACCTGGCGGCGCGCCTCCTGCAACGCCTCCGCAAGCACCAGGTCGCTGCAGTAGATGAGCTGCCAGAGCTCCTGCAGCTGGCTCAGCTGGGCGCCGCCGTCAAGCTCCTTAAGGCCGCTGCGCCGCAGCCCCACCCGGTTGAGGCCCCGCACCCGACCGGGATGGCCCTCGATCATCATGAAGGGGGGGCAATCGCGGTCGATACGGCTCATGCCACCCACCATCGCCAGGGTGCCGATGTGCACGAATTGGTGGATGCCCAGCACGCCGCCGATCACCGCCCGGTCGCCGATCACCACATGGCCGGCCACCGCCACGCCGTTGGCGATGACGATGCGATCGCCGAGCTGGCAGTTGTGACCCAGGTGGCTATAGGCCATCAGCAGGTTGCCGCTGCCCAGCCGTGTCTGCTCCCCCTCATGGGTGGCGCGGTTGATCGTTACGCATTCGCGGATGGTGTTGCCATCGCCGATCACCACCTCGGTGGGGGCGCCGTCGTATTTGAGGTCTTGCGGCTCCAGGCCGATGCAGGCCCCGGGGAAGATGCGGTTGTCCTTGCCCAGCCGCACCCGCCCGTCGATCACCACGTGCGGACCGATGCGGCTGCCCTCGCCGATCTCCACATCGGCGCCGATGACGGCGTAGGGACCGATCTCCACACCGCTACCCAGGCGGGCGCGGGGATCGACCACGGCCGTGGGGTGAACGCTGGTGGCCATCGCTGCGCTCGACATGGCTCAGTCCACCAGTGAGAACATCAGCTCGCCCGAGCACACCAGGAGGCCGTCGACGGTGGCCTGGGCACTCACCTTGCCGAAACGTTGGCGCTTGAGGCTGAGCAGCTGGCAGCTGATGCGCAGCTGGTCGCCGGGCACCACCGGCTTGCGGAAGCGCACCCCGTCGATCCCGGCAAACACGAACAGCCCCTTGGGCAGATCCGGCATCTGGGTAACGATCAGCCCGCCCACCTGGGCCATCGCCTCCACGATCAGCACACCGGGCATCAGCGGCCGGCCCGGGAAATGGCCCTGGAACTGCGGTTCGTTGAGGGTGACGTTCTTGATCGCCACCGCCCGCTGGCCAGGGATGTACTCGATCACCCGATCCACCAGGGCAAAGGGGTAGCGATGGGGCAGCAGGTTGAGGATCTGCTCGCTCGAGAGCAGCACCGCCGTGGGTTCGACCGGGGAGCCGGTGGCGGGACTGGGCGGGGTGGGGGTGACGGTCAAGGGGCTCAGGCGGTCAGGGGAAGGCGGGAAGGGGAGGGGGCGCCGGCGTCGGCCGGTCCGGCCGCGGAGGCCAGGGCTGCCGCCAGGGCGGTATGCAGGCCATGGGAGCCCCGGTAGGCGAATACCTGGGCCCGGGGCAGGCCGACCAGCGCCAGATCCCCCAACAGGTCCAAGAGCTTATGGCGCACCGGTTCGTCGGCGAAGCGCAGCGGCGGGTTGAGCCACGTGGCCCCGTCGCAGACCAGGGCGTTGTCGAGGGCGCCGCCCTGGATCAGGCCGGCGGCCCGCAGCTGCTCCACCTGCTCGCGGAAGCCGAAGGTGCGGGCCGGCGCGATCTCGCGCACGAAGGCCTCGGGGGTGAGATCAAGGGAGAACAGCTGGCGACCGATGGCGGGCTGGGGGTACTCCACCGCCGCCGCCAGCCGCGGCCCGTCGGCGGGGGTGAGCGCCACGAAGCTGAGGCCCTGGCGCAGCAGCAGCGGTTCGGTGGGCAAAGGCGGCGGTTGGCGCTCCCCCACCTCCTTCAGGCCCGCCTCAGCGATCGCCTCGACCCACGGCAGGGCCGAGCCGTCGAGGAGGGGGATCTCGGCGCCCTCCACCAGAATCTCCGCCTGGCTGACACCGCAGCCGGCCAGGGCGGCCAGCAGGTGCTCCACCGTGGCCAGGCGCCCCCCCTCCAGGCTCAGGGCGGTGCAGAGCTGGGTTTCGCACACCTGGGCCGGATGGAGACGCTGCAGCGGTTCCGCCGGCCGATCGAGCCAGCCCACCCAGTAGCCGGGCTGCTCGCCGGGCTGGAGCCGCACGCGCGCCATCGCGCCGCCATGGAGACCTACGCCGCTGCGCTCCACCGCGGCGGCCAGGGTCCAGGCCCGTTCGTAATCGCGGGGCCAGCCGGTCACTAGAACTTCCAGCCCACGCCGAGGTTGAAGCGCCAGTCGCCGCTGAGGTCCTGGCTGGCCACCTCCAGGCGCAGCGGGCCCACCGGCGTGGTGACGATCAGGCCGGTGCCCACCGAGAAGCCCTCGCCGGGCTTCTTCAGAAGTTCGCCCGGGTTGCCCGGCACGTTGGCCTGGGAACCGAAGGTGGTGCCGCCATCGATGAATACCTCGCCGCTGATGATGCTGAAGATCGGGAAGCGGTACTCAATCGTGGCTTCGCCGTAGCTGCGGCCCACGCCAAGGTCGCAGTCGTAGTAGCCGCGCACCGAGTTGCCCCCGCCCACGCAGAAGGCCTCATACGTAGGCAGCGAGCCGATGTTGGTGCCGGCCGACACCTGGAAGGCCAGGGCCTGCTTGCAATCCTCCGTTTCGCCGGGGCGGGGGCGGCAGCCCTTGTAGAGGCTCAGCCAGCGCACCGGGATGAAGTGGGTGAAGCTGCCGCGCAGGCGGTTGAAGGTGGGCGAATCGGGGCCCACCGAGAAGAACTGCTCACTGCCGATGCTCAGAAAGTTGCCGCGGGTGGGGTTGCGCGGGTCATCGAGGGTGTTCATCGTCGCCGCAACCCGCAGGCCCACCAGCTGGTTGGTGGTGGCGCAGTTGTAGGCGACGCAGATCACCGAATCCTTGGGCACATAGGCGCCGTTACTGCTGAAGTCGTTGTTGGCGACGCCGTAGCGCTGGGAGTCGCCGGAGAAGTCGATCGGCCTCACCTGCTGGGCGCTCAGACCGAGCACCACGCTCCAGGGCACCCGCTTGTAGGGGTTGCCGCCGTTCAGGGGCCGCACCAGCTGCACGTTGCCGCCAGCCCGCTGGATCACCACGGAGTTGCCGTTGTAATTGAACCAGCTGATGTCGTTGTCGGCAGACTCGGCTTCCCCGACGTTGTCGAAGCTCTTGCCGAGCGGATTGTCGTTGCTGTTGATGTTGTAGGCCACATCGGTGCCCGGGGCTTCATAGAACTCCGAGGCGCTGAAGATGTTGCCGTTGTTCTGGCTCTGGAAGATCTGGGGCACGTCGCGGCTGACGAATGCCTTGACCCGGAAGGCGGTACGAAAGGGATCGCCCTTGATCCAGGGATCGGTGAAGGTGATGTCGAACAGGCCGCCGAACTGGCCGTAGGTGAAGCTCGTCGAGAGGTCCCAGGCCCGGCCCAGCAGGTTGCTGTCCTGCAGCTGCACCTGGCCGAAAACGCCCTGGCTCTGGCTGTAGCCCAGGCCGCCGGAAAGGGAGCCGGTGGACTGCTCGACGATCCCCAGCACGATTGTGACCTCCCCCGGGGTGGCCGGCACCGGCTTGAGGGTCACCTTGACGTCGCTGAACAGGCCCGTGCCGTAGAGGCGCTTGAGGTCCTCCTCGAGGTTGCGGCGGTTGAAGATCTGGCCGGGCTTGAGGGAAATCTCGCGCGTGATTACCCAAGACTTGGTCTTGCCCCGGATCGGGTCGCCCTTGTCGTTGGTGGCGGATCCCTCCTTGGTGAGGAACTGCACCTCCACGCCGGCCACGGTGCCCTGGCGCACCGCCAGCTGCACCTCCCCCTCAGGGCTCACCCGCGTGGGGCCGCTGACCCGGGCGAGGGAATAGCCCTGGTCGGCATACCACTTCTGCAGCTCCTCCATGCGGGTCTGCAGGGTGCGCAGGTTGAGGGTGCGACCCAGATCGCCAGCGAAGGTGTCCTGGACCACCTGGGACGGCACCTCGGCGTCCGGCGGGTCGAGGCTGACTTTGCTGAGCACCGGATTGGGGGTGGCGGTCACGATCAGGCGCACCCCCAGGGGGCCGTCCTGGGGCGCCATGCGCACATCGGAAAACCAGCCGGTGGCGTAGATCGCCGCCAGATCGGTCTTGAGCTCGCTCCGGGTCACCTCCGTACCCGGAGTGACCGTCAAGGCCCCATAAATCACCTGCTCGAGGCGCTGCTGCTCGGGATGGCCCGCCAGGCCCTCCACCGCAATCTCGCTGATCAGTACGCGAGGCTCCTGGCTCTCTGCCCGGGGCGCCGTCGGGGTGCCCTCGGGGGCCGGCTGGAGCGCGGGCTTGCCGGGGGCGTCCGCCGGGACCATGCCGGGGGTGTCGCCGAGGGGGGCGAAGGGGTCGGGGGTCTGGGCGGGAGCCTGGGCATCAGCCGGGGCTTGGGCATCAGCCGGGGCTTGCGCCGGAGCTGGGGTGGCAGCGGGAGCCTGGGCGTCAGCCGGGGCGGGAGATTGGGACTGGGCGGGGGCCTGGGCCTGGACTTGCGCCTCAGCCTGGGCTTGGGCGGGGGTGGCAGGGGAGGGGGTGGCGCCCTGGGCCAGCGACGCAACAGGCTCGGCGGCATCCGCGGCCCGCACGGCGCCGGCGCCGAGCAGCATCAGGGCCAGGAGCGGCGCACCCGCCGCCACGCCGGAAAGGGCAGCAGGACGGAGGCAGGTCGACCTGCGGGGACGGGCGCCGGGCATGGAGAGGGGTCTGCGGAGCGGCCAGGCCGCACGTCGACGCAGACCTTACCGGTAGGAATGGGGTTCAGGACAGACCCCTTGGACCCGTTTGAGGACCTCCCCGTAGGCCTCGATCACGCCGCCGAGGTCCTGGCGGAAGCGGTCCTTGTCGAGGATGCGGTCGCCGGCGTCGGCGACCGCCCGATCCCAGAGCCGGCAGGTGTCCGGGCTGATCTCATCGGCCACCACCAACTCGCCCTCGGCGGTGAAGCCCAGCTCGATCTTGAAATCCACCAACTCGAGACCCACCGAAGCGAACAGCGCCCGCAACTCCTGGTTCACCTGCATCGCCAGCTCCTCAAGGCGACGGCGCTGCTCCGGGCTGAGCAGCCCGAGGCGCTCCAGGCGGGACTCGGTGAGCAGCGGATCCCCCAGGGCATCGTCCTTGTAATAGAGATCCAGCAGGGGCGGCTCCAGCGGGGTGCCCACGGCGATCGGCAGCTGGCGGCAGAGGGAGCCAGCCGCCACGTTGCGCACCACCACCTCCACCGGCACGATCCGCACCGGCCGCACCAGCATCCAGCGCTCGCCGTCCACCCCCAGGTAATGGGTGGGCACGCCCTGGCGGGCGAGGTGCTCGAACAGCAGGGCGGAGATGCGGCAATTGAGCGGGCCCTTGCCCGCCAGCTGGGCCTTCTTGAGGGCGTTGAAGGCCGTGGCATCGTCCTTGAATTCCACAGCCACCCGGTCCTCGCGGTCGGTGGCGTGCACCCGCTTGGCCTTGCCCTCATGGAGCAGGGGGCCGAGAACGTAGGCGGTCATGGCGACGGGGGAAGGGGAGACGGGGAAGGAGAGGGGTCGGGAGGCGGGGCGGGGGAGTGGCCCCCAGGGGAGCGGGGGGAGCGCAGCTGGCGCTCCAGCTGGCGGGTGCGGGCGGTGGCGGCCGGATCGCGCCGGCGCAATCGCCATTCCCCATAGGCATCATCCAACCGACCGCTCAGCCGCAGCCGCCGTTCGATCGCCCGGGCCGTAGGCGGATCGAGGTCGGTCTGCCCATCGAGGATCTCCGTGACGAGGCTCCAGGCCCCGGCGGCGGCGGCCTGCTCCAGGGCGGCCTCCAGCACCAGGTCCTGCTCCGCAGCGGACAGGCCATCAAACAGTCGCACCGCCCGCTGCAGCCGTTCGGCCCCGGCGGCCCCGGCCTGGCGGGAGGCCAGCAGCAGCTCCGCCGCGGCCTGCCGCAGGCCCCGGCCCTCCAGGTGGTCGGCCAGCAGCTCCACCGCCGGTCGACTCACCACGGTGCCGTCGTCGCGGCGGCGGATCGGCAGCAACAGGCTCTGCAGCGAGGCGGGATCGGTGGCGCTCAGCCGCTCCAGGGCGAGGGCGGCGCGGCGGTGATCGAGGCCGGCGCTGGCGGCCCGCCACTGCAGGAGCAGCCATTGCACCCGCTCGGCCCCGGGGCCGGGGCCATAGCGCTCCAGCACCTGCATCGCCGCCTGGGGCGCCCGGCAGGAGAGCAGCACATCGGCGTTGGCGAGCACCACCGGCAGGGGCTGGGGGGCGGGATGGAGCACCAGCAGCCGCTCGCGCAGACGCCGCAGCCGGGGCAGGTCGTCGTCGGCCACGCTGCGGCGGCAGAGGTCATCCAGGCCCGCCAGATCGGCGCTGGCCAGGCGCGCGGCGAAATCGACCTCGCTCAGCGGCGGATCCACCACGGGCGCGGCGGCGGGCAGCGGAGCGGGGCTCACGATCGTCGCCGGCGAAGCCTGCGGCGCGGCGGCGGCCGGCGCGATCAGGGCCAGGCACGCCGCCCAGGCGCTGACAACCCGCAGGCGCCGCTGCCGCGGCAGGATCACCCGCCCAGGCGCAGTGGCAATCTCAGGCAGGGTCGCAGGCACGGTCTCGAGCACGGTCACGGACAATGGCAGGGGTCCCCGCGTGGGTGGCCCCGTGGAGCGCGCCCGGCCGCCCAACTTACCGGCGCCTGCCCGCGCCATCCTCCCGCCTGATCCGTTCCGAAATGGCCCTCCCCTCCCCCTCCGTTCCCTCCCCCGCCCGGATCCTGGTGGTGGGCGGCGGCGGGCGCGAGAACGCCCTGGGCTGGGCCCTGGCCCGCTGTCCCGGCGTCGAGGCGGTGTGGGTGACCCCGGGCAACGGCGGCACCCCCGCCATCGCCGGCTGCCGCCAGCTGGCGATCGCCGAAAGCGACCCTGGGGCCCTGGCCGCCCTCTGTGCCCGGGAGGCGATCGCGCTGGTGGTGGTGGGTCCGGAGGTGCCGTTGGCGGCCGGCCTGGCTGACCATCTGCGCCAGGCCGGCGTGGCGGTGTTCGGTCCAGGGGCTGACGGCGCCCAGCTGGAGGCCAGCAAGCAGTGGGCCAAGGCGCTGATGCGCGAGGCCGGCGTACCCACCGCCGGCCACTGGCCGGCCGATCACCTGGAGGACGCCCTGGCGGTGCTGCAGGAGCAGGGGCGACCGCTGGTGGTCAAGGCCGATGGCCTCGCCGCTGGCAAGGGGGTCACCGTGGCCACAACCGTGGCCGAAACCGAGGCGGCGATCCGCGAGGTGTTCGAGGGGCGCTTCGGCGCCGCCTCGCTGGTGCTCGAGGAGCGACTCGAGGGTCCGGAGGTGTCGGTCTTCGCCCTCACCGACGGCCGCGCCACCGTGCTGCTGCCCCCCGCGCAGGACCACAAACGCATCGGCGAGGGCGACACCGGCCCGAACACCGGCGGCATGGGCGCCTACGCGCCGGCCCCCCTGCTCGATGCGGCCGCCCTTGAGGACGTGCGCCAGACCGTGCTCGATCCGATCCTCGCCGCCCTGCGCGCCCGCGGCATCGACTACCGCGGCGTGATCTACGCCGGCCTGATGCTCACCGCCAGCGGGCCCCAGGTGATCGAATTCAACTGCCGCTTCGGCGATCCGGAGTGCGAAACGCTGATGCCCCTGCTCGGGCCGGAGCTGGCGGCCGTGCTGCTGGCCTGCGCCGAGGGGAGGCTGGCCGAGGCGCCGCCCCTGACGATCCATCCGGGCTGCAGCGCCTGCGTGATCGTCGCCGCCGAGGGCTACCCCGGCACAGTGCGCCAGGGCGATCCGATCACCGCCCCGGAGTCCAGCGATCCCCACGGCCAGCTCTTCCACGCCGGCAGCCGCCGCGACGCCGACGGCGTCTGCCGCACCGCCGGCGGCCGGGTGTTGGCGATGGTGGCCCAGGCCGACGACTTCGACACGGCCTTCGCGCGGGTCTACGGGGCGCTCGAGCAGGTCCACTTCACCGGCATGACCTTCCGCCGGGACATCGGCCACCAGGTGCGGCGATGAGCAGCTCTCCAACCTTGCCGATGCAGGCCGACTGGCGTAGCCGCCTGGCCCGCTGGTGGGCGGAATTCAGCCTCCAGACCAAGCTGCTGGCGGTGGCCACTCTGGTGGTGAGCCTGCTGATGACGGGCATCACCTTCTTTGCCCTCAACAGCATTCAGCAGGACGTGCGCCTCAGCGACACGCGCTACGGCCGGGATCTGGGTCTGCTGGTGGCGGCGAACGTCAACCCACTGGTGGCCCGTGGCGATGACCGGGCCCTGGCGACGGTGGCGGAGCGCTTCTGGTCGTCGAGCCGCAGCCTGCGCTACATCGTCTTCGCCGACGCCGAGGGGGTGATCTACCTCGGCATCCCGATGGGCAACGGCATCGCCAACCAGGGGGAAGACCAACTGCTCAGCCGCCGCCTCGAACTGCCGGCCGATCTGCAGAAACGCCCCGACAACCCGCTGATCCGCCAGCACCTCAGCCCCGACGGCCAGGTCACCGATGTCTTCGTGCCGCTGGTGGATGGCGATCGCTATCTGGGGGTGGTGGCCCTGGGCATCAACCCCAACGAAACGCTCCTGGCCAGCTCCGCCCTTACCCGCGAGGTGACGGTGGCGGTATTCATCTCGATCTGGGTGCTGGTGATTCTGGGCTCGGTGTTCAACGCCCTCACGATTACCGAGCCGGTGAAGGAGCTGCTGCGGGGGGTGCGGCGCATCGCCGGCGGCGACTTTGCCACCCGTATCGCCCTGCCGGTGGGGGGCGAGCTGGGGGAGTTGCTGGAGGGGTTCAACACCATGGCCTCACGCCTGGAGGCCTACGACGAGGCCAACATCGAGGAGCTGCAGGCCGCCCAGGTGAAGCAGCAGTCCCTGATCGCCACCATGGCCGATGGGGCCGTGCTGCTCGATGAGGAGGGGCGCATCGTGCTGGTGAACCCCACCGCCCGCCGCCTCTTCCGCTGGGAGGGCCGCAAGCTTGAGGGCGTGGATCTGGAAGGGCAGCTGCCCGACCGCCTGGCGATGGAGCTCCAGCCGCTGCTCAGCGGCCTGATCGCCAGCGAACGCGACCTGGCCGACGTGCGCTGCAGTCTGGGGGAGCCGTCGCGCACCCTGCGCATCGTGCTCCAGTCGGTGCGGGACGCCAGCGGCGAAACCCTCAAGGGCATCGCCATGACCATCCAGGACCTGACCCGGGAAGTGGAACTCAACGCGGCCCAGGGTCGCTTCATCAGCAACGTCTCCCATGAGCTGCGCACGCCGCTGTTCAACATCAAGAGCTATGTGGAGACCCTCCACGACCTGGGCGACCAGCTCACCGAGGAGCAGAAGAAGGAGTTCCTGGGGATCGCCAACGCCGAAACCGACCGCCTCACCCGGCTCGTCAACGACGTGCTCGACCTCTCGCGGCTGGAATCCGACCGGGTGTGGGCTTTCGAGCCGATCGAGGTGGCCCCGGCGATCGAGCAGACCCTGCGCACCTATCGCCTCAACGCCGAGGACAAGGGGGTGACGCTGCACCTGGACGCCGATCCCCAGCTGCCGCGCGTGATGGGCAACTGGGATCTGCTGCTGCAGGTGTTCGACAACTTGGTGGGCAACGCCCTCAAGTTCACCGCCCCCAGCGGGCGGCTGGTGCTGCGCGCCTACCCCTGGCCCGACCTCTGCCGCCTGGAGCCCGATCGAGGAGCAGGCAGCAATCCCACCTGCGCCCTCACCTCCCCCCTGCCCCGCCTGCGCATCGAGGTGGCCGATAGCGGCTACGGCATCTCCGAGGCCGACCAGGAACGCATCTTCGAGCGCTTCTACCGCGTCGAGAACGCCGTGCACACCGAGGCCGGCACCGGCCTGGGCCTCTCAATCGTGCGCGGCATCCTCGACAAGCACGGCACCCAGATCCGCATGGCCAGCGAGCCGGGGGTGGGCACCACCTTCTGGTTCGATCTGCCCCTCGAGCACGCCGACAGCGACGAGCTTGCCCTGCAGGCCGAGCGCCGCGCCCTCAGCGGTGCAGGTTCAGATTCGGGCAGGCCGGCAGACCGGGCTGCTTCTGCCGCGGTGCCGGCCAGCGGGTGGCCACGTGGAGGTAGCGCACCGGCCGAGGCGTGAGCCAGAGCAGGGTGCGGCGGCCGGAGGGGCGCCGTTTAGGGGTCATCGGCGACGCCGCGCACAATCCGCGCTAGGTCGGCCCTTTCGTCAACGTTGACCCGATGGGGGACACCGCTGATGATGCGCTCGAAGTTGGAGAAGGAATCCTTGATTTCCGGACCGTTGCCGGTGATCACAAATTCGCGGATGCCCTTGTCATGCCAGGAGCCGCGCATCTTGAAGACATTCAGCGCGCGGGCCATCTCGCCGCGGATCTCCACGTACTGCAGCAGCAGGATCGTATCGGTGATGGTGGAGATGTGGGAATCGGTGATCGAATGACTGCCCATGAACTCCTCCGAGGTGTTCGTGAAGAAGCCGGCAATCTCCTCCTGCTTGGCATAGCCGGTAACGCCGATCACAAATTGGCGGAAGGCGTTGTGGCTTACGCCCCGGGCCAAGGCCGAGAGCGAGTCGATCGCCATGCGCGAGGGCTTGAACTGGTTGATTTCCGTTTTGATGATCTGCAGGTGATCTTCCAGGCCCGTCGACTCGGGATAGGCACAGATGATCTTCAGCAAGCCATCTTGCTCCATCTGCTCAAAATCAATGCCCCAGCTGGTGGCGTTGCGCAGAAGCTGGGCGCGCGACTCCTCGTAGGCGAACAGGATCGCCCGCTCCTTGCTGCGGCAGGCGTCCTCGATGAATTTAGATACCAGCAAGGTCTTGCCCGTGCCGGTGGCGCCGGTGGCCAGGATGATCGAATCCTTGAAGAACCCACCGCCGCACATCTCGTCGAGCCGCGGCACACCGGAGCTGAGCCGCACGTTGGAGCTGCGCTGGGTGAGGCGCATGGCACCGAGCGGGAAGATGCTGACGCCATGGGCCCCCATCGTGAAGGGAAACTCCCCCTTCATGTGGGTGGTGCCGCGCAGCTTGAGGATCTCCACGGTGCGACGCCGCCGCTCCCCCTCCAGCACATTCCGCAGAATCACCACGTTATCGGAAACAAATTCCTCCACCCCATAGCGGGCGATCGGACCGTATTCATCGATCCGTTCGGTGGTCATCACCGTGGTGACACCGATCTCTTTGAGCCGGGCGATCAGGCGGAAGATCTCCCGCCGCACCACCGACACCGCATCGTACTGCTGGAAGACGGCTGTAATGGAATCGATGGCGACCCGCTTGGCCTTATATTTGCGAATCGCGTAGTTAATGCGCTCGATCAGACCGGAGAGATCGAAGCTGCCGGCCACATCCTGGCCATCGGGATCGGGAGATGCATCAAGAATGAAGAGCTTATCCTGCTCCACCATCTCCTGAAGATTCCAGCCAAAGCTGGCAGCATTGCGCAGGATATCAAGCGGCGATTCCTCAAAGGTTACAAAAATGCCCGGCTCGTTGAAGTGACAGATGCCGTTGTTAAGGAAGTTCAGGGAGAACACCGTCTTGCCGGTGCCGGAGGTGCCCGAGATCAAGGTGGCGCGCGCCACCGGCAGGCCACCGTGGCAGATGTCGTCAAACCCCTCGATGCCGGTGGGCAGCTTCTGCACCTGCATCAATGTGCTCGGGGAGGCGTTGCTGGCCGGGCTGGGGTCCTGCATCGAACGGTCGCGTGGTAGGGGCGGGGGCGGAAGGGAGGGGTGAGAGGAGGGGCCTCAAGGACTGCCGGTCCCGCCGGAGCCCGCCGCCAGCGGAGGGTCTGGATCGAACTCCGGATCCGGGTCGAACATGGGGCGCGCCTCCTCCTGCTCATCGCCGAGGGCAAAGCCCTCTTCACTGAGCTCCTCATAGAGAAGGTCGAGGCCGATCAGCACCCGCTCCCGGTCGGAGAGGTCACCGATGATGCGGCGCACGGGCGGCGGCAGGATCTTGGCGAGGGTGGGGGTGGCGAGAATCTTGTCCTCCTCCGCCAGCTGGGGGTTCTTGAGAACGTCGATCACCTTCAGGGCGTAGACGCCGCGGAACTCGGTATCGAGAATGTTGCGCAGGGTCTTGAGCGCCCGCATGGAATTGGGCGTGTTGCCAGCGACGTAGAGCTTGAGGATGTAGGTCTTGCGAGGGGGCATCTCAGCTGCGCTCCGAGGTGAGAAGGCCGGCACTGCCACGGGAGTCGTCGAGGTCGGCGGCGAGAACCGGAAGGTCGGGGGGGATGGCGCGGCGATACATCTCGCAGAGGTGGGCCATCACATCAAGCAAGGCAAGGCGATAATCCCGAATAAAATCATTCTTGTGTCCTTCCAACTTTAGCTGCTTCCAGAAGCCATCGATCAGATTCATGTGAATTTCAACAGTTTTGGTGATCGGCAGGTCTGCGAAGAATGCGGTGTTGACGAAACTCTCCAGCGCCTGGTTCGCCGCAGCCGGATCGCGGAAGTAGCTGATCAGCAGATCGCGGTAGGTGCGGGTGAGGGAGCGCAGCAGCTCCTCCCGATCCGCCTCCGAGAGTTTGCGCAGGAAGCGGGAGGGGTCCCGCTTGTAGTACACCCCGAGGTAGCCCAGCCTCCCCTTCAACCGGTTCGCCAGCTTCCAGCGCTCGCCCACCTCCGAGGCGGCACCCGCCTCCGCACCACCGTCAGGAAGCAGGCCGCGCCTCAAAAAGCGGGAGAGGGCCGCATCAAGGCTGTAACTGAGCTGCTCAAGCTGGTCGGGCGGCAGGTGCACCTCCGCATCGTGGACCTCCACCTGGCCGGTGACCTCGCCGATCACCACCGCCGGCAGCAGCAGCCCCCTCTCCCCGAGGGCGCGGGAGGTGGAGGCCGGCAGCACCCCCTGCTCAAGCAAAACGGCGTCGAAGTCGTCGCGGCGTCGGTCGAGGGCAGCCACCGGGTCGTCGTCCGGGTCCAGGGCCTCAAGCTGGTAGCGGCCACCACGCAACCACTGGCCACAGACGTCGGCCAGCTGGGCATCGCGGATCAGGGCGGCGATCGTCAGGGCCGGATCGGGCATCGGATGCGGCGAAGGGCGCACCAGGCAGGACAGGGTGCATGTTGACGAACGGGAGGCCGAGACGGGAGGATCTTTGTTTGTCTTTCGATTGCGTGAGCCCAGGCTCAATGGCGGGATCCCCCCCGCCAGCCTGGCCGCGCCCCCGAGCCCATGAGTGCCACCCCCACCACCGCCAGCGCCGCCCCCGCTGCC
>CANEWU010000037.1 GCA_947442825.1 Synechococcaceae cyanobacterium
AGGGTGCAGGCGGCGAGCGCCTGATCCGGCAGCTCCACCACGCTGGCCTGGCTCACCAGCTCCGCCAGAGGCGCCAGCTGCACCGGCACCCCCTCCAGATCGCCGCGGAGCAGGTCGCGGCCGAGCCTCAGAAAAGCCTCCGAATCGTGTTGGAAGGCGGCGGCGGCCACCGGCACCAGCAGCAGCGGCGCACCGGCGCCACGCCAGTGGCGCTGCAGCAGACGCACCTCCGCCACCACCGTGTCCACCAGCTGCTGGGGATCGTCGGCCAGGTAGAAGGTGTCCTCCTCCAGCACTGCCGGCAGGTAGGCCACCAACTCATCGCCGAGGCGATAGAGCCGGGCGGTGGCCATGGTTTCCATGCGCACCGGCGGATGGCCGCTCAGGCCCAGCCGGGGGTTGGCACCCACTGTCGCCATGCGCTGGGCCAGTTCCCGCGAGCTGGCGATGCGGGTGACGGCGGCGGCAACCTCGGCGGCGGCGGGCTCGACGGCGAGCTCGACCTCGGGGGGAGGGTTGACCGGCAGACCCGCCTGGGTCAGGCGGGCGGCGATGGCGGCATCGGCGGGCACCAGGCTCACCAGCACCTCGCTGGCGCCGAGCGGAGCCCCCAGCCGCCGCTGGCAGGGGTCGAGATCCTCCGGGGTGAGCAGGCCATGCAGCAGCAGATCCGACAGCCAGGTGAGGCTCTGGGTCCAGAGCAGCGGCACGTTTTCGTTGGGTTGGCGGGGCTGGCTGCCGGGGTTGCGGCGCTCCGCGGCGATGGCCTCCTCCGGCACCAGGTACAGCTCGGGGAGCAGCGGCACCCCATCCACCGCCACGCTCAGCTCCTCGAGCCGGCGGCGCCAGCGCCGGGCCTCCTCCCACCGCTCCTCACAGCAGGCCGTGATCAACTCGTAGGCCAGAAACAGGGGCCACTCGCACTCGATGTGCTCAAACTCGGCCAGCTCCTCCGGTTCGTAGTGCAGGCGGGTCACGTCCTCCACCACGGTCTGGTGGCCGTCGCGACGGAAGCGCTTGTAGCCGTAGGCGCCCCCCAGATCGGCGCGGATGCGGGCGCGGGTGCGCTCCACCAGGGCCGCATCATCCACCGCCCAGGCCGGGTAACCAATCACCGACAAACAGGCGCTGTCGACCTCCTTGCTCCCCGACTCCCGGGGCAGCAGGGCCGCCAGGGCGCGGCGCAGCCGCACCACCGCGTCGTGGGGAATCACCAGGCAGCAGCTGCCGTCGCCATGGGGCCCGTAGAGATCCACGCCATCGAGAGCCTCCAGCGCGGCCTTCACCAGACCGATCGAGCTGGCGTTGCGCTCCGGCAGGCCGTGGTTGCCCTTGTCCCCCCGCTCCCAGATGCCGTAATCGGCCACCCGGTAGGCGCGGCACATGTAGTACACCAGGTTTTGTACGAAGTCCCGCTCCGCCCCGCTCTGCACCACCACCAGGCCCGAGCGCGTGAGCTGGGCGAGCTGCAGCAGGAACAGGGCGGTGGCGTCGAGCTGCAGGTGACCCCAGCCGTCGTCGGGCACCGCCGGCAGGCCGGTGTCGGTGTCGAACTTGGCGTGGAGGGAATCGAGCGGATCGAGGCTGCCCTTGAACCGCTCCACCTTCGCGGCCTGGCGGAGCATGGCGGCGAGCAGGCCGCGCATCAGCTGCAGCACCCGCTGCTCGAGCTCGAAGGAGCGACGGCTGGGTCCGCGCAGACGGCGGTGGGCCAGGGCCAGGCCCCACACGCACTGGATCGAATACACGCAATCGCGCACCCAGGCGTCGCCGTAGTTGCCGTGCACGGTGTTGGCGGTACTGGCGGGCAGCAGGCCGGTGAGGGGATGCTGGCGGCTGAGCACCACGGCCTCGATCTGCCGATCGAGCTCCTGCAACACCGCCCAGGCCTGCGGGTCGGCCCCCCGGGCGGGCGGAGGGACGGTGGGAACGGGACCGTGGGGCATGGCGCAGCCGCCGTCGGGGGGGACCTTAGATTTTCTCCCGCTGACCCCCCTGGCCATGGCAGCCATCGTGACCGCTTCGGTCCGCACCCGCGTGTTAGGTGTCGCAGTGAATGCCTGCCGAGACGCGTTCGCGGCCGCCCTTGACCTGCACGGGCACGGCGGCGGTCAGGTGGTCACCCTCAATGCCGAGATGACGATGGCCGCCCGCGCCGATCCCGCCCTGGGGGAGGTGATCGAGGCGGCCCAGCTGGTGATTGCCGATGGCGCAGGTGTGGTGTGGGCCCTGGGCCGCCAGGGCCTGCGGGTGCCGCGCAGCCCCGGCATCGAGCTGGCGCGGCGCCTGCTGGAGCATGGGGCCCGCCAGGGCTGGCGGGTGGCCCTGGTGGGGGCCTCACCGTCCACCATGGAGCGGCTGCGGGAGCGGCTGGCGGCCGAGATTCCCGGACTGCAGCTGGCCATGGCCTGCCACGGGTACCAGAGCACCGAAACCTGGCCAGGCATCGAGAACGAGCTGCTCAACCTCCAACCCGACCTGGTGCTGGTGGCCCTGGGGGTGCCGCGCCAGGAGACCTGGATCCACGGCCTGCGCCCCCGATCCGGCCTGTGGATGGGCGTGGGCGGCAGCTTCGATGTGTGGGCCGGCATGAAAAAAAGGGCCCCCGGGTGGATGGGGGCCCTGCAGATCGAATGGCTGTACCGATTGCTGCAAGAACCGCAGCGCTGGCGCCGCATGCTCGCCCTGCCGGAATTCGCCTGGGCGATTCTGCGGGGCGGCTGAGCCTCAGACCGAGGCGCGGATCCGCCCGCGCAGGCGGCGCGAGAAGGCCAGGCCCACGCCGGCGCCCACGATCGGCAGAGGACCGGGAACTTCGGAAGGGATGAAGGCCCTGGTGAGGAAATTGCTGCCGGAGGAATTCAGCTGGGCCTCGTTGACGCTGCGGTACTGGATGCGGGCCTCAAGCGTGGCGCCACTCTCGGCAACGCCATCGGGGATCCGCAGTGACAGCAGGCTATTGGAGAAATTCAGCTGATTGATGTTGGTGTCGAGGGAGGCCCAGAGCGAATTGTTGCTATCAAAGTCGTTGGTGGCGAAATTGATGATCTTGCTGGGGATGCTCAGGCTGCTGGTGATGCCATCGCCCTTCACACTCAGCTCATCGAGGGTGAAGGGGGTCGTCCAGGCACCGGTAAACCTGAATTGCAGGCGCACCTGGTTGTAGGCATTCAGCGGATTGGGAGGCGGAGTAAATTCACCTGTAAACCCACCGCGGTTCTCCACGTTGGATTCGGTGAGGGGATTGAAGGTCAGGCAGGTGGCCGAGGGATCCGTCGGCCTGCATGCCGCATGAGCGGGGGCCACGTTTGCACCTACGGCTACGCCGGAGCTGAGCAGAAGACCGAGGGCGAAACCGCGAAGAAAGCGCGTACGCATTGTTTTCGTGTGAGGTCTTCCATGAGTATGGCGAGCGGCGTGAATCTTGTCACCCTCAAAAGCAACGAATGTGGGCTCAAATAGCGCGAATCATGTTGCACTTTATCCTGATTAAAAGCGTTGCATATTCTTCGCGGACTCGCCCTGCCCTCACCTCGTGACCCTGATGGCGTCTGTGATAGCGGCCGGCCGCGTAGTGGCGTGGCGACCGACGGCGGCACGCAAAAAGGCGGCACATAAAAAAAGCAGATGTCCAACGGACACCTGCTGGGGGAAAAACGGAAGGTCCTGGGGAGGGGGGAGAGGACCGGGATCGAGGGGGTCTGCGGCCAGGCCGGCTCAGCGGAAGCCCACTGAGGCCTGCCACACAAACGCCAGCAGCAGGAAGAACAGGGGGATGATCGGCAGGATGTCGACCAGCGGACCGAATGCCTGGTAGGCCTCGGGCAGCTGGGCGAGGGGGGCCTGAAGGTGCGAACCGGCCAGCAGCGAGAGAACCATGGGCGTCATGGGAATGGGGGATGGGGGACGGGGCCCGGCGGGCCATCCCGACAAGGCCTGGACGCTACCACGTGTGGGCGGCTGGGGAATCGGGCTCCCAGGGAGTGAAATCCTCTGAAAAACAACCCTCCGCGATCGCGCGGGCCATGGCCGTGCTGAAGCGCAGCAGGGAGGTGAGGTTGTGGAGGCTCAGCAGGGTGCGGCCGAGCATCTCCTCGGCCCGGATCAGGTGATGCAGATAGGCGCGGCTGTGGAGACGGCAGGCCAGACAGGCGCAGCTGGCATCGAGCGGCGTGTGGTCGTGCCGGAAGCGGGCGTTGCGCAGGTTCCAGCGCTCGCCCCCCACCAGCGCCGTGCCATGCCGCCCCAGCCGGGTGGGCAGCACGCAGTCGAAGAGATCGAACCCCTGGGCCACCGCCACCGCCATCTCCCGGAAGCTGCCCACCCCCATCAGGTAGCGGGGCCGGTCCTCCGGGAGCAGCGGCGCCACCAGCCGCACGATCTTGTGCATCTCCTCCGGCGGCTCCCCCACGCTCACCCCTCCCACGGCGATGCCGGGCAGGTCCATCGCGGCCACGATCCGCGCCGATTCCTGCCGCAGATGGGGGAAGCACCCCCCCTGCACGATGCCGAACAGCGCCTGGTCGGGGCGGTTGTGGGCGGCCCGGCAACGCTCCAGCCAGGCGTGGGTGCGGCGGCAGGCGGCGGCCACATCGGCCTCGCTGGCGGGATAGGGGGGGCACTGGTCGAAGGCCATCACCACATCCGCGCCGAGGGCCATCTGGATGCGCATCGACACCTCGGGGGTGAGGGTGATGCGGCGGCCATCGCGGGGGGAGCGGAAGGTCACCCCCTCGTCATCGATGCGGTTGATGTCCGCCAGGCTGAACACCTGGAAGCCGCCCGAATCGGTGAGGATCGGCCCCGACCAGCCCATGAAGCGGTGCAGCCCGCCGGCCTCAGCGACGATCTCCTCTCCCGGCTGCAGATGCAGATGGAAGGTGTTGGCCAGCACCATGCGGGCGCCGGTGTCGGCCAGCTGGGGCACCGTGATCCCCTTCACCGTGGCCAGGGTGCCCACGGGCATGAAGCGCGGCGTGGGCACCGGGCCGTGGGGGGTGTCGAGGCAGCCGCAGCGGGCGCGGGTGCGCGGGCAGCGGGCGTGGATCCGGAAGGCAGAGTGGGAGGCGATCGCCGCGTGCCGTCGCTGGGGCGACGCTACGCGCAGCCGCGCCCCTGCCCCCTCGGATGCGTCCTCCCCCCCCCCTCTCCTGGCTGCGGGACCTAAGCGGGGCCTGGATCTTCTATTCCGTGCTGCCCGCCTGGCCGGGCATCGAGCCGCGGTTCACGCGCATCGCCCGCTTTGCCCCCTGGATCGGCGCGGTGCTCGGCGGCCTGCAGGCCCTGCTTTGGCTGGGGCTGGAGAGCCGGGTGCCGGTCCTGGCCCAGGTGGCGCTCACCCTGGCCCTGGCCCTCTGGCTCAGCGGCGGCCTGCACATGGATGGCGCCATGGACACCGCCGATGGTCTGGCGGCCGGCGACCGGCTGCTGGAGGCGATGGACGACAGCCGGGTGGGCGCCGCCGGCGCCCAGACCCTGGCCCTGCTGCTGCTGCTGCGGGCCGCCGCCCTGGCCTGCCTGGGGGCGGTGGCGCCGGTGGCACTGGTTTGGGCGGCGGTCTGGGGACGGGTGGCCCCCCTGCTGGCGATGGCCCGTTTCCCCTACCTGCGGCCCGGCGGCACGGCCGCCTTCCACCGGCAGCACTGGGCCGGCCTGGCGGTGGAGCTGCGCCCCACCCTGCTGGCGGTAGCCGCCCTCGGCGTGCCCACGCTGGCCCTGATCTCTTCCCCGGCGCTGGCGTTGGCCCTGCTCGCCGGCGCGCTTCCCGCCCTGCTGGTGCCGCACCGGCTGGGCCGGCGCCTGGGGGGCCACAGCGGCGACAGCTACGGCGCCTGCGTGGAATGGAGCGAGTGTGGCGCCCTGCTGCTCACTGCCCTGGCGGTGACGCTGGGGCGGGCAGGCTGAGGCGGAAGGCGTTGCCCGCGCCGGGAAGGGCAGGGTTCACGGTGGCGGGGGAGGGCAACAATTCCAGGGTGCCCCCCAGGGCGACGGCCAGATCGCGGGCCAGCGCCAGCCCCAGCCCCGTGCCGGGCCGCTTGGCGCCGCGACGCCCCCGCACGCCGCGCTCGAAGATGGCCTGGCGCTCGTCCGCATCGATCGGCGGACCCCCATCCCACACGGTCAGATCGAGCCGGCCCTCCTCCTGCTGCGCCACGAGCCCCACCGCCACCCCCTGGGGGCTGTAGCGGAAAGCGTTCTCCAGCAGGTTGGCCAGGATCTCGGCCACCGCACCGCTATCGCCCCGCCAGGGGGGCAGGGTGGTGGGGCCCTGCCAGGGCCGCCCCTGCAGGGCGGCTGTGGCCACCGCCCGCTGCAGGAGTGGGTCGAGCCGTTCGGCCAGGGGCTGGCCCTCCGGACCACTGAGCAGCGGTGGCAGCAGCAGGGGCTGGGGGGCGGCCGCACCGGCGAGCAAGGGTTCGGGCCGGGCCAGGGTGCTGAGGGCATCCACGTAGCGGTTGAGCTGCCGCTCCTCCGCCAGCAGGCCCTCCACCAGCGAGCGGTTGTCGCTGTCTTGATCGAGGCGGCGCAGCAGCAGGTGGCCGAAGGTGCGCAGGGCCGTGAGGGGGTTGCGCAGCTGGTGCACCAGAACGCGCAGCTGCTCCTCCTGAACCGACAGCCGCTTCTCCAGGCGCCGCTGTTCCAGATCGAGGGCCAGGGCCTCCGTGAGGCAGAGGGCCAGGGCCTGCAGGCGCTGGGCCAGGGGCTCGGGCCACGCGCTGCCCTCGCTTTCCACCTGCACGGCGCCGAGCAGTGCCTGCTGGTGGCGCAGGGGCAGCCAGCGACGCTCCTCGGCCGGCAGCCGCAGCCGGCTGGCGCTGTCGACCGCCGGCAGGGCCCGGCCATCGAGGGGCCAATGCCCAACGGGCACCAGGCTGGGCTGGCCTTCCGGCCCCTGGTGGGCCACGTAGACCACCAGGGAGCGGATAGATGCGCAGTCGATGAACTGGGCGAGCTGGTGCTGCACCAGGCTCAGAAACCGCTCCGAGACTGGCATCACCGGTAACGGAGGAGGCGCAGAGCGTCCATCCGCAAAGAGGCCACCGGGTGTTCACAAAACTTTTTGGTTACCCGTGGGGGGAATCCAAAAAAAAGCTTTAGGGTGCTTGTATCGATCACTACCTTGCGGCCCGATTGGGGGCGGCAGGTCTGGGTTGCGACAGCTGGGGTTGCACTAACCACGCAACCGAGGCTACAGCAGGGTGAGCAGCGTCCCTGCTGCCATAGCGCTCCCTCGGGGGCTGCCCCGCCCCCTGATCTGTCCCCGATCTCTTACTGGGCCTCTGAAGTAGGGACGATGGCTCCGCGTCCGGGCGGAGCCACACCGGGCTGCTTTGGCAGCCCGTCTTCTCCCGCCACCCCCCAGTCCCTCCAGCCTCCCGTCCGGGAGCCCCACCATGTCCAAGAAGCGCAAGCGGATCAGCCGCCGACGTCTCGCCGGTCAGCGTGTCCTGGCCCACGTCCCCACCTTCAATCTCGAAACCGGCTCCCACAAGCCGGTCACCGCAGCCCGGCGCTACATCGCCGAAGCCGAGCTGGTGGCACCCGCCATCCTCAACGTGCGCCGCAACGAGCACACGACCGACCGCTTCTTCTGGGGGGAGAAGGGCCTGTTCAGCGCCCAGTACGCCGAAGAGAACCACTTCCTCTTCCCCTCCCTGCGCCTGATCGTCGACCGCATCGGTGAAGACGTGCTCTTCGAAGGCCTCGAAGCTCTCGCCGCCGACGACTGGGAGGAAATGGAGGAGTACGAGTACGCATTCGTCTGAGTGCGTCCATTCGGATCCCCAGGGGCGCTCGTCGCAGCATCCCTGGACCCGTTCCTCCCGTTCTTCCCCGTTCCTCAGCCAGCCTCGGTGCTGCCGTCCCAGCCGGCCTGAAGAAACTCCCGCATCACCGGAAACAGTTCCGGATCGATGCCATGCCCCCCCGGGAACTCCACCCGGCGCACGGCTCCCCCGGCCGCCCGAAGCTTGCGCTCAAGCTCCTCGCTGGCAGCCGGCAGCACCACCCCGTCCTCCCGGCCATGGGTGAGCAACACCGGGGTGCGCGGCTGGGGCTGCCAGTCGGGATGGGGGTAGCCGCTGCAGGCGATCAGAGCCGCCAAAGGCAGGTCGGCGGCCGCATCCACGGCCATCGCCGCCCCTTGGGAGAAGCCCAGCAGGGCGGTTCTTTCCAACGGCACGGTGGCCGCCAGCCGCTCCAGGCGCTGGCGCAGGGCCTGGCGGGCCTGGGGCAGCTGCACCCACTCCGGCGCCGGGCTAAGGGGGTACCACTGCCGGCCGAAGCCGCCGGGATGCGCCTGGGGCGCCCGCAACGCCACCACGCTCACCGTGGCATCCACCAGCTCCTGGCCCAGATCCAGCAGGTCATCGGCATCCGCCCCCCAGCCGTGCAGCAGCACCAGGCGCCGGGCGGCGCGCTCCGGGCCGGCCATCAGGGCTTCGGGATCGGCCGGGGGCCCCGGGGCGGGGAGGGTTGCGTCAGGGTCCATGGCGGCGTGGGTGTGGGGGGAGGTGGCGGAGCGGGTGGGGGTTGCTGCGTAGGTTGGCCCCTGCGTCATCCACCTTGCCGCCATGGCTCCGACGGCCCTCCTGAGCGTGTCCGACAAGAAGGGACTTGTGCCCCTGGCCGAAGGGCTGCTGCGGCATGGCTACCGGCTCCTCTCCAGTGGCGGTACCGCCGCCACCCTGGCGGAGGCCGGCCTGAGCGTCACCCGCGTGGCCGACCACACCGGAGCGCCCGAACTCCTGGGCGGCCGCGTCAAGACCCTGCACCCGCGCATCCATGGCGGCATCCTGGCCCGGCGCGAGGATCCGGCCCACCGCGCCGATCTGGAGGCCCAGGGGATCGATCCCATCGACGTGGTCGTGGTGAACCTGTACCCCTTTGTGCGCACGGTCGCCGATCCGAACGTCTCCTGGGAGACCGCGATCGAGACCATCGACATCGGGGGGCCGGCCATGGTGCGCGCGGCCGCCAAGAACCACAGCGACGTGGCGGTACTCACCGATCCGGCGCAATACGGCCCCTTCCTCGAGGCCCTGGCCCGCGGCAGCCTCGACCTCGACCTGCGCCGCCGTCTGGCCCTGGCCGCCTTCCGGCACACAGCGGCGTATGACGCGGCGATCGCCACCTGGCTGGGCGAGCGGCTGGGCGGCGCGGATGAAGCCGAGGGAGTGGACGGGGCGGCTGAATCCGATGGAACGGACCGAGTGGCCCCGTTGCAGTTGGCCCTGCCGGCGCGCCAGAGCCTGCGCTACGGCGAAAATCCGCACCAGAGCGCCACTTGGTTCGCCAGCGAGGGCGCCGGCTGGGGGGCCGCCGTGCAGCAGCAGGGCAAAGAGCTCAGCTACAACAACCTTCTCGACCTGGAAGCGGCCCTCGCCACGGTGCGCGAGTTCGGCTACGGGGCCGACGCCGAGCCGGCTGCGGTGGTGATCAAACACACCAACCCCTGCGGCGTGGCCATCGGCGGCACGGTGGCCGACGCCCTCGGCCGTGCGCTCGACGCCGACCGGGTTTCGGCCTTCGGCGGCATCATCGCCCTCAACGGACCGCTGCTACCGGCAGCCGCCGAACAGCTCACCAGTCTGTTTCTCGAGTGCGTGGTGGCCCCTGCGGTGGATCCGGAGGCCCTCGCCCTACTGGCCGCCAAACCCAACCTGCGGGTGCTGGAGCTTGCCCCCGAGGCGATCGGGCGGGCGGAGCGGCGCCAGCTGCGCAGCATCCTCGGCGGAATGCTGGCGCAGGATCTCGACGACCAGCCGGCGGAACCGGCCGCCTGGACCGTGGCCAGCCAGCGGCAGCCCGATGGGCGAGAGGTGCGCGACCTGCGCTTCGCCTGGAAGCTGGTGCGCCACGTGCGCTCCAACGCGATCGTGGTGGCCAGCGACGGCCGCAGCCTTGGCATCGGCGCCGGCCAGACCAACCGGGTGGGCTCCGCCCAGCTGGCCCTCGCCGCCGCCGGCGAGGGGGCACAGGGAGCGGTACTCGCCAGCGACGGCTTCTTCCCCTTCGACGACACCGTGCGCCTGGCGGCCACCCGTGGCATCACCGCCGTGATCCACCCCGGCGGCAGCCTGCGCGACGGCGATTCCATCCGCGCCTGTGACGAGCTGGGCCTGGCGATGGTGATCACCGGCCGCCGCCATTTCCTCCACTGAGCGCAGCGGCCAGCTGCCCAGGGAGCGCAGCGGCCAGCTGCGCGGGCACTCAAAGCGCGTAGCCGGAGACCGCCGCGGTCCCCTGGGGCGTCCTACCTTCGCCTGGCACCACTGAGCGCCATGGCACTCCCGATCCCCTCCCCGCTCCCCCTGCCCATCAGCTTTCTGCATCCGCTGCTGATGTGGGTGCTGCTGGGGCTGTCGATCCAGGCGATGGTGCTCGGCATCAAGGCCAAGAAAACCCGCACCGCTACGGCCGAGGAGCGCAAGACCCTGGTGAAGGGCCAATTCGCCCGCCGCCATTTCCGGTCCGGCAGCCTGGTGCTGGCCCTGATGACCCTCGGGACCGTGGGTGGCCTGGCGGTCACCTACGTCAACAACGGCAAACTCTTCGTGGGCCCCCACCTGTTGGTGGCGCTCGCCATGCTCAGCATGATCGCCATCGCCGCCTCCCTGGCGCCACTGATGCAGGCCGGCAACGAATGGGCCCGCAAGATTCATGTGGGCATGAACATGCTGCTGATGACCCTGTTCCTCTGGCAGGCGGTCACCGGCATGCAGATCGTCAACAAGCTGCTGCAGCCCCAGGCCTGAAGCCCGACGGAGCGCCTCAGAACCTTGCCCGCCGGCGCGGAGGGCAAGGGACGCCGTGGCTGGTGTGGAAATCTTCCTGCACCTTCCAGGTGAGACGACGCGAGATCTGGCGCACGATCTGCCGCAGCAGCCGATCGCCGCTGGACTGCACCAGCGGCTCGGGCAGGAGCGTGATCATGCCGGGCAACCGGATCCACACCTGCAGATCAAGCGACCAGCGCACGAGCGTGTGGGCCATCAGGCCATCCACCTCCTCACGGGAGAGGTCCGGCTCTTCGGGCCCCGGTTCGTCCAGGCGCAGGCTGGCGTTGAATTCCACGTCGTACAGCCCGGCAAGCACCGCGTCGGCCTCGGGCGACGGCACGGTGAGGATGCGGTACACGCCGGCGTCCTGGGGGAGCAGCTCCAGGCCGATGGTGGGCTCCACCTCAAAGCCGAAGTTGCCGAATCGCCCGAGCGTGAGCACGTAGCCATCGCGCCCCAGGGGGGTCACCGTCATCGGCGAGGCGCAGCGCTGGAACCAGCCCTCATGGCGATCGAGGTAGGCCGCCACCACCGGGGCCGGCGCCCGCATCTCCATCAGATCGGCGAACTGGCTGGCATAACGGCGCACGCGGCCATCGTCGACACCGCGCAGGGGCCCGGCGGTAGCGACGGAATCCGGCATGGAGCTCCCGGGTAGCGGTGGCATGCTCTCGGTCAGAACGGACGAAAGCGGAAGGGACAAGGGATCGGGGGGAGCGGAACAGCGGCGGGGACCCGGCCGGATCTTACGAGAATGTAAAGCCAGCCCCTAGCTGCGGCTCAATCGCCGCAGAGGGCGATCAGGCGGCGGATCACGTCCTCCACCACGCGGTCGGGGGTGGAGGCGCCGGAGGTGATTCCCACACGGATCGGCCCCTCGGGCAGGAACGGTTCGAGGGTTTCGAGCTCACCACCCAGGGGCTTGTGCTCGATGCGGTTGCCGGGCCCGATCCGCTCCGGCGTGTCGATGTGGAAGGAGGGAATACCGCGGCTGACGGCAATCTCCTGCAGGTGGGTGGTGTTGGAGGAGTTGAAACCACCGATCACCACCATCCGGTCGAGCGGTTCATCCACCAGGGCAAACATGGCGTCCTGGCGCTCCTGGGTGGCATCGCAGATCGTGTTGAAGGCCAGAAAATGCTGATCGAGCTCCACGGGGCCGTAGCGGGCCAGCATGGTGCGCTCGAACAGGCGGCCGATCTCCTCGGTCTCGTTCTTGAGCATGGTGGTCTGGTTGGCGACCCCCACCCGCACCAGATCGCGATCGGGATCAAAGCCCGGCGAGCAGGCCCTGGCGAAGCGCGCCATGAAGCCCTCCCGGTCGCCGCGGCCGAGGATGTAGTCGCACACCATCTGCGCCTCGGGCAGATCGAGAACCACCAGATAGGTGCCGGCGAAGGAGCTGGTGGCCAGCGTTTCCTCGTGCTTCACCTTGCCGTGGATGATCGAGGTGAAGGCATGTTTCTTGTGCTTCTCCACGGTGTTCCACACCTTCGACACCCACGGGCAGGTGGTGTCGACGATGTGGCAGCCGCGCTCACTGAGAAGCTGCATCTCCTGCACGGTGGCCCCGAAGGCCGGGAGGATCACCACATCGCCGCCTGCCACCTCCGAAAAATCCTTCACGCCTGCCTCCACCGGGATGAAGCGCACGTCCATCTCCCGCAGATGGGCGTTGACCGAGGGGTTGTGGATGATCTCGTTGGTGATCCAGAGGCGCTCACTCGGGTAGTGGCGGCGGGTTTCATACGCCATCGCCACCGCCCGCTCCACCCCCCAGCAGAAGCCGAAGGCCTCGGCCAGCCGCACGGTGAGCCGCCCCTCCCGCAGCTCGTGGCCGTCGGTGCGCAGGCGGGCGATCAGGTCGCTCTGGTAGGCCGTCTGCAGGCTGCCGGAGACCTCCTCGCCCAGGCCGAAGCCGCGGCGGTTGTAGCGCTCGGAATGGTGCAGGCTGCGCTTGAAGGCTCGGGTATCCACGGCGGCACGGGCTGACCAGCCCGACTCTATGGGGGGCGGCCCCAAGGGCGACGACCGCAGGCCTCAAGGCTGGCGATCGAGCACTTCCGCCATACCGAGCCAGCACACGGCCTCGGAGCCGAAGACATAGCGGCAGGGAAGCACCTCCATCCCGGCGGCCCGCGCCCGCCGGAACAGCTCGCCGTAGCGGGGATCGGCCCGGTCTCCCGGGGCAAAGCGGGTCACGTCGGCGCGGCTGAGGCAGGGCAGCAACACTGGCCGGGCCTGGGGCAGCAGCGCCTCCAGCTCCTCGAGATGCTTCTGACCCCGTTCGGTGACGGTGTCAGGGAAGAGGGCCAGGGGCCCCTCGCTCCAAGTGGTGTTTTTCACCTCCACGTAAATCGGCCGGGGATCGGCGGCCCCCTCGGCCGGCGTGAGCAGCAGGTCGATGCGGCTGCGGCGGTCTTTGCCGTAGGGCACCTCCGCCCGGATCGCCGCCACCGGCCCCAGCCAGGGCTCCAGACAGCCGGCCTCGATCGTGGCCCGCACCAGCCGATTGGGCAGGGCGGTGTTGACGCCCACCCACACCGGCTGGCCGTCGGCGCCCCCCACCTCCGCCTGCTCCCAGGTCCAGGCCAGCTTGCGGGTGGGGGAGGGGTCGTGGCGGAGCCGCACCCGGCCGCCCGGATGGAGCACCCCGGTCATCGGGCCGGTGTTGGGGCAGTGGGCGGTCACCTCAGTGCCGTCGCCGAGAGCCACATCCGCCAGAAACCGCTTGTACCGCCGCAGCAGCACCCCCTCCACCAGCGCTCCGGTCTCGAGCACGGGCAGGCCGAGGGGTGCGGAGCTGGAGGTCGGCATCGCTGGCGCCCGGGGTCACGGCGGCCATACTGCCCTGCGTTCCGTCGGGGCTCGACCCCGGACCGCATGGCCCGTTCGCTGCGTCGCATCGCCCTGATCGTGGCGGTGGCGACGGCCCTCTCCAAGGTGGCCGGGCTGGTGCGCCAGCAGGTGATCGCGGCCGCCTTCGGGGTGGGCGCCGCCTACGACGCCTACAACTACGCCTACGTGTTGCCCGGCTTCCTGCTGATCCTGCTGGGGGGCATCAACGGGCCGTTCCACAGCGCCATGGTGAGCGTGCTGGCCCGCCGCCCCCGCGAAGAGGGGGCCCATGTGCTGGCGGCGATCAACACGATCGTGGGGGCCGGCCTGCTGGTGGTGACGGTGCTGTTGGTGGTGGGGGCCGACCCGCTGATCGCCCTGGTGGGTCCCGCCCTCGACCCGGCGCGCCACGCCATCGCCGTGGACCAGCTGCGCTGGATGGCGCCGATGGCCCTGTTCGCCGGCCTGATCGGCCTGGGCTTCGGCGCCCTCAATGCCGCCGACGTGTTCTGGTTGCCGTCGGTGAGCCCGCTGCTCTCCAGCGTGGCGGTGATCGGTGGCATCGGCCTGCTGTGGTGGCGGCTGGGGGCGGCGATCCTCGAGCCCCGCTACGTGGTGCTGGGCGGGGTGGTGCTCGCCGCCAGCACCACCGTGGGCGCGGTTCTGCAGTGGCTGATCCAGCTGCCCGCCCTGAGTCGCGAGGGGCTGAACAACCTGAAGCTGGTGTGGGACTGGAAAGACCCTGGCGTGCGCGAGGTGCTGCAGGTGATGGGGCCGGCCACCCTCTCCTCGGGGATGCTGCAGATCAATGTCTTCGTGTCGCTGTTCTTCGCCTCCGGGCTGCCGGCGGCGGCCGCGGGCCTCGGCTACGCCAACCTGCTGGTGCAGACGCCCCTGGGGCTCCTCTCCAACGCCCTGCTGGTGCCCCTGCTGCCCGTCTACGCCCGGCTGACGGCGCCGGAGGACCGACCAGAACTGATCGGCCGCATCCGCCAGGGCCTGATGCTTTCCAACGCCAGCATGCTGCCCCTGGGGGCGGTGATGATTGCCCTGGCGGTGCCGATCGTGGCCCTGATCTACGAGCGCGGCGCCTTCGACGCCTCGGCGGCGGATCTGGTGGGGCGCCTGCTGATGGCCTATGGCCTGGGCATGCCCGCCTACCTGGCCCGCGATGTGCTGGTGCGGGTCTTCTATGCCCTCGGCGATGGCGTCACCCCGTTCCGCTGGTCTCTGGCGGGCATCGGCCTCAACGCCATCTTCTGCTGGCTGTTCGTGGGTGGGCCCACCCCCTGGGGGCTGCAGCTGCCGCCGCTCAACTTCGGCGCCCCCGGCCTGGTGCTGGCCACGGTGGGGGTGAACCTGATCACCTGCGTGGGCCTGCTGCTGGCCCTGGGCAGGCGGCTCGGCGGGTTGCCCTTGCGCACCTGGGCCCGTGACACGGGGGTGCTCACCCTCGCCGCCCTGCTCGGAGGGGTCGCGGCCTGGGCCCTGGCCGACTTCGTGGGCTGGCCTGCCGGATTGTTCGGTCGGCTGCTGCAGACAGGCTTCGGCACCGCGCTGGCCTTCGCGGTCTACGGACTGGTGGCCTCGTGGGCCCGGGTGCCGGAGGCCACCGAGCTGCTGGCGATGCTGCGGCGCCGGCTACCGGGGCGGGCCTGAGGGCAGCCGCACTTCCCGCTCCTCACGCACCTGCAGGGGCACCTCCAGGCGGGAGCGGCCGAGCATCTGCGGACCATCCACCGAAACAATGCGTGCCTCGATGCCGAACTCCCGGAAGGCGTTCTCCAACTCCTGGATCAGGGCCTTCTCCACCTGGGCCTCGGCGTCGACCACCTTGCCGATCAGCCGGCTGCCCAGCTTGCCGATGCGCTGACGGACCACCTCGCGGGCGTTGGTGACCTCAATGATCAACACGGACCGTCAGGGTGAAGGGTGGGGGTCACCCTATCCGGCGAAGGGCTCGAGAACCTCCTCCAGATCGCGCAACTGGCCGGCGGGCACCAGCCGGGCCAGGGGCAGGCGGGTGGCGCCCCCACCGATCGACACCTGCACCGCCTCCAGGGCCTGGCGCGCCGCCACCGCCGCCCCCTGCTCCAGCCGCCCCGCGGCCTCGATCGCCAGGGTGTCGGCCAGGCCGGCATCGCCGAGATAGAGGTGCCAGCTGGCCACCTGGATGTACAGGCGATCGGCGATGGCCCGGCTCAGCTCCTCCAGGTCGCGGGCAGCGAGGGTCATGACTTGGGGCGCAGCAGCACGACCACGGTGGCATGAATGAGCAGGCCCAGGCCCCAGGCCAGCGAGAGCCTCTCCAGATGGGGCCAGGGATGGCGCAGGCCCTCCACCACCCACAGGCCGCTGTTGACGGCGGCGAACAGGGCGGCGTGAAGGGTGAGGTTCACGATCCGCTCGAAATGTCGGTAAGTGGGGTCGGCGGGGTCGGCGGGGCCGTACCAGCGGATCGGCATGGGGAGCGGGGGGACGCTGTCGCCAGGTTGACGGATGGACCCCCCGTGCGGTGAGAATATGGATCAGCGGTTCCGGCCGTTGCCCATGCGCTTGTAGCTCAGCGGATTAGAGCATCTGACTACGGATCAGAGGGTCGGGAGTTCGAATCTCTCCAGGCGCGTCCCCAACACTCCACCGCCCCGATGGGGCGGTTTTTTTTGCCCCGGCCCAGGACATGGCCCGGGGTTCGCCGCTTCTGTTGCCTACGATCGGCGCCTACGCCCTCGCTGCTCCCGGTTTCATGGCGGATTCCCTCAACGCTTCCCTGGCCAGCGGCGATCCGGCCATTGCCGGCCTGATCGAGCGTGAGCTGCACCGCCAGCAGACGCACCTGGAGCTGATCGCCAGCGAAAACTTCGCCTCCCGGGCGGTGATGGAGGCCCAGGGCTCCGTGCTCACCAACAAGTACGCCGAGGGCCTGCCCCACAAGCGCTACTACGGCGGCTGCGAGCACGTGGACGCCATCGAGGAGCTGGCGATCGAGCGGGCCCGCGAGCTGTTCGGTGCCGCCTGGGCCAACGTGCAGCCCCACAGCGGCGCCCAGGCCAACTTCGCGGTGTTCCTGGCCCTGCTCCAGCCGGGGGACACGATCCTGGGCATGGACCTCAGCCACGGGGGGCACCTCACCCACGGCTCGCCGGTGAATGTGTCGGGCAAGTGGTTCCGAGCGGTGCATTACGGCGTCGACCGCGACAGCCAGCAGCTCGACATGGCCGCCGTGCGCGCCCTCGCCCTGGAGCATCGCCCCAAGCTGATCGTCTGCGGGTACTCCGCCTATCCCCGCACCATCGATTTCGCCGCCTTCCGCGCCATCGCCGATGAGGTGGGTGCCTACTTGCTGGCCGACATCGCCCACATCGCCGGCCTGGTGGCCGCCGGGCTGCATCCCTCCCCCCTGCCCCACTGCCACGTCGTCACCACCACCACCCACAAGACCCTGCGGGGACCCCGCGGCGGCCTGATCCTCTGCAACGACGCCGAATTCGGCCGCCAGTTCGACAAGGCGGTCTTCCCCGGTACCCAGGGCGGCCCCCTGGAGCACGTGGTGGCAGCCAAGGCGGTGGCCTTCGGCGAGGCCCTCCAGCCCTCCTTCCGCCGCTACGGCGAGCAGGTGATCGCCAACGCCCAGGCCCTGGCGGGCCGCCTGATCGAACGGGGCATCGCGGTGGTGAGCGGCGGCACCGAGAACCACCTGGTGCTGCTTGATCTGCGCTCGATCGGCATGACCGGCAAGGTGGCCGACCTGCTGGTGAGCGACGTGCACATCACTGCCAACAAGAACACCGTGCCCTTCGACCCCGAGTCGCCGTTCGTCACCAGCGGCCTGCGCCTGGGCACCGCTGCCTGCACCACCCGCGGCTTCGATGAGGCGGCCTTCCGCGAGGTGGCCGACGTGATCGCCGACCGGCTGCTCAACCCCGAGGACTCTGAAATCGAGGAGCGCTGTCGCACCCGGGTGGCGGCCCTGTGCTCACGCTTCCCCCTCTACGGCGGCCAGCGTGAGCTTCAGCACGCCTGATCCCAGGAACGACCCGTAAGGTGACGCCCACAGGCCAGCCGCTGCCGTGACCCTCGCCGAGAGCCCGATCGCGGCTGCCCTCCTCACCCTCGCGAG
>CANEWU010000038.1 GCA_947442825.1 Synechococcaceae cyanobacterium
GGCGGCCAGCACGATCCAGGGGTAGGGCAGACGCAGCACCACCAGGGCCACGAACGCCGCCAGCGCGATCAGGGCCAGCAGGGGATGGTGCAAGGTGCGGCGGCCCACTCGCCAGCTGGCATGAAGCACGATCGCCAGCACGGCTGGCTTCAGCGACCAGAAAACGGAGCTCAACAGTGGCTGCTGCCCCCAGAGCGCGTACAGGCTGGAGAGCGTCAGCAACACCAGCACCGAAGGCAGAAGAAACAGAACGCCAGCGACCAGGCCGCCGCGCACGCCATGCATCAGCCAACCGAGGTAGGTGGCCAGCTGGGTGGCCTCCGGACCGGGCAGGAGCATGCAGTAATTGAGGGCATGGAGAAAGCGTCGCTCCGACAGCCAGCGACGCTCCCCCACCAGCTCACGATGCAGCAGGGCGATCTGCCCCGCCGGTCCGCCGAAGCTCACCCAGCCCAACGTGAGCCAAAAGCGAGCGGCGGTGCGGAGGGGAACACCGGCAACGGCCATTCCAAAGGAACAGGGGGATTCCAATCTAGCCAAGCAAGGGGATATACGCAGAGACAACGATCAACAAACGGCTAATCAGGGATGTTCCGGGTATTGCTGACTTCGAGCGGAATGAGGAGCCCAACCGACCTAGCTTGCAGAGCAGCTCGTAGACACGGGAACCCGATCGATGTTCACCATTTCCGCCCCCTGACGCCGTAATTGCACCTCGCCATGCTGCAACAGCACCGCCTCCCCTGGAGGCAGCTGCTGCCAGCATTCATCTCGCGTCAACGGCTCAGTACTGAGGATGGTGACCACATCATCAGGAGCGGTGAGCTGGGCGAAATCAACACTCAGATCATCATCCGCCAGCGTGGCGCGACGGAAGGGGGCACGGCGTGTGATGCAATGCAAGCGAGTGGAGCTATGGGCAAACAGCCAGCTTCCATTAGCGAGGAGGACATTGAAGACCCCGCTCTGCGCCAGGGCGTCCGCCGTTTCGACAAGTACGTCAAACAGGCGAACCACATCTTGGGGGTCAACATCACGCCGTTCGAGTTCGGCCAGGATCCAGCAGAAAGCGGCTTCGCTGTCGGTGTTTCCCTCCGGCGGGAAGCCAGGGGCCGATGGAATCGGCCCGCGCAGATCACCGTTGTGGGCAAACACCCATTCCTGATCCCGCCAGCGGCGATGGAAGATCGGTGGCCTCCCGGGCATCCTTCGTCAGATTTTCCACGTTGCGGTATACGGAAGTCACGTAGGCACGGGCCTGGGCCTCCGTGCCCCCGGTCTGGGTGACCGACCCCCACAGGGCCAGGAAGTTCCAGCGGGCTCCCCCAGAGGTTTTGGGATTGGCGAGCACCGATTCGACGTTCTTGTTATCGAGATCCTTCCAGCCGTTGATCTTCTTGGGGTTGCCGGGACGCAGGAAGGCGACCACGGTTGAATTGGTAGGAACGGAGTTATTGGGGAACTCCTTCTCCCAGCCTGGCTGGATCAGGCCTTTCTCTTGCAGCTTCGCCACATCGGCGGCCATGGCCAGACCCACCACATCGGCCTCGAGTCCGTCAATCACAGCCCGGGTCTGGCTGCCGGAGCCGCCGTAGCTGCCCTTGATGTCGATATCCTGCCCGGTCTTGCTCTTCCAATCCTTCTCAAACAGCGGAATGATCTTGTCGTAGGCAGCTTTGGTGACGGCGTAACTCACCAGCAGCAGGCTCTGCTTCTTGGGGGTCTGGGCCTCAGCGCGCTCACCTGAGAGGAGGGCGCCGCCGAGGGTGGCGATCGGCAGGGCGGCAAGGCCGCCGAGAGCCAGGGCGGCAACGCCACGGCGGCCCAGGGGGAGGAACGGATAAACCACGGTAGTCCGATGGGGGTACTGAATGAAGCTACGGAGTCGGGGTCCGGGCCGATGTAGTCGCCACCACAGGGGCAGGGGCCTGGCACAATCCCCACAACCGCACCGGGGATTACATGGCCTTCAGCGCCAAAACGGAGTACGGACTCGTGTCCCTGCTGGAGATTGGCTCGATCCACAGCCAGGGCGGCGTACTCCAGGTTGCCGAGATCGCCCAGCGCCAGGGCATCCCCGACCGCTACCTCGAGCAGATGCTCACCAGCCTGCGCCGCGCCAACATCCTGCGCAGCATTCGCGGCCCCAAAGGGGGCTACCAACTGGCCCGCCCCCCGGCGGAGATCCGAGTGGCCGACATTCTGGTGGCCCTGGAAGGAGAAGGCAGCTCCCGCACGGCAGACGGGCACGACACCCCGGAATACGCGGTGCTGATCTCCCTGGAGGAGCGCCTCGAGCAGGCCCGCCGCGCAATCCTGGAGGAATCGACGCTGCAGGAGCTGCTGGACCAGCGCGATCAGATGGCGCAGGTCCAGGCCATGTACTTCATCTGAGGCCGAGATCGAAGCAGGCGGACCGGCTCCCGGCGCCAGGCGTACGCCCCAAAAATTAAACGGTTACCCAATGGGGTATCCGTGCTACGTTGCACGCACGGATCGCTCCCCTCTTCATGTGCTGTCGTCGCTCCATGACCATCGCCGGCCATCGGCCGGCCCTGCACCGCATCACCCATGCCAAGTCCCTCAGCCCACCGCCCCGATAGCCATGACGCCCTCTTCCGTGATCGCCCCCCGCGTTGCCAGCAGGCCCCTGCGCCTCACCCTTCTCCCCAATGACGTTCTGCCCGAGGGACTGAGCTGGCGGATTCTGGACGGAACCATCCGCACGGCCACCTGGGACACCGAAGGTGAAGCCATCACCCTTGGCCTCTGGGGCCCAGGAGACTGGGTCACCAACGCCTACTCCTCATTGCGCCCGGTTGACATCCAGTGCCTCTCCACGGCCGTTGTTGAGCAGCTCCACCCTTCCGATGAAGAAGTGATTGCGTTTTTGCAGAAGCAGATTCGCAATACGGAAGAGATCTTCGAAATCAACCGCATCCGCAGTGCTGATGAGCGCCTGCTGCGCCTCCTCCTGTGGATCGGCAGCCGCTTCGGCCAGGTGAGCAGCCGCGGCCATCGCTTCTCCCTCAAGGACATGAATCTCACCCACAAGGGCCTGGCCGACATTTGCGGACTGACCCGGGTGACGGTCACCAAAAATCTCAATCGCTACAAAGCCCTGGGCGTTCTTCAGAAGGTCATGGTGGCCCAATTCTGCTCGGATGCCAGGCTGTTGCTACTGCAACTGGAAACGCCAGCGGCCCCCTGCGGGGGGGCAGAAAGAGCATGGTGATCTCCTGCACTGATTCTCACCACGGCCAGGGCCCTGGGCGAATTTGGGGCCGTGGCGGTGGTGAGTGGCAACGTGGTGGGCCAGACCCAAACCCTCCCTCTCTTTGTGGAGGATGCTTACAAGCAGTACCAAACGGAACTCGCCTTCGGAGCCGCGATGGTTCTGGGCGGGGTGGCGATTGTATCCCTCTTGCTCAAAGTGCTGGTGGAGCAGTTGCTGGAGGGCGAGCGCAAAAGCAGCAGGGCGGAGAACGGCGAATAACCGGAAAGGACTCCGGCGCTCTGGCATCACCGATGGCCTTGGCAAAAGCTCCCCTCCAGCCGGATGCGGCCTCTGTTGGGTTCGCCGGTGCGTCAGAGGGAGGGATCCGGCCCGTCGAGCAGGTTGTCCTTGCTGATTTTGAGCTCGTTCCAGAGGGAGCGGATGTGGCTGTAGGCCTGCTCCTGGCTGAGCTTGCCGTTGGCCTGCAGGGCCACGATCAGACCCACCCGGACGGCGAAGGACTCGAGGTTCTGGTGAAACACCAGGCGCTCCGGGCTCCAGTCGGCGCCGCGGTAGCTGCCGTGCGCCTCCATCGGCGCACGAATCATTTCCGGCCCCATGGCGGCTGGATCGGAACCGTCGGCCCCATCCGCCGGCGTCTTGCCCTGGTTGTTCCCCCGCTCCATGGCCTCGGCGGTGCACCGGTTCGGCAGCCATCTTGGCGCGTCGTCGCCCTGGGCGCCCGTAGGTTCGCGACTTGGCACGTTGGCGCGGTAGAGCCTTGGTGCCGCAAGCGGCTCAGGCGCCGCTCTGCTGCTGCACGCTGTAGCGGCTGATCAGCAGACCGAGCACCGAGGCCAGATAAAACGTGCCGCAAACGGCAATAGCCACGCTCAGCATCTGGGATTGGGGTGTCTCCGCTGTCACATCGCCGTAGCCGGTGGTGGTGAGGGTGACGAAGGCGTAGTAGTGGAGGCGGATGAAATTCAGATGCCACACCGGCGATGCCTGGGGAAGGGCCGCCGACGAGAGGGTCACCCCATCAAAACTGTTAGGGGAGATGGTTTCCAGCGCCGCGCACAGCAGCCCCCCCGCCAGGCCCAGCATTAGGTAGCCGGCCAGGGCACCCCGCAGCACCGCGCCGTTGACGATCCTCTCCAGGGCCAGGCACCGCATCAGCCGGATCGAACTCCACAGGCTGAACAGCCCCCAGAGCGCCATCACCGGCAGGCCGGTGCGCCGCAGCTCCAACGGGGTGAAAAACCAGAGCAGACTCACCGCAAGGGCCGCCAGTCCCACCCCCCGGAACAGGCGTCGCGAGACGGCGCTGTTGGCGGGATCGGCCTCGGGGTGGCCCAGCACCTGCACCATCAACAGGCCGAGCAGCCAGTAGCCGATGTTGGCGAGCCGGTTCCAGGGGTTGGGCAGGGTGAAGAAGATGATCTGCAGCAGGCACACCGCCAGGAGCTGCAGATAGCCGCGGTGGCGACGGGCGGGGGTCTCGTGGGGAATCTCAGGGGAGCGCATCGCGTGGGCCGGCGCAGGGGGCGGGGGATGCGGGAGCGGCCATGGGCGATTCTCCACCCGCAAGAACTGCGGTTGAATCGCAGCAGCCGCCCCCGCACGCCTCGCCATGCTGCGTCCCACCCCCCGGGCCCTCGTCTCCCAGCGGCTGGAGCAGCGGCCAGCCGATCCCCCCAGCAGCCTGTTCGTGCACGGGGGGCGCCAGCCGACGCGCGCTGAGCTGGTGGTGTTCGAGGCGGGACAGCCGCTGTTGCGGGAGCTCCCCGACGAACCGGAGCTGGCGGCCCTGCGCGCCGCCGGCACGCCGCTGTGGCTGCGCATCCAGGGGGTGCGCGACAGGCCGTTGCTCGATCAGATCCTCGATCGCTTCGCGGTGCCGTCCCTGCTGCGGCCGCCGCTGCTGGATATGCCCCAGCGCCCCCGGGTGGACTGCCTGGGCTCCGTGGTGCTTGTGGTGCTGCATCGCTTCCGCAGCCCCCACGAACCCTCCCGCCTGGTGAGTGATCAGGTGGGGTTCCTGCTGCTGCCTGGCCTGCTGGTGACGATCGAGGAGGCCGGCACCCTACCGGCCTTCCCCGCCCTCACCGACTGGCTGCTGGCGATGGCCGCTCCGGTGGAGGACCGGGACCTCGACGACATCCTCCACCACCTGATCGACGATCTACTCGACGATTTGTTTCCGATTCTGGAGCACATCTCCAACCGCCTCGATGACCTGGAGGAGGCCACCTTGCGGCGCCCCCGCCCCGGCCAGCTGACCCGGGCCTTCCAGTACCGCAGCATCGTGCGACGCATCCGCCGGCAGGTGTGGCCCCTGCGCCATCAGATCCGGCTGATGCTCCGCCAGAACCAGACCATCCTCGGCCCGGAGGCGATCGGCGGCTTCCAGGACATGGCCGAACTGGTGGAGATGCTGTACGAGAGCAGCGAGGCGCTGCGCAGCCATCTCGACGCCATTACCGAGTCGTACGCCGCCAGCGTGGGCAACCGCATGAACCAGGTGATGAAAACCCTGACCATCCTCACCAGTATCTTTGCGCCCCTCACCTTCATCGCCGGTATCTATGGCATGAATTTCGAGTTCATGCCCGAGCTGAAATGGACCTGGGGCTATTTCTACATTTTGCTGCTCATGGCGCTGGTGGCCATCATCCAGACCTACTGGCTCTGGCGGCGCGGCTGGTTCCAGGACTGGACCGCCCAGCGCTGAGCCCCACCCCGAATCTTGACCCAGCCTTAAACAATGGTTAACGACCAGCGCGACGGCGAATTGCAAGCCTTGGGCGGAACCCCAGCGGATCGCCTTTCCATGACCTTCGCCAAGAAGGCCTTGATTGCCGGCAGCGCCAGCTGCCTCCTGGCCGCCTCCGGCACGGCCCTGGCCAGCGCCACTCTCAACGGCGCCGGCGCCACCTTCCCGGCGCCCTTCTACCAGGCCGCGTTTCAGGCCCTGGCGGGCAGTGGCGGTCCGAAGGTGAACTACCAGTCGGTGGGCTCGGGCGCCGGCGTGCGCCAGTTCCTGGCCGGCACCGTGGATTTCGCCGCCACCGACGAGCCGATCAAACCGGCGGAAGCCGCCAAGGTGACCCGCGGCGTCATCCAGTTCCCCACGGTGGGGGGCACAATCGCAGTGGCCTTCAACAAGGCTGACTGCCCCTCGCTGAATCTGACCCAGAAGCAGCTTGTTGACATCTTCCTGGGCGACATCAAGACCTGGGATCAACTGAAGTGCGGCAAGGGGCCCATCGTGGTGGCCCACCGCTCCGACGGCTCCGGCACCACCTTCGCCTTCACCAACTCCCTCTCCGCCTTCTCGCCGGCTTGGAAGAGCAAGGTGGGCGAGGGCAAGAGCGTGAAGTGGCCCGTGGGCGTGGGCGGCAAGGGCAATGAGGGGGTGGCCGGCATCCTGAGCAACACCCCGGGCGCCATCGGCTATGTGAACCAGGCGTTCGTGAAAGGCAAGCTCAAGGCCGCTGCCCTGCAGAATCGCGCCGGCCAATTCGTCAAGCCGGGGCTGAAGGGAGGGCAGACCGCCCTGGCCAACGTGAAGCTCAACCCCATGCTCGCCGGGGAGGATGCCAATCCTTCCGGCGCCGGCAGCTACCCGATCTCCACCCTCACCTGGATCCTGGCCTACCAGAACGGCAATGGCGCCAAGGCGCCCACGATTCAGAAGTCGCTCGAGTACCTGCTCGGTCCGGCCCAGTCGCGGGCCGATGATCTGGGCTACGTGCCCCTCTCCAGCGGCATGATCGCCCAGTCGCGTAAGGCGGTGGATCGCATCGGCAAATAAGGGGGAAAGGCCTCTACCTGGCCATAACGGGGGCGGGTGATCGTCTGGCTGAAACTTGTCAACCAGCGACACCCGCTCCCCCACCCCTCCTCTTGCCGTTTCCCTGCCCCGTTGGGGCCCGATTCCGGCCTTCTCAGGGGATGGCCGATGCCACCCCCGTTGACTCCGACGGCAACCCTGACGGCAACCCCGACGGGGCGGCCGTCAGCTTTTTGTTGGCGCCCTTCACCTGGGCCCTTGGCTCGTGGCGCTTCCGTGGGAGAAGCTTGCCAAGGGCCTGGCGCTGCTTGCCAAGGGCCGGTCGGTGCTCGCCAAGGGCCACGAATGAGGGGCTTATTCACCTCTTAACCGCCCCGTTACCACCCCTTTGCCCGCAGCCCCGGTCGCGCTCCATACAGTCCGCATGTCCCCAGCCCGACTCCGTAATGGTGTTCGCGCCCAGCCGGGAAGCCGGCCGTCCAGCCGGATTCCGCGAGGCCCTGGAGGCCAGCTTCCGTAAGCGCCACCTCGTTCACCTCGCAGCGGGCAGCTCGGTGCCCCTGCTCCGCGATCACATCTGGCTGGTGGTGCGGGGCATGGTCAAGCTCGGAGCCCTCACCGTGCACGGTGACGAGCTGCTGCTCGGCCTCGCCGGACCCAATGAGCCCTTCGGCGATCCGCTGGTGGGCGTCGAGGCCCACCAGGCCACCACCCTCAGCGCCTCCGATCTTCTGTGCTTCAGCCTGGCCGAACTGCGGGCCGAACCCTCCCTCGCTGTGGCTCTCCTGGAGGCGATCAGCCAGCGGCACCGCCAGAGCCAGGCCCTGCTGGCTCTCCTGGGCCTACGCCGTGTGGAGGAGCGGGTGCGAGGTTTCCTTGAGCTGCTCGCCAGCGAGTACGGCCAAGCCTGCGAGCAGGGTCTGCGCCTGGATCTGCGCCTCACCCACCAGGACATCGCCGGCGCCCTAGGCACCACCCGCGTCACCGTCACCCGGGTGCTGGGCCAGCTGCGGGAGGAGGGCTGGCTGCGCCTCGACGAGCGCCGCCGGATGGTGGTCGCCCCCCTGCCCCGCCGGTGATCGCTCCGTTCTGGCCGGAGGGGCTTGGGGATCACAATGGCCCCATGGCCCCCTCCCTTCTGGTCGTCGAAGACGATGACACCATCCGCGAAACCCTCCACGACGCCCTCACCCTGGAGGGCTTTGAGGTCACCGCCTGCGGCAACGGCCGCGATGCCCTGCGGACCCTCCAGCGCTGCGGCGATCGGGAAGGGGGGGAGCCCTTCGCCCTGGTGGTTCTCGATCTGATGCTGCCGGGCTTAGGCGGGCTTGACCTCTGCCGCCAGCTCCGCCAGAGCGGCGACCGCACACCGATCCTGGTGGTCAGCGCCCGCGACAGCGAGACCGATCGGGTGCTCGGGCTTGAGGTGGGCGCCGATGACTACCTGGTGAAGCCCTTCGGCATGCGTGAACTGGTGGCCCGCTGCCGCGCCCTGCTGCGCCGCAGCCAACCGGCCGAGCCCGCCGGGGATCGGGTGCTGGAGCACGCCAACCTGCGCCTCTTCCCCGATGAATGCCGCGTTTGCCGCGACGGGGTGGAGGTGAACCTCTCCCCCAAGGAATACCGGCTGCTGGAGCTGTTCATGCAGAATCCGCGCCGGGTCTGGAGCCGCGAGAAGCTGCTGGAGCACGTGTGGGGCCACGACTATTTCGGCGACAGCAAAACGGTGGATGTGCACATCCGCTGGCTGCGCGAGAAGCTTGAGGCCAACCCTTCCGCCCCCGAGCACCTGCAGACGGTGCGGGGCTTCGGCTACCGCTTCGGTTGAGTGGCTCCCTTGTTGGCGGCCCTAGCGGGATTGGTGGCGGGATTGATCGGGGGCTGGCTGCTGGCCCGCCGCTTCGCCCGACCAGGGCGTGATCGGCAGGGCCCTGGTCGGGCCCAGCTCCTGCGCTGGTTCGATGCCGCCCCCAGCGGCTGGTTGGTGGTGGATGCCGCCGACACCGTTCACCTCACCAACGCCCGGGCCGAACGGTTGCTTCAGAGTCCCGGGGCTGCCCTGCTGCGCCAGCCGCCGCTGGAGCGGATCTGCGCCGAACCGCAGCTGCGGGACTTGATCCAGGTGGCGCGCCGCCGCGGCCGGCCGCAACGGATCGAATGGGAGCTGGGCGACCAGGATCTGGAGCTCTTTGCCCATCCCGGAGAAGATGGTTGGGTGGCGGTGGTGCTTCTGAACCGCCGTTCCCTGGAGGCCCAGCTGGAGCAGCAGGCCCGCTGGGTGGGGGACGTGGCCCATGAACTCAAGACCCCGATCACGGCCCTGCTGCTGGTGGGTGACAGCCTCGCGGCCCAGGTGAACAGCCGCAACGCGGTGCTGGTGGAGCGGCTGCAACGGGAGCTGCGGCGTCTGCAGGAGCTGGTGAGCGATCTGCTGGAACTCTCCCGCCTCGAGAACGCCCTGCCAGGCCAGGGGATGCGGGCCCAGCCGCTGGGGCTGGCGGCGCTGGTGGAGCAGGTGTGGCAGGGCCTGCGCCCTCTGGCGGAGCAACGGGGCGTGCGGCTGGCGGTGGAGGAGCTCGCCGACGATCCGGTGATCGCCCTGGCCGATGCCTCGCGCCTGCACCGCGCCCTGCTCAACCTGCTCGACAACGCCATGCGCTTCAGCCCCGAAGGCGGCACGGTGCAGGTGCGGCTCCGCGACGGTCCCACCTGGTGCCTGCTGAGCGTGCGCGACCACGGGCCTGGCCTGAGCGACGAGGACCTGGAGCACCTGTTCGAGCGCTTCTACCGCGGCGACCCCGCCCGGGCCCGCAGCCCCCGCGGCGGCAGCGGCCTGGGCCTGTCGATCGTCCAGCAGATCGCCCACGCCCATGGCGGCCGGGTGCAGGCCGCCAACCACCCGGAGGGGGGCGCCCTACTGGAGCTGCTGCTGCCCCGCGGCTGAGGGCTGGGATGGAAAGCTATGGCCATGCCCCCCCGCACCCCGGCGGCGGCCCAGCGCCTGGGCGCCGTGCTCAGCCCGGTGATTCCCCAGGTCGCGGCGCTGATGCGCCAGCGCCCCGACTGCCTGTCGCTGGCCCAGGGCATGGTGGGCTGGGGACCACCGCCGTCCGTGGCCGCGGCGGTGGCGGCAGCCTTGGCGGCGCCCCCCGAGGAGCTGCACCGCTACGGGCCGATGGCCGGGGATGGGGAGCTGCTGGAGATGGTGCGGCGGGAGCTGGGGGAGCGGCGGGGCCTCGATCTGGCGGAGAGCACCCTGCTGGTCACCGCCGGCAGCAACATGGCGTTCCACGCCGTGGTGCAGGCGTTGTGCGACCCGGGCGATGAGGTGCTGGTGCCCCTTCCCTGGTATTTCAACCACGCGATGGCGATCCAGCTGGCTGGGGGCATTCCGGTGCCGGTGGCGGGCGGCCTGGTGCCCGACCCCGCGTGTCTGGCGGCGGCGATCGGGCCGCGCACCCGGGGGATTGTCACGGTTTCTCCCAACAACCCCAGCGGCGTGGTGATTCCGCCAGCGGTTCTGAGCGCCATCAACCACCTCTGCGCGGAGCACGGCCTGCTGCACCTCAGCGATGAGGCCTACGCCGCCTTCGTGCACGGCGCGGTGCCGCACCACAGCCCCGGCTCGGCCCCCGGCAGCGGTGCCCATACCGCCTCGTTCTTTTCCCTCAGCAAGTCGCACGGGATGGCGGGCTGGCGGATCGGCTTTGCAGCGGTACCGCGGGCCCTGCTCGAGCCCCTCACCAAGGTGCAGGACACCGTGCTGATCTGCCCGCCCCGGCTGACGCAGCGCGCGGCAGCAGCCGCCCTGGCGGAGGGGCCGGCCTGGGTGGCGGAACGGGTTCGCTCCCTGCAGCCCCGACGGCAGCAGATGTTGGCGGCGGTGGCCCAGGCGGAGGGGCTGTCCCTGGCGGGGGATCCTGCCCTGACAGCGGAGCCGGATGGGGCCTTCTACGCCCTGGTGGAAGCTCCCTGGATGGGTGATGAGGAGCGATTGCTGGCGCACCTGGTGCTCGGCCACGGCGTGGCGGCCCTGCCCGGCGGCTCGTTCGGGCTGCCCCCCCGCGCCGGCCGGGTGACCCTGCGGCTGAGCTACGGACTGCTCGGGGAGGCGGAGCTGGCCGAGGCGATGACCCGGCTGGCCAACGCGCTGCGGCCGGGCCATCCACCGGCGTCCTAAGCGAGCCCAGACCAGGGCAACACCGCTCCCAGAATTCTCAAGCGGGTGTGCGCAGCAACCAGAGATCGCCACCCTCGATCCACAGCAACAGCCGGTGGCCATCAAGGCGGAGCAGCTGGCCGGAATCGGGCTCCAACCCCTCCTGCCGCGCCCGCTGCAGGGGCAGGCGGCGCAGTTCCGCCTGCGGGGGCGCCACCGTCAGCGCGGCGGCCAGGGCTGCGGGGGGCGGGGGCAGGGCGGCCCCCCCCTCGGCGCCCTGCCAGAGGCGGCGCCAGCGGGGCCCGGCCTCCGGCTTGCCAGGGGAGGCGGGAGTCGCAGCAGAGGCTGAGGCTGAGGAAGTGGCAGAGGCAGTGGAAGTGGCAGTGGAAGAAGAAGAAGCGGAGGGAGAAGCTGAAGCAGAGGCAGAGGGGACAGGAGCAGAGGCGGCGGTGGCAGGTGTCGCCGGCCGTGATTCCACGGGCCGCTTGGCTCGAGCAGGGCTGCGGCGGCCAGGCTGGCCCAGGCGCCGGGTGGCTGAGGCAAGGGGCTGGCCGCTCGGGCGTAGCGGCCGAAGCGGCCGGGAGGGCAAGGGCGGCGGCGGCGGCGGCGCCGGCAGCAGCTCCGGCGGTGGCAGGGGCACCCCACTGGTGGGAAGGGGTTCCGGCGGCAGGCGGCTGAACACCAGCAGCTCGGGCGTGTCATCGGGCCGGAGCGGTGGCGCAGCTCCCGTGCGCTGCGGCCGCAACGAGGCACCCGCCAGCAGCAGGGCGTGAAGCAGCAACGCCACCACCAACGGCATCCCCAGGGGCTGGAGCCCACGGGGCCATCGGCGCCGCAGCACTCTCATGGCAGCTGCAGCTCCAGGGGCAGGCCGATCCGTTCGAGCCGCTCCAGCCGCTCGCGCACCATCCCCCAGGGCAAGGAGGGGTGGGGGATCAGGCGCAGGCGAGGCCTCGGGCCGGCCCGCTCCTCGGAGGCGCGCAGCAGGGCGGCAAGCTCTGTCTCTTCCAGCCGCCGGTTCCAAGCGCGCAAGCCGCCATCGCGCAGCAGATGCAGCGCCAGCACCCCCCCGGCCGCGGGGCGTTGGGCCCGGCGCTGGGGCACGGTCACCAGGGCCAGCAGCACCAGCGCCAAGCTGGTGCCCAGCAGGGCGGGCGCGAGCAGCTCAAGCAGCCCTACCGAGCGACTCATGGCGGAGGCGGCAGCTCCAGCGAGACCGGCCCCACCGTGGATCGCCGCAGCCAGCGCAGCGAATCACTCACCGTGGCGATCGGCAGGGCCGCGGAGGGAAGGAAACGCACCCGCCACGGCCGACGGCCCAACCGCTCGGCCAGGGTCGCCCGGGGGATCGGGGTGCCATTGAGGTACCAACGCTCGCCCGGTGCCTGCACAACACGCAGGGTTTCCGTATCGGCGGGCACCGCCGGGAGAGGCCGCTGGCGCGGCAGCCGCTCCACCACCACCGCCGGCACCACAGCGACGACACCGGCCACCAGGACGGTGAGGCCCACCAGCGAGGGAAGAGCCAGCGTCACGGGAGCACCTCAAGGGGGCAATCGGCGGCGGCTGGCGGCAGGGGCGCCAACCCTCCCAAGCGCCCCAGCCGACCCAGCTGCCAGCGGCGCAATCCCTGGTTCAGCAGAAGCGTGGCGCTGGCCAGCAGGCTCACCAGGAGCCCCACCAAGGTGCTCATCAGCACTTGGCCGTATCCCTGAAGCGAGGCACCGGGCCGCAGGGTGAGGTCGGGGCCGAGGGAGGCGAGCACCCCCATCAGGGCGAGAACCGTCCCGGTCAGGCCGAGCAGGGGAGCCAGCACCGTGGCGGCCTGGAGCAGTGATTCACCGGAGCGCATCTGCCAATCCCAGGCGGCCAGCTGGCGCGCCCAGGCCTCCGGCTGGCGCCTGCGGCGCCAGCTTCCCCCTCGACGTGACGCCCGTCCCCGCCACCAGCTGAACCACCAGCGGCCGCGCTCGAAGGCCACCGTGAGCACTGCGATCGAAAGCAGCACCAGGGGCACGCCGGTGAGCGGCGGCATCGCAGCGAGGGGTCCGTTCACGCCGTAGGGGCGCATCAGGGGGACCGCAGCGTAGGAAGGCAGGCCCCCACAACCATGTGCTCCCGTTGCTTGACAAGCACGGTGAAGCGGCCATGCTCCAGGGAGATCGGTTGCGCCAGGGCCGCGTCGGTTCTTGGGCGCCCGCAGACCCATCGCGGCGCCTTCTTCCTAGGGTTCCGCCACATTCCTCCCCTCTTTCTTGCCAGCCGTGAGCCCCATCTACGCCGACAACAGCCTCAGCATCGGCCGCACCCCGCTCGTGCAGCTCAACCGCGTCACCGAAGGCTGTGGCGCCCGGGTGCTGGCGAAGATCGAGGGTCGCAACCCGGCCTATTCCGTCAAGTGCCGCATTGGCTCGGCGATGATCTGGCAGGCCGAGAAGGATGGGCTGCTGGGCCCGGGCAAGGAGATCGTGGAGCCCACCAGCGGCAACACGGGCATCGCCCTGGCCTTCGTGGCCGCCGCCCGCGGCATCCCGGTGACCCTCACCATGCCGGAAACGATGAGCATGGAGCGGCGCAAACTGCTCACCGCCTACGGCGCCAACCTGGTGCTCACAGAGGGTCGCCTGGGCATGAAAGGCGCGATCCAGGCGGCCATGGAGCTGGCGGATTCCGATCCGGGTCGCTATGTGCTGCTGCAGCAGTTCATGAACCCGGCGAACCCGCAGATTCACCACGACACCACCGGTCCGGAGATCTGGGAAGACAGCGAGGGTGTCGTGGATGTGCTGGTGGCAGGTGTGGGCACCGGCGGCACGATCACCGGCGTCAGCCGTTACATCAAAACCACCCTGGGCAAACCGCTCACCTCCGTGGCGGTGGAGCCGGTCACCAGCCCGGTGATCAGCCAGACGATCGCGGGCGACACGGTGCAGCCCGGCCCCCACAAGATCCAGGGGATCGGGGCCGGCTTCGTGCCCGGCAACCTGGATCTTTCCCTGGTGGACCGGGTGGAGCAGGTGAGCGACGAGGAGGCGGTGGCGATGGCGCGTCGGCTGATGCGGGAGGAGGGAATCCTGGCGGGCATCTCCTGCGGTGCCGCCGCCACGGCCGCCCTGCGGATCGCCCGTGATCCCGCCTACGCCGGCAAAACGATCGTGGTGGTGCTGCCCGATTCCGGCGAGCGTTACCTCAGCTCGGTGCTGTTCGAGGGGGTGTTCAACGAGCGCGGCCTGGCTGCGGTGTGAGCCCATCCGCCCCCAATACCTGGTGGGCGTCAGCCGGCCTGCAGCCCGTCGAGGGGGTAACCGTCGCTGGCCCAGCGGCTGAGACCACCGCGCAGGTTGGCCACCTCGGAGCGGCCGGCGCGCAGCAGCTGCTGGGTGGCCAGGGCAGAGCGGCTGCCGGAGTGGCAGACGACGACCACGGGACGACCGGCGGGGATGTCGGCGGCGCGCGCCTCCAGCTCGGGTAGGGGGATCAGCAGGCTGTCGGCCAGATGGCCGTCGGGACCGGCGAACTCCTCGGGGGAGCGCACATCGAGCAGGGTGAGGCGGCTGCGGTGCTCAGCGACCCAGGCGGACAACAGCTCCGGCAGGCCGGCGTAGCTGCGTTGCACCGGCCCCCAGGACACCGCCTGGGGCTCCTGCCGCGGGCGCCCCGAGCGCAGGTTGGCCGGCAGGGCCTCGGCGATGCGGCCGGGGTGGGGCAGCTTCATGTTCAGCATGTGGCCCACGAAATCCTGCTCACGGGCCGTACCGCCGAGCCGGACGTTGTAGGCCTTCTCCTCGGCAACGGAGGTGACGCCGCGACCGCTGTAGTCGTGGGCGGGATAGAGCTGACAACCCTCGGGCAGGGAGAAAATCTGCCCGGTGATCGAGCGGTAGAGGGCATGGGCATCGCCCTGCTGGAAATCGCAGCGACCGCAACCACGCACCAACAGGGCATCGCCGGTGAAGGCGCAGGATTGGTCGTCCAGCACGTAGGTGAGGCAGCCGTCGGTATGGCCGGGGGTGCTGCGCACCTCCAGGTGGCGCGCCCCGAAGACCACCCGGTCCCCGTGGGCAAGGGGAAGGGTCACGTTCTCGGCGCCGACGGCCGCCGCCAGGGCGATGGCGCAACCGGTGGCCGCGTGCAGGCGCCAGCTGCCGGTGGCATGGTCGGCATGGGCATGGGTGTCGAGGCTGGCCACCAGACGGATGCCGAGCTCCTGAATCAACGAGAGATCACGGGGATGCTGCCCATAGACCGGATCGATCAGCACCCCCTCGCCGGAGGGCCCATCGGCGAGCAGGTAGGTGAAGGTGCCCGTGTCGGCGTCGAACAGCTGGCGGAGAAGCAGGGGGCCTCCCCCCGCCGCTGCGGCCAACAGGGAGGGAGAAACCGGGAGGGAGCTCAACGGGCACACCCTTCAATCTTCTATAATGATAAACGCATACCAGCCGCATGGGTGGGGGGGACACCGTTGCGAAGCTCAGTCCACCGCTGCTTCGCTCAGTTCGGCATGGTCACAAACTCCTCCGCCACCGAGGGGTGCAAGGCCATCGTGCGGTCGAAGTCGGCCTTGGTGGCCCCCATCCCCAGGGCGATCGCCGCCATCTGAATGATCTCGGCGGCATGGTCGCCCACCATGTGGGCCCCGAGCACCCGGCCGCTGGAGCGCTCCACGATCAATTTCAGCAGCACCTTCGGATCGCGGGCCGGCAGGGCCTGGCTCATCGGCCGAAAACGGGCGCGGTGCACCTGGATTCCCTCCGCGCCGTGGCGGGCGATCGCCGCCTCCTCCGTCAGCCCCACCCCCGCCAGCTCCGGCTGGCTGAAGACGGCACTGGCCACCAGGTTGTGGTCCACCCGGCGGGGACGGTTGCCGAAGACGCTGTCGGCGAAGGCGCGCCCCTCGTCGACCGCAACGGGGGTGAGGTTGATGCGGTCGGTCACATCACCCACGGCGAAGATGCCCGGCACGTTGGTGCCCTGCTCCCCATCCACCGGAATGCGGTGACCCTCGATGGCGACGCCGGCGGCCTCCAGGTTGAGCCCCTGCAGGAAGGGCCGCCGACCGGTGGCAAACAGCACCCCCCCGCAGGCGATCGACTCCCCGCTCTGGGTGGTGACGGTGAGATCGCCCGGGGCGCAGTCGCCGGTGATCGCAGCGGGGGAGTGGGCCAGGCGGATCTCGATGCCAGAGGCCTCCATCGCCTCCCGCACCGCGGCGCTGGCCTCCCGATCGAAGCCCCGCAACAGATGGTCGCCGCGCACCAGCTGGGTCACGCGCACCCCGAGGCCCCGCAGGATGCAGGCGAACTCACAGGCGATGAAGCCGGCGCCCACCACCACCATCTCGTCGGGCAGAGACTCCAGTTCGAACAGGTCGTCGCTCACCCAGCCGAGGTCGGCGCCAGGAATGGCGGGCCGGTGGGGCCGGCCGCCGACGGCCACAAGGATGCGCTCCGCCCGCAGGACCCGCAGATCGCCCTCCTGGGGGCCCCCCGCATCGCCCCCCGCAGGGCTCACCGCCACCGTGGTGGGAGCGGTGAAGTGCCCCCAGCCGCGCACCAGCTCCACCCCGGCCTTCTCGAGGAACTGGATGTGGAGGGCGTTGAGGCGATCCACCTCGGCCCGGACCCGGCGCAACAGCGTGGGCGGATCGCAGCGGATCTCCCCCACGCTCCAGCCGTAGCTGGCGGCATCGGCGAGGAGGTGGGCGTAGGCCGATCCGTACACGAGCAGCTTCTTGGGCACACAGCCGCGGATCACGCAGGTGCCGCCCACCCTGTCCCCCTCCACAATCGCCACCCGCGCGCCGTAGCTGGCGGCGCGCTTGGCGGCGGCGAGGCCACCGGAGCCGGCCCCGAGCACGATGAGGTCGAAGCTGTCGTTGGTCATCGGGGGATCCGGGTAGGGGAATTCATGGCGGAACTGCTGGGGCGGGCAACTGGGCAAAGCAGCTGGCGCGCCGATCGCAGCCGCTCAGATGGGGATCGCCCCCGCCAAGATTGGGAAAGCGCAGGCCCGGGAATGGGCGCCGACCGGTGGCGAGGGCTCAGAGGATGGCGGCGAGGGCATCGAGCTGTTGGCGCCGGGAGGTGAGCATCAGGCTTTCCGCCTCGGCCAGCAGGCGGAACACCTCGCGGTTGATCACCTCATAGAACACCAGACTGCCGTCGGGGTGGCGGCTGACCACACCAGCGATCATCAGCAGCTTGAGGTGCTTGGAGACCAGCGCCTGGCTGAGGCCGGTCTTCTCCACCACGGCGGTGACGTTGAGGGGGCCGTCGCGCAGGGCCTCGAGCACCGCCAGCCGGTTGGGCTCGGAGAACACCTTGAGGTATCCGGCCAGGGCTTCCATGGACGGCGGCGCCAGGGGACTGCAGGGGCCACCGTATCAGATGTGCATGTCAACAGAGAAACAGAGAAAC
>CANEWU010000039.1 GCA_947442825.1 Synechococcaceae cyanobacterium
ACGGGCATTCGTTGGCGCAAATGGTGGAAGACCCCCACCTTCATCCAGCACGCCCTCACCCCATACCGCATCATCGAGGGTTCCCACAAGCTGCAACCACAGCCTTCCTATCTGCTGGCCCAAGTGCGCGGCCTGGCCCGCAAGCATCTGTACCAGATCAGCGAGCGGGCCATCCTGCGGCGACTGCGCGGCAACGAGCCCTACATCCTCGTGCCGCTACAAGTCTCCAGCGACTCCCAGATCAGCCTGGGTTCCCACTACCAGGGGATGGAGCCCCTCATCGAGGAGCTGATCGCCTCCTTCGCCGCCCATGGCCGTCCCCACGACCTGCTGGCCTTCAAGCACCATCCCCGTGACCGGGGCTACAACCACTACGGCCGCCTGATCCGGCGCCTGGCCCAGGCCCACGGGGTAGCCCACCGGGTTCTCTACTTCCACGATGGCCCGCTTGGCCCGATTCTCAAGCGCGCCCGGGCCGTGGTCACGATCAACAGCACCGTGGGCCTTCAGGCCCTGTACCACGGCCGGCCCACCAAGGTGCTCGGCCGCACCTTCTACAACCTGCCCGACCTCTGCGACCAGCAGCCCCTGGAGGCGTTCTGGCGGGCCCCCCAGCCCTCCGATCGGGCCCTGTTCCGCCGCTTCTACACCCACCTGATCGAGACCACCCAGATCAACGGCAACTTCGACGGCCACTTCCCTTTCGCCGACACCTTCCGCATCTCCCCGGCCCTGGCGATCCATGCCGCCGGCCCCTCTCCCGGGGCGCTGCAGGTGCTGCGGCGTTTGCTCTCCCTGGTGCACGGCCTGGCCCTGTATCAGGTGCAGCTGTTGGCGATCGCCGTGGGCGCGCGCGCCACCGCCCGCCGCCTGCTGGAGCAGGGCGCCCGGCTGGTGCTGGAGGGGCTGGGGGTGCAGGTGTTGATGGAGCGCCGCCAACGCCCGATCGCCCGCCCCCAGATCCACATCGCCAACCACGGCAACCCGCTCGATGTGCTCCTCGTGCAGGGCTATTTCCGGGAATGCAGCATGACCACCGCGGCCCGCCACCTGCGCTTCCTGCTCCCCCTGTTCCTGGTGAGCGCCCGCAACTACGGCCACATCCACCTCGACCACCTCAGCCCCAGTTCCCGCCTCGAGGGCCTGCGCCAGCTGCGGCGCCTGATGCAGCGGCGGGGTCGCCTGTTCCTCTTCCCCAGCGGCTCCCTGGTGACGCCGATCACCGAGCGGGTCTCCGGCAGCCTCCATCTTCTGGCCCGCTCCAGCGATGCGGTAATCGTTCCCTGGACCAGCTCCTACCGAGGCTTCCGCCCCGCCGAGTTCGAGCTGCGCTATCGCCCCTTTGCCCTGATCTGGGCCCGGCTCATCGGTCCCCAGGCCACGATCCTCTGCCGGGAGGGGGAGCCGATCGATGTGCGCCGCTTCCCCGACTCCGACGCCCTCAGCCGCCACATCCGCCGCTACTACGGCGGCGGAGACGGCCGCCGCCGCCAGACCGCCTAAACCCCGCTCGGCGCCCCGTCCACCAGCCCACGCCACACCGGCACCAGATCGTCCACCACCAGCCGGCGGCGCTGGCGGGCCGTGAGCTGATCGAGCTCGCAGTGCATGAGGATCTCGGTGATCTGGTTGAAATCCCGCGCCAAGGAAAGACCCACCACCCGGGCATTGCCGAGCTGGGCGTAGCGGCGCATCAGCACCGGCACCCGGAAGGGCTCCTGATAGTGCTCCTCCAACCAGCGCTCCAGCTCCGTGTAGTCGGCGGTAGCGGGAGGGGAGACCATCGGGCCGGGCGAAGGCAACAGCGGATGGCGGGCCGGCGGCACCCCAAGGGGATCGCGGTAGGGGGGCGACAGGAGCGCCGCCAGGAAGTCGTCGTTGAGCGCCTCGCTATGGGCGAAATGGTTGTACGAGACCATCCCCAGCAGGTGGTGATGGCCCGTGGCCAGGGGAATGCTCACCATCGCCTGCAGCAACACCATCAGCACCAGGCTGGTGCGCTGGTACGGGGCGGCCACGAACGTGCGGCCGATCTCGGCGTAGGCCAGGCCACGCTCCCGCAGGCTGGCGTCAAGACCCGGGTAGCAGTGTTCGAGGTAGGAGCAGTTGCCATCCCACGGAGGCGGCTGCCAGGCGGAGAGGGCCATGCGCAGGGAGCCGGCCAGGGTGCCGCGCTCCCGGTCCCACACCAGCAGATGCCAGTAGTGGGCATCGCGTCCGTCGAGATCGACGTGGCTGGGGCCGTGGGGGGAAATGCGCCGGTAGGTGAGGGCCCGCACGCTGCCCACCCAGGCGGCGACGCTCTGGAACTGGCTGGGCGAGAGGAAATAGGCGCAGAAACGGTCTGTGCCGAAGCAGCGCTGAGCCTCAAGATCCCGGGTCAGCTGATGGGAGGGGGGAGGCAGCACCCAGGAGTTCGGCGAACGGGCCGGACGTTCTGATCATCCCCCCCTAGGGTCTCGGGGTGATGTGTTGACGGACTCTGGCGAAACTGCCCGGACTCCTGATCCGCGCTTCCTGCGCGCGGGTGGCCCTGCTGCACCAGGGGGCCGGCTCGACGATCGATCACTTCCTGCGGGGTCCGCTCGAGGCGCTGGGGGCCCAGATCGTGGAGATCGATTCAGCCGTCCCACCCACCGCCACCCAGGCCGCTGAGCTGGCCGACTGCGCCCTGGTGGTGGTGGTGCGTTACCTGAGCCGCCCCTGGCTGGCGCCGTTGGCGGCCCAGAGGCGGGGCGGCACGCCCGTGGTCTTCCTGATGGATGACGACCTGCTCGATCCCGCCGCCCAGGCGGAGCTGCCCCGCGCCTACCGGCGCCGCCTTTGGGAGCGCATCACCCACCTGCGGCGGCGCCTGCCGGAGCTGGTCGACCGCATCTGGGTCACCAGTGAGGCCCTGGCCAAGAAGTACGAAAGCCTGGGGGTGGAGCGGCTGGAGCTGCGCCCCCACCCCAGCCTGCTGGCACCGCGGCCGCGGCTGCAGCTGGCCTATCTGGGCACCAGTGCACACGAGGCGGAAATCCAGTGGCTGCACCCCCTGCTGGCCACCCTCCAGGGCCGCCATGCCCACACCCATGTGGAGCTGTTCGGCGACCACGACGTCAACCGCCGCTTCCGCACCCTGCCGCGGGTACGCATCCTGCACCCGATGCGCTGGCCCAACTACTTGGCCGAAACGGGCGACGGCCGCATCGACATCCTGCTGACGCCGCTGCTGGCCTCCCCCTTCAACGCGACACGGGCAGCCGTGAAGCTGATCGACGCCGCCCGCTGCGGCGCCGCCGGCCTTTACTCCGACCGGCCGCCCTACCGGGGCTTCGTCCGCGACGGCCAGGACGGGCTGCTGCTCGACGATGGGCCGGCCCACTGGCTGGCGGCGATCGAGCGGCTGATTGCCGACCCCGAGGAACGGCAGCGCTTGGCGGCCGGAGCCCGGCGCCGGGCCCTTGCCATGGCAGAGGGCCACCAGGCCTGACGACGCCCCGGGGCCAGCTGCGCGCAGCGGGGCCCGGGCGCGCAGCTGGCCCGCGCACACCGCGCCTATGGGCTTTCTCCCCTAGCCTCGTAAGACTTTCTTCTGGACCGCTGCAATGCCGACCCTTCAGCCCCGCCTGGCCCTCCCGCTGGCCGGTCTGCTGATCGCCGCGGCGGCCCTTCCCTGCAACAGCCAGAGCCAGCGCCCGCCCGCCACAACGGCCGCGCCGTTAGCGGGCGCCACCGCCGAGTCCGAGGCCCCGGTGCGCTACCGCCTCGGCCCGGGCGATCGCCTGAAGATGAGCGTGTTCAAGATGGAGGGCTACGAAACCACCGCCGAGGTGATGAGCGACGGCACCCTCAACCTGCCGCGCCTCGGGTCGGTGCCGGTGTGGGGCCTGACGATGGATGGGGCCCGCGCCCGCATCACCAGCGGCTACGCAACCATCCTGCGCCGCCCAATCGTCTATCTCGACCTGCTGCAGGCCCGCCCGGTGCGGGTGTCGATCAGCGGCGAGGTGCAGCGGCCCGGCCTCTACAGCATCGGCCAGGGGGGCAGCAACCAACTGGCCAGCACCGCCAGTGGCACCGGCGGCGCCGTGATCCAAACCGCCGGCTGGCCCACCCTGGTGGACGCGGTGCAGAAAGCCGGGGGCATCACCGCCCATGGCGATCTGCGGCGGGTGACGATCCAACGGCCCACCGCTGGCCCTGGCTCACCGGTGCGCACCGTTCAGTACGACTTCCTGCAGGTGCTTGAGTCCGGCGGGCCCACCGTCAATCCGCTCCTTTACGACGGCGACAGCGTGCTGATCCCCCGCGCTGAGCAGCTGAGCGAAACCGAGCTGCTCAAGGTGGCCTCCTCCACCTTCGCCCCCGACACCATCAGTGTGAACGTGGTGGGCGAGGTGGAGCGGCCCGGCGCCCAGGCGGTGAAGGCCAACAGCCCCCTGTCCCAGGCCCTCCTCTCAGCCGGCGGCCTCACCCGCCGCGCCAACGCCGGCCAGGTGCGCCTGCTGCGGCTGGAGCCCAACGGCACGATCCGCCAGAGCTCGGTGGCTTACAACCCCGCTGCCCCAATGGGCACCCAGGCCAATCCACCCCTGCAGCAGGGCGATGTGGTGGTGGTCGACCGCCACGGCTGGGCGAAGGCCAACGACAGCCTGCGCTCAGCGGTGGAGCCGATCGCCCCGCTGGTCAACGCCGGCTCCCTGTTCCGCCTGCTGGGGCTGCCCTTCTAAGTCGCGCCCTACCCTGCAGCCGTCCCCCGTCCCTCCGCCGGCGAGCGGCCCGCTGACGTGACCCTGCGGTTCACCAACACCCTCACCCGAACCCTCGAGCCCTTCGTGCCGCTCGTGCCTGGGCAGGTGAGCATCTACTGCTGCGGCGTCACCGTCTACGACCTCTGCCACCTGGGCCACGCCCGCAGTTACCTCAACTGGGACGTGCTGCGGCGCTATCTGCTCTGGCGCGGCTACGCCGTGACCTACGTGCAGAACTTCACCGACATCGACGACAAGATCCTGCGCACGGCCGCGGCCGAGGGCAGCTCGATGGAGGCGGTGAGTGAGCGCAACATCACCGCCTACTTCCGCGACATGGACGCCCTGCAGATCCTGCGGCCCGATCGCATGCCGCGCGCCACCCGCTGCCTCGACGGCATCCGCGCCCTGATCGGCGAGCTGGAGAGCCGAGGCGCCGCCTACTCCGTCGATGGTGATGTGTATTTCTCGGTGCGCAGCCGCGCCGACTACGGCAAACTCAGCGGCCGCAGCCTCGAGCAGCAGCAGGAGGGGGCCAGCGGCCGCACCCGCGTAGAAGAGGAGGAGCGCAAGCGCCATCCCTTCGATTTCGCCCTCTGGAAAGGGGCACGGCCCGAGGAACCCTCCTTCCCTTCCCCCTGGGGGCCGGGCCGCCCGGGCTGGCACATCGAATGCTCGGCAATGGTGCGCCAGGAACTCGGGGAGAGCGTCGACATCCACCTGGGGGGCGCCGACCTGATCTTTCCCCACCACGAAAACGAAATCGCCCAGTCGGAAACCGTCACCGGCCAACCCCTGGCCCGCTACTGGCTGCACAACGGCATGGTCAATGTGGGCGGGGAGAAGATGTCGAAATCCCTGGGCAATTTCACCACGATCCGCTCGCTGCTCGACACCGGCATCGACCCCATGACCCTGCGCCTATTCGTGCTGCAGGCCCACTACCGCAAGCCGCTGGATTTCACCGCCGCGGGCCTGGAGGCGGCCGCCAGCGGCTGGGCGGGCCTGCGGGCCGCGCTAGCGGTGGGGCACCATCCGGCCCTGGGCTGGCCCCTCGATCCCCTGGCCAACCCCCTGGCCGGCGGCGAGCCTGCGACCGGGGCCGATCCTGCGCTCCCTGGTGACGGCAGCCGCGAGCGTTTCATCGCCGCCATGGACGACGACCTCAACACCGCGGCGGCCCTCGGGGAGCTGTTCGACCTGGCCCGGCCCCTGCGGGCCCTGGCCAACCGGCTGCGCAGCGGTGGGGCGCCGGCCGCGACGGAGCTGGCGCTGGCAGCGCGCTGGCGGCGGCTGGTGGAGCTGGCCGGGGTCCTGGGCCTGAACGCTGCGCCACTGGGAGGGGAGGTCCAGGAAGCCGCAGCTGGAGATACCGCGGGGGCGACTGAAGCCACAGCGGCAGAAGAGCGAGTGCGGGCCGTGCTGAGCGAGCGCCTGCGGGCCAAGCGGGACCGCGACTTCCCCACCGCCGATCGCCTACGGCAGCAACTCCAGGCCGAGGGGGTGGAACTGTTTGATAAGAGCGAGGGGGGGGTAGGCATCACCACCGCCAGCGGCGGCCCGCTGGCGCGCTCGATCACCGTGGCGCAGGAGCCGCAAGGCAGCGTCGCTCCGCCGGCCTGAGGGCGGCGCCTGCGTGATGAAGCCACCGCTGGAGCCGCCCCTGAGCGCCATCCAGGCCGCCGGGTGCCCTTCTCTGCGCGGTACTGCTGCTGGGCTGGGGCCGCAGCGGCGGCGAACCCTCCTGGGGGCGGCTGGACACCTTCCCGCTGCCCGAGCGGTTGTTCTGGGTGGATCTGCTGCCGCCCCTGGCGGTATTGGCCCTCACGCGCCTGGGGGCGCCGGTGAGCACCACCTTCCTTGTTCTCACCGCCTTCACGCCCGCCAACCTGCCGGCCCTGCTGCGCCAGTCGCTGCTCGGCTACGGCGGGGCGCTACTGAGCGGTGCCCTGATGTAAGGGCTGGTGGCCTGGCTGCTGAAGCACCGGGTCGGGGCACAGGGCGGGGATCAGGTCGAGGCCCAGGCAATGCCGCACTCGGAGGAGGGCCTGCCGTTGGAGGAGCGGCAGCAGGCGTGGCCCTGGCTTGCTCTGCAGTGGCTGGCCACAGGCTGGCTGTGGAGCCAGTGGTTGATCCAGGACCTGGCCAATGTCTACGTCTACCTGCCACGCCAGCTGGCGGCTCCGCAGATGGGCCTGCCTCTGGCAGCGCTCTGTGGGGCGGTGTGCCTGCTGCTGGCCACCGGCGGCGGGCCGATCCAGCAGCGACTCGCCAGCAAGAGCCACGTGGACGCCCCCCGTGCGGCCACCCTCATCGCCACCCTCTACGCCCTAATTCTCACGGGCTTCTCCGCCATGAGCCGGGGCCCCCTGAGCACCACCTGGGTGTTCCTGGGGCTCCTGGCCGGGCGGGAGATGGCGCTGCAGCTGTCGCTGCGGGAGCGTTCCGTCGCGGCGGTGGCGGGGGTGCTGGGGGGCGACATCGCCCGGGCTGCCCTGGGCCTGGCCTGAATGGGTGCTCAGTCGCGTCCGGAGACATCCGGCGGCGGCGGCTGATCTTTCATCAGCGTTTCAATGCGGCGAATGCGGGTCTGGGTGGTCTGCCACACCTCCAGGCGAAAGGCCGCCGCCGCATCACCCGCCTCCGCCTCAGCGCGGCAGCCGGCGAGGCGGACGTCGAGATCCTCGCCCCCCTCGAAGGCATCCCACAGCTCGCGCTCCAACCGCGCCCGTTCGATGAAATTCCAACGACGCAACCAAAGCATGGGGATCGGGGATCAGGAGGGGGCCCAGAACGGGCGCACCAGCGCCGGCAGATGGGCCAGCGACTGCCACAGGAGCACCGCCAGCATCGGCGGGGCCACGAACCGCAGCACCCGCATCCACCAGACGATGGGCCAGGAGGCATCGGCGAAGCCTACGGCCAGCTCACGCCGCCCCAGGGCCGGATGGAGCCAGCCGAGCAGCACGGCGATCATCAACCCGCCGAAGAGCAGCACCGCCTCGCCGAAAAGCCCGTAAAACACATCGATCCAGCGGTTGTCGAGGGCCGGCAACAGGCCCAGGGCGCCCACCGTGAGGGCCGCGGCGGCAGTGGCCCGGCGCCGACTCCAGCCCAAGCGATCGATCAGCCCGGCGGTGGCCACCTCCAGCAGCGACACCGCTGAGGTGAGCGCTGCGATCGCCAGCACCAGGAAGAAGAACACAGCCACCGGCCGCCCCAGGACCCCCAGGCCGGCCATGCCACTGGGGATCGCCACGAACAGGGTGCCCACCGTGCTGTCGCTGAGGGAATCGAGCAGCTGGAAGTGGGACACCAGGGGGAAGGTGATCAGCCCACCCACCAAGGCCACGGCGGTGTCGGCCAGGGCGATGGTGCCGCCAAGGCGCACCAGATTCTCCCGGCCCCTCAGGTAGCTGGCATACGTGACCATCGCCCCCATACCCACCGAGAGGGAGAAAAACGCATGGCCCGCGGCCGCGGTGATGGTGGGCCAGCGCAGCAGATCACGCAGATCCGGCTGGAGATAGAAGCGATAGCCAGCCCCAGCGCCGCTAAGGGTGGAGGCCCAGAGCGCCAGGGCGAGCAGCATCAAGAACAGCAGGGGCATGAACCAGAGCGACAGCCGCTCGATCCCTCCCCGCACCCCGCCAGCGATCACCCAGGCGGTGAGGGCCATCGCCAGCAGATGGCCGAGAACCGCCCAGCGGCCCTGACTGATGCCGGCGAAGAAGGCGGCCGGATCGGCGGGCAGCCCGACCACCAGGCTCTGGCCGAGGCAAAGCAGCGTCCAGCCCGTAACCACCGAATAGAACGCCAGGATCATCACGGCGTTGAGCACGAAGGCGTAGCCAAGCCAGCGCCAGCGGGAACCGCCCAGCCGCACCAGGGCAAGAAGCGGGCTCTCGCCGGTGTGGCGGCCGATGACGAGCTCGGCCAGCAGCAGGGGCAACACCACCAACAGGATCACCACCACGTACACCAACACGAAGGCGGCCCCCCCGTGGGCGGAGGCCTTGTAGGGAAAGCCCCAGAGATTGCCAAGGCCAATGGCGCTACCGGCGGCGGCCAACAGAAAACCCAGGCGGCTTCCCCAGTGCTCGCGGCTGTCCGGCGGTGCGGAGGTCATTGGGTCTCAGAGATAGGGCGAAGGCGGGAGCGGAGGTGTCGGTGGGAGACTGGCCGCACCGCGGGCGATGACTGTGACGGTCAAGGTACTCACCGTGCTGGGCTCCACCGGCTCGATCGGCACCCAGACCCTGGAGATCGTGGAGGAATTCCCCGACCGCTTCAAGGTGGCGGCGCTGACCGCGGGCCAGAACCTCGATCTGCTGATGGAGCAGATCCTGCGCCACCGGCCCGAGGCGGTGGCCCTGGCCGATGGCGAGCGGGTGGCCGAACTGCGCCAGCGGCTGGAGGCCCTGGAGCCGGCCCTGCGGCCCCAGCCGCTGCCCGAACTACTCGGAGGGGTGGAGGGGCTCTGCACCGCCGCCGCCTGGCCCAGTGCCGATCTGGTGGTCACGGGCATCGTTGGCTGCGCCGGCCTGCTGCCCACCCTGGCCGCCATTCGCGCCGGCAAGGATCTGGCGCTGGCCAATAAGGAAACCCTGATCGCCGCCGGCCCGGTGGTGCTGCCGGAGCTGGCGCGCAGCGGCTCCAGGCTGCTGCCGGCGGATTCCGAACACTCCGCCATCTTCCAGTGTCTGCAGGGCACCCCCTGGCCGGACACCGCCCGGCTCTCCACCGGCATCCCCACCCCCGGCCTGCGGCGCATCCAGCTCACCGCCTCCGGAGGCGCCTTCCGCGACTGGGATCCAGCCGATCTCGACAAGGCCACGGTGGCGGATGCCACCAGCCATCCGAACTGGAGCATGGGCCGCAAGATCACCGTCGATTCGGCCACCTTGATGAACAAGGGGCTGGAGGTGATCGAAGCCCACTATCTCTTCGGGCTCGACTACGACCACATCGAGATCGTCATCCATCCCCAGAGCATCATCCACTCGCTGGTCGAGCTGGACGATTCCTCCGTGCTGGCCCAGCTCGGCTGGCCAGACATGAAGCTGCCGATCCTCTGCTGCCTGAGCTGGCCCGAGCGCATCAGCACGCCCTGGCGTCGGCTCGATCTCACCCAGGTGGGCACCCTCAGCTTCCGCCCGCCCGATGCGGCCCGCTACCCCTGCATGGGCCTGGCCTACGCCGCCGGCCGCGCCGGCGGCACCATGCCCGCCGTTCTCAACGCCGCCAACGAACAGGCGGTGGCCCTGTTCCTCGAAGAGCGGATCCCGTTCCTGGCGATTCCCCGCCTGATCGAACAAACCTGCGAACGCCATGCCCCCGACCATCGGGGCAATCCCAGCCTCGACGACGTGCTGGCGGTGGACGCCTGGGCCCGCCGGCAGGTGCGGGAACTGGCCGCGCCGGCCACCCCCCTGCTGCGCGCCTGATCCGCCCCGCTTGATCGTCCCCGCCATGGCAGCACCCGCCAACCCTGCTCCCCGGCCCGCTGCAGCCGCGCGCGTGCAGCATCACCTGCTTCTCTGCGCCACCCCGAGCAAGCCCCTCTGCGGCGATCCGGCGGTGGGGGCGGCGAGCTGGCAACGGTTGAAGGAGCTGGTGCGCGATCTGGGGCTGGAGGATCCGGGCCGACCCGAAGGGGTGGTGCTGCGCACCAAGGCCGACTGTCTGCGGGTCTGTCGCGACGGACCGGTGCTCTGGATCTGGCCAGAGGGCGTGATCTATGGGGGCGTGACCCCGGAGCGGATCGAGCGGATCCTGCGGGAGCATCTGCTCGAAGGCCTGCCGATCGAGGCGTGGATCCTCGGCCGCTCCAGCTTCGGGGGCGCCGCGGCCCTAGCTGCGGGCTGCGGCCTTCCCGGCGATTGCTGAGGGGCCCGCCGCCACGATCTGCGCCAGCAACCAGGCCGTCAGCAGCCGATCCGACCAACTGGCCTGCGGCGGATCCCCCACACCGTGGAAGCCACAGTGACCCCCCTGGGCCGTGAGCAGCACCGGCAGCCGACCCACCAACGCCCGGGTGGGGCCGGCGGGCACCCACGGATCATCGGCGGCGTGCAGGAGCAGGATCGCCGGCCGGGCCCCGTCGGGCTCCTGGGTCCAGCGCTGCAGATCCGCCAGGGGGCTGGCGGCGGCGTAATACGCATCGACGCTGGCGTACCCCCAGCGCGGCGCGGTGATCCGCTCATCGAAGCCGCGGATCGTGCAAGGGGCGTCCATGCCGGCCAGGGCCCGCCCTTCGGTCTCCGCCAGGCCGAGGGGATCGGCCAGGGTCTGGCGCCTCAGACGGCGCACCAACCAGCGTTCGTAGAGGGCGTTGCGGGGCCGGCCGATGGCGGCGCTGCAGGCCGCCAGATCGAGCGGACTGCTCAGACAGGCCAGGGCCGTGAGCCCGGCGCCCACCCCAGCCCGGATGGCGTTCAGCAGGATCGTGCCCCCCAGGGAAAGTCCGGCGGCGGCCAGGGGCAGCGGCAACGATTCCCGACCCTGCTCCCTCTGCCGCTCGCCCCCTAGCTGCTCCGCCAGGGCGAGGGCCTTCGCGAGAACCGGGGCTAGATCGCGGTCACAGCGCGCGGCATAGGTGCCACCGGCCAGGGACCGGCCCGCCCCGGCCCCACGCAGGTTGAGGCGCAGGGTGGCACAGCCGGCGCGCCGCAGGGCCAGGGCAAGGCGGCGGGGCCCCAGCCCTTCGGCATCCCCGCCCAAGCCGGGCACCACCAGCACCAGCCCCCGGGGCTGGGGCACTGGATCGAGCAGGGCAAGCAGTTCATCGCCGCCGCCGATCGCGATCCGCACCGGGGTGGGCCTCTCCGGGGGCAGGGCCAGGGGCCGCAGGCTGTCCCTAAGGGTCTGAAGGTCGGCCCCCCACCAGGGAGGCCGGCTCCGGAAGGGGGGCAGACCCAGCCGTTCGGGAAGCCCGGCGGCGTCCGCGCCGGGCGGGCTCGTTGGGGCTGCGGGAGGCAATCGAAAGGGGCCGCGCTGGCCTAGGGGAAGGGGCCGGGGAGGCCTAGGCCGCCACCGGCTGGCGGGGGGCCGCACCGCCCTTGGCCGGGGCCGCCTTGCCGACGCCCATCTCACGCAGCTCAGAGAGCAGACCGTTGAGCACCGCCTTGGCGTCGCCGAAGACCATGGCCGTCTGGGGAAGCTCGAACAGGGCGTTGGCGATGCCGGCGTAGCCGGCGCCCAGGCTGCGCTTCACCACAAACACCTGGCGGGCCTGATCCACCTCCAGCACGGGCATGCCGTAGAGGGGGCTGGTGGGGTCGGTCTTGGCCTGGGGATTCACCACGTCGTTGGCGCCGAGCACGATGACCACGTCGGTGCGCGGGAACTCCGGGTTGATCGCCTCCATCTCCACCAGCTGCTCATAGGGCACATCGGCCTCGGCGAGCAGCACATTCATGTGGCCAGGCATGCGGCCCGCCACAGGGTGAATGGCGTAAGTCACCTCCACCCCATGGGCCTCGAGCAGCTTGGCCAGCTCGCGCAGGGCGTGCTGGGCCTGGGCCACCGCCAGGCCATAGCCCGGCACGAACACCACCCGCTCGGCCCCCTCCAGCGCCATGGCGCATTCCTCGGGGCTACAGCTGGTGATGCGGCTGTAATCGGCGGCGCCACCGGCGCTCTCGCCGCCGCCTCCGGTCGCCCCGAGGGCACCGCCAAACAGCACCGATACCAGCGAGCGATTCATCGCCGTGCACATCACCTGGGTGAGGATCAGCCCGGCCGCCCCCACCATCGCCCCGGCCACGATCAACAGCTGACTGCCGACCACGAAGCCGGCCGCGGCCGCCGCCACCCCCGAATAGGAGTTGAGCAGGGAGATCACCACCGGCATGTCAGCCCCACCGATCGGCAGGGTCACCCCCACCCCCAGCAGGCTGGCGCTGACCACCAGGAGCCACAGGGGCAGGCCCGAGGGGTCGGCCAGCAGCAGCACCGAACCCACCAGGCAGGTGATCGCCAGCGCGATATTGACGACGTGGCGCACCTGGCTCTGGGTCCAGCCGGGGGTGTCCAGCCAGCCCTGCAGCTTGGCCATCGCCACGATCGAACCGGTGAAGGTGATCGCGCCCACGAACACCGAGATGGCAATCGAAACGAGGGCCACCGTGTCACTCGCCTGCCCATCGAACAGGGCAACGCCGATGGCCACCAGCAGCGAGGCCATGCCACCACAGCCGTTGAACAGGGCCACGGTCTCGGGCATGGCGGTCATCGGCACCCGCTGGGCGGTGACCAGGCCAGCCAGGCCCCCAAGGGCCGTGCCAATGGCGATCCAGAGCCAGGCCTGGGGATCGGGACGGATCTGCAGGAGCAGGCCAACCACGGCCAGCCCCATGGCCAGGGCAGCCAGGCCGTTGGCGGCCCGGGCCGAGCGCACCTTGGAGAGGCCCTTGATGCCAAGGGCAAGCAGCAGCACCGCCACCAGATCAATCAGCTGGGACAGGCCATCGCCGCGCAGCAGGGCCTGGGGGAGGGAAAGGGCGAAGGGGTGGGTCATCGGGGTCAACGGCGGCGGAACATGGCGAGCATGCGGTCGGTGACCAGGAAGCCTCCGATCACGTTGTAGAGAGCGAAGCCGAGCGAAAGGGCGCCGATCACCAGGAGCGCCTGGTTGCCGTGGGCCTTCTGGATCAGGGTCAGGGAGGCCAGCACCGTGATGCCACTGATGGCGTTGGCGCCGGACATCAACGGGGTGTGCAGGGTGGGGGGCACCTTGCCGATCAGTTCAAGGCCCAGGAGGCTGCCCAGGAGCAGCACCCAGAGGGCCTGGGAAAGGGAGCTCATGCGGGGGTGGGGGCCGGGGTGGAGGTGGGGGCGATGGCGTTGGCGGCGCGACCGGAAGGCCGCATCACATCCTCGCGGCGGCAGTGGCCGGCGTGGCTGAGCAGGCAGCCATCGAGGATCGGATCCTCAGGGTCGAGGCGCAGGCCGCTGGGCTGCTCCGGATCGTGCAGGTGCTCGATCAGGGCCGCCAGGTTGCGGGCGTAGAGGGCGCTGGCATGGTTGGGCACGCTGCTGGGCAGGGCATCGGCTCCGATCAGCTGAACCCCGCGCCGCACCACGGTCTGGCCGGGAATCGTGCCGAAGCAGTTGCCGCCCTGGGCCACCGCCAGATCGACCACCACCGCACCGGCCCGCATGCCATCGAGCATGGCCTCGTCGATGAGCCGGGGAGCGGCACGGCCGGGCACCTGGGCCGTGCAGATCACCATGTCGGCCTGGGCGAGCTGCTCAGCCAGCTGGCTGCGTTGGGCGGCGAGGAAGGCCTCGCTGGCCTGGCGGGCATAGCCCCCCTGCTCAGCGGGTCGTTCCTCCTGCTCCGGCGGCTCGATGAAGCGCCCACCCAGGGATTCCACCTGCTCGCGGACCGCCTCGCGCACATCGGACACATAGACCACCCCACCGAGCCGACGGGCGGTGGCCAGCGCCTGCAGGCCCGCGACCCCGGCGCCGAGGATCAGCACCCGGGCCGGCTGGATCGTGCCCGCCGCCGTCATCAGCATCGGCACGTAGCGATCCAGAGCCGCCGCCGCCAGCAGAACGGCCTTGTATCCCGCGATGTTGGCCTGGGAGGAGAGCACGTCCATCGGCTGGGCCCGGCTGATGCGGGGCAACAACTCCAGGGCGATGGCGGAGAGGCGGCGGGCAGCCAACAGCTCGCTGAGCTCCACCGCGCCATGGGGGGCGAGCAGGCCCGCCAGCAGGGCCCCCTCCCGCAGGCGCTGCAGGGCCTCCGCCGCGGGGGGCTGCACGCAGAGCACCCCGTCAACGGAGTCCCAGCCGCCGTGCTCGAGGATCTCGGCCCCCGCCGCGGCAAAATCGGCATCGCCGAATCCGGCCTCCAGCCCCGCGCCCTGTTCCACCTGGAGGGCGAAGCCGCGGGCCTGTAGCCGGCGCACGGTCTCCGGGGTGACCGCCACCCGTCGTTCACCTGGGGCCCGCTCCCGCGGGATCAGCAGTGTGGGCAAGGCTGTTCCTCGCTGGCAGTTCTTTACGTCCTCAATAGGAACCCCGGCGAGCCGCCGACAAGCGATTGGCCAGGAATGTGCTGACACCCCCACAGGAACGGGGCTGGCGGAGAAAGGAGCCGGTGGCCGGGGGGCGACAGGAACGGCTGGCCGGCGGCGGCGGGCGGAATGCGCAGATTTCCGGAAGCCGCGCAGGGCATGCCGCGTCCGCTGGCTAGGGCTTGGATCCCGTGCTCTCCAGTCCGCGATGGCTCTCTCCGCCCTCGAATGTCCCGATGGCGTCTGCCACAGCCACCACGGCGGCCATGCCGTGACCGTCGATGAGGTGCGCCGCAACCTCGATGCCCACGGCCAGCAGTGGTGCGAGCGGCTGGCGGAGCGGATCTACGAGATCTCCGTCGACAGCTTCAGCCAGAGCGTGATGCCCAACCTGCAGCAGCAGGGCTGGCAGCGTCGCCATCTCGACTGGGAGTTCAAGCTCGCCGAGGCGCCGGCCGAGGTGGAGCGCACCGTGGTCGACGGCACGATCAACGCCATGGAGAGCTTCCTGCGCAGCCATGAGGTGCAACGGCTGTTCGTCAAGGAGCTCGTGCAGGGCACCCTGGCCGAGGCGGGAAGCAACCCCCAGCGCGGGCGTGGCGTGCGCTGGCTGATCGAGCAGGAGCTGCTGGGCTGGATGGAGCGGGAGCGGGAAGACCTGCTCGACCGCCTGGCGATGGAGCTGCTGGAGGACTGCGGCGGCGATTTCGAGCGGGCGCGGGACTATGCCCGCCTCGACCTGCGGGACGTGGAGCATCTGCTGATCAACCACGCCGAGGCGATGGGCTAAGCGGCACGGGGCTGGGCGGATTTCGCCCAGAACAGCATCAGAACAGGGGCAGCAATTCCTGCTCCAGGCTCAGGGCCTGGGGCAGGGAGCCCCGATGGCGAAGCAGGCGCATGCGCAGGATCATCGGATCGATGTCACATTCCTGGCTCCAGCAGCACTCGAGGTGCTGGCGGGGCTCCGGAACCGGCTCGCAGGGTATGGCCATGGCGGGCGCCGACAGGCTGATGGCCGGAAGGTAGAGACGCCCGTCGGCTGGCCCATCGGAATCCATACCTAATTTCAGGGGCGATCTCTGGCGGGGGCGACGGAATCGGCCACAGAATCGGCCGATGAGCGGCCCTTCCTTTGATCTGGTGCCAGCAGCGCCCTCCGCCACGGATGCCGCTGGCCTTCCCCTGCAGCCGCGCCAGTGGCAGCGCGATTTGATCCAACTGCTGCGAGCCCGCCTGCATCGGGAGGAACCGGCCGGCCATGACGTACTCGTACATGCCGGTCCGGGGGCGGGCAAGACGCTGGGCTCCCTGCTGGCCTTCGTTCAGCTGCGCCGGGAGGGTCGCCTCGGGGGCTTCGTGGTGTTCTGCCATCGCAGCTCGATTGCCCGCCAGTGGCAGGCGGCCGCCCAGCAACTGGGACTGGAGCTCAGGGAGTGGGAGCCATGCCCGGGCGGGACGCCGCCGGTGGGTCTGTTGTTGAGCTATCAGAGCGCCGCCCGCCACCGCAGGCTTCTGGAGCGGGAGTTAGCCGGACGGTTGGGGGAAGGGCCCTGGTTGGCGATCGCCGATGAGGTGCACCACCTGGGCATCGACCCCGAGGAGCCTGAAGCGACGGCCTGGGGCCATGCCTTCACCACCCTCACGGCAGCGGCCCAGTTGCGGCTTGGCCTGTCCGGCACCCCTTTCCGGGCCGACAACCTGGCCTTCTGCGCCGCGCGGCGGCTGAGGGTGCTTGAGCAAGGGGTGCCGTGCGAGCGGATCGTGCCCGACCTGTGCGTGGAACCGCGGCGGCTGATCGGGGCCGGCGATGTGCGCCCGCTGGAGTTCCGTTTCCAGGACGGCACCGTGGAGCATGATCACCGCCACGCCTCGGGCGGCAGGCAGGGCGGCAGCGAAACCTCCCCTCTCTCGGCCGAGCAGCGTGAGAGTTGGCGCGCCCGCAACCTGCGGCGGGCGATCCGGCTGGGGGATGGGGGAGGCATCGCCCTGCGGCTGCTGCTGCAGGCCCGTCAGCGGCTGGAGCGGGTGCGGCTGGAGCATCCCGAGGCGGGGGGGCTGGTGATCGCCCGCGACATCGCCCACGCCCGGGCCATCCGCGACCTGCTGGAGGAACAGGGGGACCGGACCCATCTGGTGCATTCCCAGGATCCGGCGGCGGCGGCTTACCTGGGGAGCTTCCGGGGCGGAGCCGGCGACTGGCTGGTGAGCATCGACATGTGCGCCGAGGGGTTCGACGCGCCGCGGATCCGTGTGGTGGCCTACCTCACCACGGTGGTGACCCGCAGCCGCTTCCTGCAGGCCATCACCAGGGCGGTGCGCATGGACGGGGAGCGGGGGGAGCGGGAGCCGATTCCACGCCATCCCTCCTACGTGTACGCGCCGGCCGATCCGCGGCTGATGCAGTACGCACGAAGCTGGTCGCTGAGCGAGCCGTACTGGCTGCGCCCCCCAACGGCGGCCACCCTTCCGACCGGAGGCGGAACGGTGGGTGCGGCGGATCTGCGGGGGCCCCTGGAGGCCGTGGCCGACACGGCCGGGGAACTGATCCGGCGGCAGGGCCCCCAGCTGCCATCCTTTCTGA
>CANEWU010000040.1 GCA_947442825.1 Synechococcaceae cyanobacterium
CAGAGCGAAGCAGCTGCTCGAGGCGCTCCGCGAAGGCGCCGGAGCGACCGAGCCGGGTGTGCAGCTCCACAGCGTCAGGGCGGAGTGCTGCCAACAACGCGGGGACCGCCTCGGGCTCCAGGAGCTGCCGGCGCTCCTCGATCAGTCCGAGGGGACAGGCGGGCCGGCAGCGGCCGCAGCCATAGCAGCGAGGGACCACCACCCCCGCGGCATCGATCGCCAAGGCGGGGCAAACGCGCGCGCAAGGGCGGGGGCAGTCAGGGGGGCAGCGGCTGGGATCGAACCAGGCCTTGCGGAAGTGGGGGTCGCCACCGTCGCTGAGGCTGACCATCAGCCAGGGCGGCTCCGCACCCCGATCGCAGGCCCAGGCGATGCCCCGTCGAGCCGCGGCCACCACGGCGGGATCGGCGGCTACATCAAGACAATGCACACCCGCCCAGGTGTAGAGCCCAGCAAGGTCTTCGATGGCGGCGAGATCCTGGTTGCTGGCCCCGCCGATCCATTTGACCCAGCGACCGGCCCGCAGGGCCTGCTCGGGGCGGGAGGGCATGGTGCGAAAGCGGCCGTCGTCAGGCGGCCTCAGGCGGAGACAAGAGAAGCCAGGGGCTGCCAGCGCAGAGCGCGGGCCCCTCCCATCTCCACCACGATGCGCAAACGGGGCTCCAGCCGCGTAAGGCTCAGCAGCGACTGCAGCTCCGCCAAAGAGAGCACCTGTCCCTCGAGCAGCCAGAGCAGTACGGGCCCCTCACCTTCAAACTGGGGGCCGAGCCAAGGCATCACGCGCTGCACCTCGCCTACGGCCGCGCCGCGCCCCACGCTCTGGTGACCGAGGTGGGGAGGACGCACACCATGGAGCTCAAGGAGGAACGCCGCCGGATCGCCCAGGCCTCGGGCAGAGGTGAGCAGGGCGCGGTAGCCAGCAGCCCGCAGGCGCCGCAGTAGCCGCGTTTCAGCCCCCCCCTCTAGCGGCACGTAAAGAGCCAGGGCCCCCGCCTTCTCGAGTTCCTCGCGGAAGCCGCGGCCGGTGAGCAGGAGGGGCATCGCTATGGGTGGACGGTGCAGGACGGCAGTCTGACAGTCCCGCGGGAGGACTGGGGGACGGGGACGGTGATGGGCTATGTTGTTTGCTTGTGCTGCAGATCCGCGCCCGTCCGCTAGCCGGGCCTCCGGTTCCCAGCACAGGGTCCGCCTGAGACGGCAGACCCTCCAGGCCAGTACGTCTCGCCTACGGCCCTGCGCCAAAGGCAGCGTCGGGAAACTGTCCTCCCCGGGAGCCTCCGCTCCATGGGTTCGACAAGTCCCAGCCCCGCTGATTCGCCTCGCTAGCTCTTGGCTCCCTTCCCGCTCCGGCGCGGCAGGTTGCCACCCCTGCGAATTCCGAACTCAGCACCCGCCGCCGTTCCGGGCCTGTCCCGGTTCCGCGTTCGCCCAGCGGACGCAGCGTGCGGCTGTCCAGCTGGCGTGCTCTCCCCTTCCATGTCTATCGGCATTCTCGGGAAGAAACTGGGTATGTCCCAGTTCTTCGACGACGAGGGCAGGTCCATCCCGGTCACTTTGATCGAGGCTGGCCCTTGCCGCATCACCCAACTCAAGAGCGACGCCACCGACGGCTACTGCGCCGTACAGGTGGGCTTCGGTGAGATCCGCAGCAAGCTCGTCAACAAGCCGGCCCAGGGTCACCTAACCCGCTCCGGCGAGGAGCCCCTGCGGCACCTGCGCGAGTACCGCGTCGACCGCGTCGACGACCTTGAGCTGGGATCCCAGATCACCGTGGAGGCCTTCGAGGCCGGCCAGAAGGTCGACGTCAGTGGCGACACCATTGGTCGTGGCTTCGCCGGCTATCAGAAGCGTCACGGCTTCAGCCGTGGCCCGATGAGTCACGGTTCGAAGAATCACCGCGAACCGGGATCCACCGGTGCCGGCACCACGCCAGGCCGGGTGTATCCCGGCAAGCGGATGGCCGGCCGCTATGGCGGCAAGCAGATCACCACCCGTGGCCTCACCATCCTGAAGGTGGACAGCGAACGCAATCTGCTTGTGGTCAAGGGCTCGGTCCCCGGCAAGCCCGGCGCCCTGCTCGACATCCGCCCGGCCAAGCGGGTTGGCGATAAGAGCGCGAAGTGAGGAACCAAGACATGACATCCATTTCTGTTCGCGACTGGCAAGGCAAGGAGAGCGGCACCGCCAACCTCCAGCTGAGCGTCGCCAAGGAAAGCTCCGCAACCGACCTGCTCCACCGCGCCGTAGTGCGGCAACTGGCCAACGCCCGCCAGGGCACCGCCAGCACCCTCACCAGGGCCGAGGTGGCCGGCGGTGGCCGCAAGCCCTACAAGCAGAAGGGTACGGGCCGGGCCCGCCAGGGTTCGATCCGCACTCCCCTGCGTCCGGGTGGCGGCATCGTGTTTGGCCCAAAGCCGCGCAGCTATGAGCTGGCGATGAACCGCAAGGAGCGTCGCCTGGCCCTGCGCACGGCCCTGATGAGCCGCACGGACGACATCCTGGTGGTGAAGGGGTTCGGCTCCGGTATCGACACCCCCAAGACCCGGGAGATCACAGCCGCCCTGCAGCGGTTGGGCATTGAGGCCGGCACCAAGGTGCTTCTCGTGCTGGATGGCGCCACGGAAGCGGTGAAGCTTTCGGTGCGCAATCTGGAAAAGGTAAAGCTGATCGCCGCCGATCAGCTCAACGTCTTCGATCTGCTCAACGCCGGCAAGCTGGTGGTGAGCGAGGAGGCACTCGTGAAGATTCAGGAGGTCTACGGCGATGGCTGAACGGTTCACCGACCGGCTGGCGGATGTGATCCGCCGCCCACTGATCACCGAGAAGGCCACCCGGGCCCTCGAGATGAATCAGTACACCTTCGAGGTCGATCATCGGGCAGCCAAGCCCGATATCAAGGCGGCTGTCGAATCTCTCTTCGACGTCAAGGTCGTCGGCGTGAGCACCATGAATCCCCCTCGCCGCTCCCGCAGGGTTGGCCGTTTTGCCGGCAAGCGGGCGCAAGTGAAGAAGGCTGTGGTGCGTTTGGCCGATGGCAACGCCATCCAGCTGTTCCCCGAGTCCTGAGGGCCTGAACTATGGCAATCCGTACCTACAGGCCCATCACCCCCGGCACCCGCACGCTGGTCGTAACCGACTTCAGCGAGATCACGGGCCGTGGCCGCGAACGCGGGCTGGTGGTGGCCAAACACCGCCGCAAGGGCCGCAACAACCGCGGTGTGATCACCTGCCGCCACCGGGGCGGCGGCCACAAGCGCCTCTACCGCATCGTTGATTTCCGCCGTGACAAGCACGGCGTCCCGGCGACGGTCGCAGCCATCCACTACGACCCCCACCGCAACGCCCGTCTTGCTCTCCTCTACTACGTGGACGGGGAGAAGCGTTACATCCTCGCTCCGGCGGGCGTCACCGTGGGCCAGACCCTGGTCTCGGGCCCAGAGTCTCCGATCGAGAACGGCAACGCCCTGCCGCTCTCGGCCATTCCCCTCGGCTCCAATGTCCACAACGTGGAGCTCTACGCCGGCCGCGGCGGCCAGATGGTGCGCACAGCCGGCGCCAGCGCCCAGGTGATGGCCAAGGAGGGCGACTACGTGGCCCTGAAGCTGCCCTCCACCGAAGTGCGCCTGGTGCGCCGCGAGTGCTACGCCACCCTGGGCGAAGTGGGCAACTCGGAGCAGCGCAACACCAGCCTCGGCAAGGCAGGGCGTAAGCGCTGGCTGGGTCGACGGCCGGAGGTGCGCGGCAGTGTCATGAACCCCTGCGATCACCCCCACGGCGGTGGCGAAGGGCGGGCCCCAATCGGTCGATCCGGCCCTGTCACTCCCTGGGGCAAGCCAGCCCTCGGCTACAAAACGCGCAAGCGCAACAAGCCGAGCAACCGCTTCGTGCTGCGTAAACGTCGCCGCACCTCCAAACGGAGCCGTGGCGGACGCGACTCCTGATGACCCTCTCCGCACCGCAGTTCGCCTGATCCGCCATGGGACGTTCACTCAAGAAAGGTCCGTTCGTCGCCGACAGCCTGCTCCGCAAAGTCGAGAAGCAGAATGCCGCCGACGACAAGTCCGTGATCAAGACTTGGTCACGCGCTTCGACCATCCTGCCGATGATGATCGGCCACACCATCGCCGTCCACAACGGCAAGGCCCATGTGCCCGTCTACGTGACGGAGCAGATGGTGGGCCACAAGCTGGGCGAATTCGCCCCCACCCGCACTTTCCGCGGCCACATCAAAGACAAGAAGGGAGGTCGCTAATTCGATGGCTACCAACAAACTCACCAGCCAGGCTCTCGCCCACGGCCGCTACATCCGCGGCTCCGTGTCGAAGGTGCGCCGTGTCCTCGATCAGATCCGTGGTCGCTCCTACCGCGATGCGCTGATCATGCTTGAGTTCATGCCCTACCGCTCCACCGGCCCGATCACCAAGGTGCTGCGCTCCGCGGTGGCGAATGCCGAGCACAACCTCGGCCTCGACCCGGCCAGTCTCGTTATCAGCGAGGCTTTTGCCGACATGGGGCCGTCGCTGAAGCGGTTCCGCCCCCGCGCCCAAGGTCGCGCCTACGCGATCAAGAAACAGACCTGCCACATCAGCATCGGTGTGGCGGCCACTTCCGCCTGATTCCCGAGGACACAGACCGATGGGACACAAAATCCATCCAACCGGCCTGCGCCTGGGGATTACCCAGGAACACCGCTCCCGCTGGTACGCCCCAAGCAAGACCTATCCCACCCTGCTTCAGGAGGACGACCGCATCCGCCGGTTCGTCCACAAGAAGTACAGCTCCGCCGGCATCAGCGATGTGCTGATCGCCCGCAAGGCGGATCAGCTGGAAGTGGAGCTCAAGACCGCACGCCCCGGCGTCCTGGTCGGCCGCCAAGGCAGCGGCATCGAAGAACTCCGCCAGGGCATTCAGAAAACCCTTGGCGACCCAGGTCGTCAGGTCCGCATCAACGTCGTTGAGGTGGAACGCGTCGACGCCGACGCCTATCTGCTGGCCGAATACATCGCCCAGCAGCTGGAGAAGCGTGTCGCCTTCCGCCGCGTCATGCGCATGGCCGTGCAGCGGGCCCAACGGGCCGGCGTGCTTGGCCTGAAGATCCAGGTGAGCGGCCGTCTTAATGGCGCCGAAATCGCCCGCACGGAATGGACCCGCGAAGGCCGCGTTCCCCTGCACACCCTCCGAGCTGATATCGACTACGCCTCCAAGGTGGCCAGCACCACCTACGGCGTGCTCGGCATCAAGGTGTGGGTGTTCAAAGGGGAGGTGCTCCCGGGTCAGCAGGACCAGCTGCCGGTGGGGGGAGCGCCGAAACGCCGGATCAGCCGGCGTCCCCAGCAGTTCGAAGATCGCTCTAACGAGGAGTGAGGGAGGCCTGAATCATGCTGAGTCCACGACGCGTCAAATTCCGCAAGCAACAGCGAGGCCGCATGCGCGGCATCGCCACACGCGGCAACACCATTGCCTTCGGGCAATTCGCCCTTCAGGCCCAAGAGTGCGGCTGGATCACCTCGCGCCAGATCGAGGCCAGCCGCCGCGCCATGACCCGCTATGTCAAGCGGGGCGGCAAGATCTGGATTCGCATCTTCCCGGATAAGCCGGTCACGATGCGCCCCGCCGAAACCCGTATGGGCTCCGGCAAAGGCAACCCGGAATTCTGGGTGGCTGTGATCAAGCCGGGCAGGATCCTCTTCGAGATGGGCGGACCCGAAATCACCCCGGAGATCGCCCGTGAGGCCATGCGCCTTGCGCAGTACAAGCTGCCCTTGAAGACCAAGTTCCTCTCCCTGGCGGACCAGGAAGCCCTGGGCATCGAGCCCGAGGCATCCCCCGCCCCTGCCGCTGCCGTCGTGGCAGCCGGTGATGCCGTCTCCGTGGAGTCCTGACCATGGCCCGTCCTGCGATTGCCGAGGTGCGCAAGCTCACCGACGACCAGATCCTCGAACAGATCAACGGCACGCGCCGTCAGCTGTTCGATCTCCGTTTCCAGCAGGCCACCCGCCGACTGGAGAACCCGCACCGGTTCCGTGAGGCCCGCATCCGGCTGGCCCACCTCCAGACCGTGCAAAGGGAGCGTCAGCTCTCTTCCGCCTCCTGATCCCCCCCGAGAACCCCATGGCACTCAAGGAAAGGGTCGGCACCGTCGTCAGCGACAAGATGGACAAAACGGTGGTGGTGGCGGTGGAAAACCGCTTCCCCCACCCCATCTATCAAAAGACTGTGAGCCGCACCACCCGCTACAAGGCCCACGACGAAGCGAACAATTGCAAAGTGGGTGATCGGGTCCGCATTACCGAGACCCGTCCCCTCAGCCGCACCAAACGCTGGACCGTGGCTGAAGTCCTCCCCACCTCCCACTCCTGAGGAGGAACTCCCCATGATTCAGCAGGAAACCTTTCTCACTGTCGCCGACAACAGCGGCGCCAAGCGCATCCAGTGCATCCGCGTGCTGGGCACCAACCGTCGCTACGCCCACGTCGGTGACGTGATCGTGGCCGCCGTCAAGGACGCAATGCCCAACATGGGCGTCAAGAAGTCGGATGTCGTCAAAGCGGTTGTGGTGCGCACCCGAGCCACCCTGCGTCGCGAAACGGGTAACTCGATCCGCTTCGATGACAACGCCGCGGTAATCCTCGGCTCCGACAACAACCCCAAGGGCACTCGCGTCTTCGGCCCCGTCGCCCGTGAACTGCGCGAGCGCAACTTCACCAAGATCGTGTCCCTCGCTCCGGAGGTGATCTGACCATGGCCACTGCCACCCCCAAGGCCAAGGCTCCCGTGCGCATCAAGATGCGCATCCGCAAGGGAGACACCGTTCAGGTGATCAGCGGCAAGGACAAAGGCAAGACCGGAGAAGTGCTTCGCACCCTCCCCTATGAGAACCGTGTCGTGGTGCAGGGCATCAACCTCCGCACCCGCCACGTCAAGCCCACCCAGGAGGGTGAGAGTGGCCGCATCGTCACCGAGGAAGCTTCCCTGCATGCCTCCAACGTCATGCTCTACTCCACCACCGCCAACGTGGCCAGCCGTGTCGAGTTGTTCGTCGACAAGGACGGCGACAAGAAGCGGCGGCTCAAGAAAACCGGTGAAATTCTCAACTAACGCCACCGCAGGCCCGCCGGCCTGAGACGGAAGCGCCCCCCGGGGCTTCCCCTCCGCTCCACTCCGCCCCTTACCTCTCCGTTTCTGACCACGTCCAGAAACGCAGCTCCCCCCCTCCGCCATGTCACTGAAACAGCGCTACCGGGAGACGATCCAGCCCAAGTTGCTGAAAGATCTCAACCTCTCCAACATCCATGAAGTCCCCAAGGTGATGAAGGTCACCGTCAACCGGGGACTCGGCGAGGCTGCCCAGAACGCCAAGGCCCTCGAGGCCTCGATTGCCGAGCTGGCGCAGATCACCGGCCAGAAGGTCGTAGTCACCCGCGCCAAGAAGGCCATCGCCGGCTTCAAGATCCGCCAGGGCATGCCGATCGGCGTGGCCGTCACCCTGCGGGGTGAGCGTATGTACGCCTTCCTGGAGCGTCTGATTCACCTTGCCCTTCCCCGCATCCGCGACTTCCGCGGCGTCAGCCCGAAGAGCTTCGACGGCCGCGGCAACTACACCCTGGGGATTCGGGAGCAGATCATCTTTCCCGAAATCTCCTTCGACAAGATCGACGCCATCCGGGGCATGGACGTGACGATCGTGACCACCGCCCGTAGCGACGAAGAGGGCAGGGCCCTCCTCCGCGAAATGGGGATGCCGTTCCGCAGCAACTGAGCCCTCTCCCGGACACGACCATGGCCAACCACGACCCGATTTCCGACATGCTCACCCGCATCCGCAATGCGAGTGAGAAACGTCACGAGAACACACGGATCCCCGCTTCACGCATGTCCCGCAGCATCGCAAGCGTGCTGCAGCAGGAAGGATTCATCGCCGCCATCAGCGAGGAGGGTGAGGGCTACGAGAAACAACTGATCCTCGAGCTCAAGTACAGCGGCAAACACCGCCAGCCCACCATCCGCCGTGTGCAGCGCGTCAGCCGCCCAGGCTTGCGCATCTACAAGAACACCCGCCAGCTGCCGAAGGTTCTCGGTGGCCTGGGAGTGGCGATCATCTCCACCTCCAAAGGGGTGATGAGTGACCGCGACGCACGCCGTCAGGGCGTGGGCGGCGAAGTGCTCTGTTACATCTACTGATCCCCGGAGGACCCGAACATGTCACGCATCGGCAAGGCTCCGATCCCCATTCCCGACAAGGTCAACGTCAGCCTCGATGGGCTGACGGTCACCGTGAAGGGCCCCAAGGGCGAACTCAGCCGCACCCTCCCCGACGGCGTCGCCGTTGCCCAGGAGGAGGGATCCCTGGTGGTCAGCCCCACCAGCACCCACCGTCGCTCCAGGGAGCGCCACGGCCTCTGCCGCACCCTCGTCGCCAACATGGTGGAAGGGGTGAGCCAGGGCTTCGTGCGCAAGCTGGAAATCGTGGGCGTGGGTTACCGCGCCTCCGTGCAGGGCAAAAAGCTGGTGGTCAGCGCCGGCTACAGCCACCCGGTGGAGATGGATCCACCCGAGGGGGTCACCTTTGTCGTGGAGAACAACACCACGGTGCTTGTCTCCGGCGCCGACAAAGAAGTGGTCGGCAATGAAGCCGCCAAAGTTCGCGCCATCCGTCCCCCCGAGCCCTACAAGGGCAAGGGGATCAAGTACGAAGGCGAACGGATCCTGCGCAAGGCCGGCAAAACCGGCAAGAAGTGAGGTCTGCCTGAGCGACGTCCCCGAGTACTCCCATGTCTTCTCTCTCCCGCAAACTGCAGACCCAGAAGCGCCACCGGCGCCTGCGTCGCCATCTCACCGGCACCGCCGATCGCCCCAGGCTGTCGGTGTTCCGCTCCAACAATCACATCTACGCCCAGGTCATCGACGACGACGGCCAGAACACCCTGGCCGCCGCCTCCAGCCTCGACAAGGACTTGCGCAGCAGCCTCGAATTCGGCGGCAACTGCGACGCCTCGGTGGCCGTCGGTCAGCTGGTGGCCCAGCGTGCCCTGGCCAAGGGCATCCAGCAGGTGGTCTTCGATCGCGGCGGCAACCTGTACCACGGTCGGGTCAAGGCCCTCGCCGATGCCGCCCGGGAAGCGGGCCTTCAGTTCTGATCCTGCTCTCACCATGACCGAATCCAACGACCAGCTTCAGTCCAACGACATCCCGGCGGCGACCGATGTGCCTGCGGCCGCCGAGGGGCAACAAGAGCGCCGCGGCGGCCGCGGCGAAGGCAACAAAGGCGGCGACCGTCGCGGCGGTGGCCGTCGTGGCGGGGATCGGCGCGGCCAGGAGCGTGACTCCGAATGGCAGGAGCGGGTGGTGCAGATCCGCCGTGTCTCCAAGACCGTCAAAGGCGGCAAGAAGATGAGCTTCCGCGCCATCGTCGTGGTCGGCAACGAACGCGGCCAGGTGGGGGTGGGCGTCGGCAAAGCCGGCGATGTGATCGGAGCCGTTCGCAAGGGCGTGGCCGATGGCAAGAAACACCTCGTGAAGGTTCCCCTGACCCGCCATAGTTCCGTTCCCACCGAAAGCCGTGGTCGCGATGGTGCTGCGAGCGTCCTGATCCGTCCGGCCGCCCCAGGCACCGGCGTGATCGCCGGCGGATCCATCCGCACGGTCCTGGAGCTGGCTGGCATCAAGAACGTGCTTGCCAAGCGACTGGGATCCAAGACCCCCCTCAACAACGCCAGAGCCGCCATGGAGGCCCTGGAAGCCCTGCGTACCCACAAGGAGACCGCCAAGGAGCGGGGCATCCCCCTCGAGCAGATCTACTCCTGAGGCTCCCGATGACACAGACCCTGCAATCGCTCAAGGCCAACCCCGGCGCCCGGCGCCGCAAGACCCGCAAGGGCCGCGGCATCGCAGCCGGCCAGGGGGCCAGCTGCGGCTTCGGCATGCGTGGCCAGAAGTCGCGCTCCGGCCGTCCGACCCGCCCCGGCTTCGAGGGCGGCCAGATGCCCCTTTACCGGCGTGTTCCCAAGCTCAAGCACTTCCCCCTGGTCAATCCCCGCTCCTTCACCATCGTGAACGTGGGCGACCTGACGGATTGCCAGCCCGGCAGCACCGTCAGCCTCGATTCGCTACTCAAGGATGGGGTGCTCACCGACAGCCGCAACCCCCTGAAGGTTCTCGGCGACGGGGATCTCAGCGTCAAACTCACCGTTCAGGCCTCCGCCTTCTCGGCTTCGGCCCGCGAGAAGATTGAGGCTGCTGGCGGAAGCTGCGAGATCCTCGGCTGATCGCCGGTGACCCTGAGCCCCTAAGTTCGAAGCCGTTTCCCCTGTCCTACTGCGGGGGGAACGGCTCTTTTCATCTTTCTCCCTCCCCACCGTTCCGCCATGGTCGTCAGCCGGGGGCGCAACCCCAGCGCCACTGAAATCCTCAGCCAGGTTTTTCAGTCCAAGGGCCTGCGGGACCGGGTGCTCACCACCCTCGGGCTCCTGCTGCTGGTGCGCCTGGGCATCTATGTGCCGGTGCCAGGCATCGATCGGGTGGCCTTCCAGGGCTTTCTCCAGCAGGGTGGCCAGCTGCTCGGCTTTCTCGACATCTTCACCGGTGGCGGCCTCTCCACCCTTGGGGTGTTCGCACTCGGCATTCTGCCGTTCATCAACGCCTCGATCATCCTGCAACTGCTCACCGCAGCCTTGCCGCAACTTGAGGATCTGCAGAAAAACGAAGGGGAGGCAGGACGCCGCCGCATTGCCCAGATCACCCGCTATGTGGCCCTCGGCTGGGGTTTGATCCAGAGCGTGGTCTTCGCGATGATCCTGCGCCAATACAAGATCGCCGACATTCCCGACTGGCAGTTCGTGCTGCAGACCAGCCTGGCACTGGTGGCCGGTTCGATGGTGGTGATGTGGATCTCTGAGGTGATCACCGAGCGCGGCATCGGCCAGGGCGGCTCCCTGGTGATCTTCCTCAACATCGTGGCAACGCTACCGCGGGCACTGGGCTCCACGATCGAGCTGGCCCAGAGCGGCGACAGGGCCACGGTGGGAGGCATCGCGATTCTGGTGCTGGTCTTCCTGGTCACGATCGTGGGCATCATCTTTGTTCAGGAGGGAAACCGCCGCATACCGATCGTGAGCGCCAAACGCCAGGTGGGAGGAGGTGCAGGCATGTTGAGCTCCCGCCAGAATTATCTTCCTCTCAAGCTCAATGCAGGCGGCGTGATGCCAATTATCTTCGCCTCCGCGGTGATGTTTCTGCCACTTACAATCGCCAATCTCGCCCGCAATCCCACCCTGGTTCAGGTGGCTGGCTACCTGAGTCCCAATAGCAGCATTCCCTGGCTTTATCCTTTGGTGTATTTCCTGCTGATCTGCGGTTTCGGTTTCTTTTACGCCTCCCTCACCGTCAATCCGGTGGATATCGCCACCAACCTCAAACGAACCGGTGTGGCGATCCCCGGAGTCCGACCCGGATCGGCCACGGCCAACTACCTCACCGCTGTGCAGAACCGCCTCACACTCCTAGGCGGCATCTTCCTAGGCGCGGTCGCCATCATCCCGTCAGCGGTGGAGGGAGCCACCCAGGTGCGTACCTTCCAAGGCCTGGGAGCCACCTCCCTGTTGATCCTGGTGGGCGTGGCGATCGAAACCGCCAAGCAAGTTCAGACCTTTGTGATCTCTCAGCGTTACGAGGGCATGGTGCGCCGCTAGGGGTACCACCGCGCGATCCGCCTTCCGCCTTTTTCCTCTCTCTGCCATGAAGCAACGCCTTCTCTTCCTCGGTCCCCCGGGGGCCGGTAAAGGCACCCAGGCCCAGCGCCTGGCCGTCTCCCACCAGCTGTTGCATCTCTCCACCGGCGATCTGCTGCGGGCCGAGGTTCAGTCCGGTACGGATCTGGGCCGGGAAGCGGAGGCGGTCATGGCCCGCGGCGAGCTGGTGAGCGATGCCCTCGTCCTGGCGATTGTGCGCAGTCGCCTCGAGGGGCATCCAGGGGGCTGGCTGCTCGACGGCTTCCCCCGCAACCTGGCGCAGGCCGAAGCCCTTGATGAGCTGCTCGCCACCCTCAGCCAGGGGATCGAGCTGGTGGTGCTGATGGAGCTCGACGACGCTGTGCTGCTGCAGCGGCTGCTGGCCCGGGGCCGCAGCGACGACAACGAATCGGTGATTCGGCACCGCCTGGAGGTGTACCGGGAGCAGACGGCTCCCCTGATCGAGCACTACAGCGGACTGGGCCTGCTCCAGTCGGTGGAGGCCTCAGGCTCGATCGAGGAGATCGGAGTGCGCATCGAGGCCCTGCTTCCCAACAAGCCATCGGCTGCAGGTAGTTGACCCATGTGGTACGGTAGCGGTTTGCGAAAGCGGAGAGCACCCACACCATGAAGGTGCGCGCCTCAGTCAAGAGAATGTGTGACAAGTGCCGGGTGATCCGTCGCCACGGCCGGGTGATGGTGATCTGCACCAATCCCAAGCACAAGCAGCGTCAGGGCTGAGCCCAGCCCCCAAGCTCCAGGGGCAGGCCCAGCCCTCCCCATTCCCCAGGCCCCAGCGGTCGCTGGCATTTTCGCCAGGCTTCCGCGGAGCGCCTGACCCCCCTGCCCCACTGATCGTTTTTCCCAACGTGGCTCGGATCGCCGGTGTCGACATCCCTCGTGACAAGAGGGTCGAGATTTCTCTCACCTACGTGTATGGGATCGGGCTCACCCGGGCCCGCAAAATCCTGACCAAGTCCGGGGTCAACCCGGACATCCGCGTCAAGGACCTGAGCGACGCCGACGTGCAGAAGCTGCGTGGTGCCGCCGAGAGCTTCACCCTTGAGGGCGACCTGCGGCGGGAGGAGGGCATGGCTCTCAAGCGTCTGCAGGACATCGGTTGTCTGCGGGGTCGCCGCCACCGGGCCGGGCTTCCCGTGCGCGGTCAGCGCACCCGCACCAACGCCCGCACCCGCCGCGGCGCCCGCAAAACCGTGGCCGGCAAGAAGAAGTAGTGAGGTGTCGGGCCGGATTGCCTCCGACCCTCTCCACCCCACTGCCACCGCACGCCCCACCGCCCTGCCGCCGGCCCCGCATCCTGCGGGATTCCTCCCACGCTCCGGCGTCACCAGGGTCTACCCCAGTTCCCCGATCACCTCCCTGCCTGAGCAGGGCTCCCCGCCATGGCGAAGCCAGCCAAGAAATCCGGTCCGAAGAAGGCCAAGCGCAACGTGCCCAATGGCGTTGCCCACATCCAGAGCACCTTCAACAACACCATCGTCTCCATCACCGACACTGCCGGTGAGGTGATCAGCTGGTCTTCAGCCGGCGCTAGCGGCTTCAAGGGCGCCCGCAAAGGCACCCCCTTTGCCGCACAAACGGCTGCTGAAGCCGCCGCCCGTAGGGCCCTGGAGCAGGGAATGCGCCAGATCGAGGTTCTGGTGCGCGGGCCGGGATCGGGCCGGGAAACGGCAATTCGCGCCCTTCAGGTCGCTGGTCTCGAGATCACCCTGATCCGTGACGTCACCCCCCTCCCCCACAACGGCTGCCGTCGGGCCAAGCGCCGCCGCGTCTGAACACCGGTTCCGTCCACTCCTTCCTTCCCACAGACCGTGCTGCAATACCAGATCGACCGGGTCGAGCATCAGGTGGCCGACGACCGCTCCCAGATCGGAGTGTTCGTGATTGGTCCCCTCGACCGTGGTCAGGCCACCACCCTGGGCAATGCCCTGCGCCGCGTGCTGATCGGCAGCCTTGAGGGCAGCGCCATCACCGCTGTGCGCATCGGCGGGGTTAACCATGAGTACGCCACCGTTCCCGGCGTCCGGGAAGACGTGCTCGACATCTTGCTCAACTGCAAGTCGATCCCGGTGGTGAGCCGCACCCGCGAGCTGGAGATCGGCCGCCTTGTGGTCAACGGCCCGGCAATCGTGATCGGCTCGGACATCCAGTTTTCCTCCCAGGTTCAGGTGATCGACGCCGACCGTCCGATCGCCACCGTCGCCGAAGGGCACACCCTCGAAATGGAGGTCCATGTTGAGCGGGGCGTGGGCTACCGCCCGGTCGACCGCCACAACGAGGAAACCAGCGCCATTGATCTGCTCCAGATCGATGCCGTGTTCATGCCGGTGCGCCGTGTCAACTACAGCGTTGATGAAACGGCCGTGGCCGAGGGCGGCTCAGCTCGGGAGCGGCTGCGTCTCGAGATCGAGACCAACGGCAGCATCACCCCGGACGACGCCATGGCCCAAGCGGCCAACCAGCTGATCGCCCTGTTCCAGCCGCTGGCCACCCTGACCATGGCTGAGGAACCAGGCCTCGAACCCGAACCCTCCGCCGAAGCCCAAATCCCACTGGAGGAGCTCAACCTTTCGGTGCGGGCTTACAACTGCCTCAAGCGAGCCCAAGTCAACTCCGTGTCTGACCTCATGGGCTACAGCTATGAGGATCTGCTCGAGATCAAGAACTTTGGCTCCAAGTCAGCCGACGAAGTGATCGAAGCCCTCGAGCGCATCGGCATTTCCCTGCCCCAGAGCCGCACCAGCGCCTGAGCCGCCGTTGCCGGCCCTCCCCTGTTCCGTGTACTGCCCCCGACCCGATCCTGATCCATGCGACACCAGTGCCGAGTCCCCCTGCTGGGACGCCCCGCCGACCAACGCAAGGCGATGCTGCGTGGCCTGACCACCCAACTGATCCGCGAGGGTCGCGTTACCACCACCAAGGCCCGGGCCCGGGCCCTGCGCGACGAAGCCGAAAGGATGATCACCCTGGCCAAGGAAGGGAGCCTGGCCTCCCGGCGCCGTGCCATCGGCTACATCTACGACAAGCAGCTGGTCCACACCCTCTTCGACAAGGCTCCCGACCGCTACGGAGACCGAAACGGCGGGTACACCCGCATCGTGCGCACGGTTCGCCGCCGTGGTGACAACGCCGAGATGTCGATCATCGAATTGGTCTGAACTCCCCGACCCCGGCTCCAGCTCCACCGGAAGACCCCAAAAGGCCGAGTACGTCGCCCAGGCAGCGCATTGCTCTCTGCCTGCAATACGACGGCTCGGCCTTTCATGGTTGGCAGCGCCAGCCGGGTCTCTCCACCGTGCAGCAAACGCTGGAAGAGGCTTTGATGGCTCTCGACCCAGCCCGGCCCATGACAACCTTTGCGGCGGGTCGTACCGATGCTGGCGTGCATGCCGCAGGCCAGGTGGTGCACTTCGATGCCGCAGGGCCGATCCCGCCGTCGCGATGGCCCAAGGCCCTCAACGGTCGGCTTCCAGCCACCATCCGCGTGCGGGCTGCGACAGCCATGCCCGACGATTGGCACGCCTGCTTCAGCGCCCGTTACCGCCGCTACCGCTACACGCTTTACAACGGACGCACCCCCAACCTCTTTCTCGCCCCCTGGAGTTGGCATCGCTTTCGGATGCGGCTTGATGAGGGGCGCATGGACGCGGTGCTGCAGGAATTGCGCGGGGAACACGACTTCTCCGCCTTCCAGAGGGCTGGCAGCCGCCGGGCCCATGCCATCACGACCCTGCAGGACCTGCATCTGCAACGGCAGGGGGACATGGTGGTGGTGGAGTTGCAAGCCAGTGGTTTCCTGTACGGAATGGTGCGGCTGCTGATGGGCCAGCTTGTAGCGGTGGGGGAGGGTCGCCTCACGGAGGATGCGTTCCGCAGGCGATGGCGGGAGAAAGCCCGCTGGGACGTCAAGGAGGCCGCCCCCCCGCAGGGCCTCTGCCTGCTGCGGGTTGGCTACACACAACCTCTTTTCGTTCGAAGCGCGTGGTACGATAGTCAACCGCGATTTCAGTTGGAATCGCAGGACCAGCCCGCGGAGTGCGGAGAGCCCCGCGGCCTCCCCTCCACCTAGACCGCCGAGCCCGAGGGCCGGCAAGGTCTGCCGGCAGGGTAAGGTCGTGAGGACTGGATCGGGTTCTGGTGTCGGCGCCTTCAGCACCGCATCACCTCAGCCCCATCCCTATCCACGCTCCGTCGAGCTTTCCACCCATCCGGCCGGGATGGGTCCCCCATCCCACCGGCCTGCCGGTGCCGTTCAGGCGCAATGAACAAGACAACCCTGCCCTCCCCCGACACGCTCGATCGCCAGTGGTATCTGGTTGATGCGGCGGATCAGACCCTCGGTCGCCTGGCGACCGAGGTTGCCCGCGTGTTGCGGGGCAAGAACAAGCCCACCTACACGCCCCACCTTGACACTGGCGACTTCGTGGTCGTCATTAACGCCGACAAGGTGCGTGTGAGCGGCAACAAAGACACTCAGAAGCTCTATCGCCGTCATTCCGGCCGCCCCGGCGGCATGAAGACCGAAACCTTCGCCCACCTGCAGAGCCGCCTGCCCGAGCGGATCATCGAGAAGGCCGTCAAGGGCATGCTTCCCCACAACGCCCTCGGCCGCCAGCTGTTCCGCAAGCTGAAGGTTTATCGCGGTGCGGACCATCCCCACGCCGCCCAGAAGCCCCAGGCTCTCGCCCTCGATCCCGCCGCCTCCGCCCTCTGATGACCAGCTCCTCCAACCGCGTCGTCTACTGGGGCACCGGTCGTCGCAAGACCGCTGTTGCCCGCGTGCGCGTTGTCCCCGGCTCCGGCTCCGTCACAATCAACGGCCGACCCGGCGATAACTACCTCAACTACAACCCGGTCTATTTGGCCGCCGTGCGCGCGCCCCTGCAGACCCTCGGTGTCGCAACCCAGTACGACCTGCTCGTGAACGTGCGTGGCGGTGGTCTCACCGGCCAGGCCGACGCCATCAAGCAGGGCGCCGCCCGGGCCCTCTGTGAGCTCTCCCCAGACAACCGCAAACCGCTGAAGGTGGAAGGCCACCTGAGCCGCGACCCCCGCGCCAAGGAGCGCCGCAAGTACGGCCTGAAGAAAGCCCGTAAGGCTCCCCAGTTCTCTAAGCGCTGACCCCGCCCCATTCCTTTCTCCTGCAACGCACCCCCGTCTGCGGCAGAACCCAACCCGACCGCCCCACACCGCCATGGCGAAACCCGACATCCATCCCACCTGGTATCCCGACGCCAAGGTGATCTGCAACGGAGAGGTGGTGATGACCACCGGCTCCACCCAGCCCGAGCTCAACGTGGATGTCTGGAGCGGCAACCACCCCTTCTACACCGGCACCCAGAAGATCCTCGACACCGAGGGCCGCGTGGATCGCTTCATGCGCAAGTACGGCATGGCTGGCGCCAGCGCCTCCAAGGACAAGGACGCCAAGGAAGGCTGATTC
>CANEWU010000041.1 GCA_947442825.1 Synechococcaceae cyanobacterium
GCCGCCCTCGACGCCACGGCCGCAGCGGTGATCACCCTGGCCGAAAGCGAAGGGCTGCACAGCCATGCCGAATCTGTGCGGCGGCGACTGGAGGGGCCAAGGGGCTAAGGGGGCTTTCCCTCAGGCCCGCGTCAGGTCGCGCACGCGGGGCTGATCGTCGACGATTTCCCCAACCAGCACCTGATCCGTGAGATTCACGAACAGGCCGTTCTCGAGAACTCCCGGCAGGTTGTTGATCTCCTTCTCCAGCCCCACCGGATCGGCGATGCCGCCGGCAAACTTCACATCGAGCACCAAGTTTCCCTGGTCGGTGACCACGGGCCCGGCCTTGCGCACGGCCATGCGCAGCTCGGCACTGCCCCCCAGGGCCGCCAGATCGCCCTTCACCTGGCGCCAGGCTCCCGGCAGCACCTCCACCGGCAGCAGGAAGCCCAGGTTGAGCCTTTCCACCAGCTTGCTGGCATCCACCACCACCACGAAGCGATCCGCCCGGTGGGCCACCAGCTTCTCCTGCACATGGCAGGCGCCACCACCTTTGATCAGCTGGAAGGCAGGGTCCACCTCATCGGCGCCGTCGATGGCCAGGTCGATCCGCTCGACGGCATTGAGGCTGGTGAGGGGGATGCCGAGCTCGGCGGCCAGCACTTCCCCCTGGAAGGAGGTGGCCACACCGGTGATGTCCCGCAGGGTGCCCAGGCGCAACCGCTCCCCCAGCCCCCGGATCATCAGGGCGGCGGTGGAGCCGGAGCCCAGCCCCAGCACCATGCCGTCGCGGATCTGGTCCACGGCGGCCTCGGCCACCGCCTGCTTCATCCGATCCTGCAGATCCGCCATCGCATCCAGGCAAGAGGGCGCGACCGTAGCAAGGCCCCGGTCCAGGCCCCAACTCAACCGGCCTGGGGCAGGGCGGCAGGACGGATCGAGAGTTCGAGCTCCTTCTGGCCACGCACCACGGTGAGCGGCAGGGGCTGACCCACCGGCGCCTTCTCCACCTGCTGGAGCAGGGCCGCCGGGGTGTTCACCGACTGCTCGGCGATGCGCACCACCAGATCGCCGCGGCGGAGGCCCGCCTTCTCGGCGGGGCTCTCAGGAATCACCCGCTGCACCAGGGCACCGTCGCGCTCGGGAAGCTGCAACAGGGCATCGGGGTCGCGGTTGTTGTCGCGGGCGACACGGGCGGTGAGCGGCACCAGCTGGAGACCCAGATAGGGATGCACCACCTGGCCACCATCGGCGAGCTGGGCCGCCACCCGCTTGGCCAGATTGACGGGGATCGCAAATCCCAGCCCGGCGCCCGGCCCGGAGCGCACCAATGTGTTGATGCCGATCACCTCCCCGTCGGCGTTGATCAGCGGCCCGCCGGAGTTGCCGGGGTTGATGGCGGCATCGGTCTGGATCAGGTCGAGGCGCTTGTCGGCGAAGCCCAGGCTGTTGATATCGCGGTGCAGGCCGCTGACGATCCCCAGGGTGACCGTGCGCTGCAGGCCATAGGGGCTGCCCAGGGCAATCGCCCAGTCGCCGACCTCCAGGGCCTCGGAATCCCCCAGGGGGGCTGCCGGAACTCCTGGGCGGCCGGCAATGCGCACCACCGCCAGATCGGTGACCGGATCGGCTCCCACCACCGTGCCGTCGAGCTGGCGGCCATCGGCCAGGGTGACGAACACAGAGTCGACGGATTCGACGACATGGGCGTTGGTGAGCACCAAGCCGCCCGGGGCGTCGATCACCACCCCCGACCCCTGGCCCCGCTCCCGCAGCGATCCGGAGGGATCACCGAAGAGGTCCCGCAGGAGCGGGTCGAGCATGGTGGGGTCGAAGGCGGTGCGGGTGGCGGTGCGCTCTGTGTCGAGGCGCACCACCGCCGGGGCGACGAGACGCACGGCCTCAGCGACGAAGCTGTGGCGCTGGCCTGCGGGGCGTTCGCTCGGGCCCGAGGCCGCCACGAACGGGGCCGGGTCCGCCTGGACGGGGGCCGGGTCCGCCAGAGCGGGGGCCGGCAGGCCGGCACATGCCAGAGCGGCCAGGAGAAGCAGGGGCAGGAGCGAGGCCCGCAGGCGGTTCAGGCAACGCAGCGCAGCGCGATTCACGGCGGCAGGAGACGGCGGGAGGGAGGCGATCAGGGGGGATTGGCGGACGAGGAGAAGCTCGTTTCCGGCGAAACGCTAAGGGGGCTCCGGCGGATCCCAGCGCAACAGGCGGTGGCGGATTTCCCCCGCCGGCCCGAGCTCCAGCAGGAGCCCGCCGGGATCCTCGGCGCGATCGTGGGGACAGGGCTGGCTGGGAGCGAAGGGGCACAGGGTGGACGGACACCCCAGGAGCGGCCGGCCCGGCTCCCCGGGCAGCCATCCCCGCCAGTACTGGTGCACATGTCCGAACACCAGCCCCCGGACCCAGGGTCGCTCCGCCAGCAAGGCCAACAGGGCGGGCCCCTCCTCGAGGGCGATGGTGTCGAGGAAGGGGTCACCGATCGGGGCGGGAGGGTGGTGCACGGCCAGCAGCAGGCAGGCGCCATCGCGCTCCGCCGCGGCCAGCTCCCGCTCCAGCCAGGCCCACTGCCGGGGGCCGAGCCGACCGTCGAGGCGGCCGGGACAGTGGCTATCGAGCAGCAGCAGACGCCACTCCCCGGCGCCGGCCTGCGCCCCAGGGAGGTTCAGCCGCGCCGGGGCCAGGGCCGCGTGGCGCCCCAGGGCGGCCCGCAGCCGCAGCGGCTGGTCGTGGTTGCCGGGCAGCAGGGCCGCCGGGGGCAGCGGCGGGGAGGAGGGTGACAGGCCCGGCCCGGCCAGCAGCTCCCGCAGCCGCACATAGCCGCCCCAGGTCTCGTCCTGGCAGAGATCCCCCGTGAGCAGAAGCCGCTCCGGCATCAGATCCTCCCGGGCCAGCTGGGTGAGGGCAGCGGCCAGGGCATGGCGCAGCTGGGGGAGGGGCTGGCGACCACGGCAGAACCCCGCAGGATCGGCCACCAGATGGGGATCGCTGAGTTGCAGGAGGCGCATCCCTGGCTCACCGGCCTCGGGGGGCTCCCATCTTCAAGGAGTCGGCTTAAGTTTGCGGTTCGCGCCGCGCTCCCCATGCCCGCCATCCCCCCTGGCACCCGCCAGCGTTGCAGCCTCTGCCAGGTGGAGATCCAGGGCATGGTGGGAGGCAACGACCTGGTGCACTTTTCGATGGGCGCCCCCGGCAGCCGCGCCAAGCTCTGGGCCCGGGTGTGCCAATACCTGCGCTCCCCCGAGCAGTGCCGCCAGTGCCTGAACCAGGACGCCCAGCTGCGCGGCTCCGTGAGCGCCAACGACTATTACGCCGAAGCGCCAGTGCTCGACCTCGGCGGCCTGGGGTCAGCGGGGGGGAGCGACGGGGCTGGGAGCGCGAACAGCGATCCCCTAGGGTGATGGCAAGCCCCCCGGGCCAGACCCTGTCCTGACGCGCTGCCCCGGAACGGGCTCGCCAGGGGTCGGGATCGATGGACGCCACCGCGGCCCGGGAGCTCCCGCCCCCGGATCCCCCCTTGGCCCATCCCCTTACCGCCGATCTCGAACGCCTGGCCCGTGCCACGGCGGCCGTCGCCGGACTGGATGTGCGGGGCGTTGAGGTGCTCACCCACCGCATCCCGATGACGGTACGGGTGCTGGTGCAACGCGCCGATGGCACCGATGTGAGCCTCGATGAATGCGCCGCCCTTAGCGGACCGCTGGGGGAGGAGCTGGAGGCCGCGGCCCTGCTGGACGCCCCCTACGTACTGGAGGTGAGCAGCCCCGGCATCGGCGACGACCTGGGTAGCGACCGCGACTTCGAAAGCTTCCGCGGCTTTCCGGTGGAGGTGCTGCGCAGGGAGAGCGAAGGCGAGCCGAGCCGCCAGGAGGGGCTTCTTCTGGGCCGGGACGAGCAGGCCGTGCTGCTCAACCGGCGCGGCCGCACCGTGCGCATCCCCCGCGAGGCGGTGCTGAAGGTGCGTCTCACCAGCCCCAGCGGCGATCCCTGAATCGCCGTAGCGAGCCCCCGGAAGCCCCCCTTCCCCTCACAACCGAATCCCCACAACCGAATCCCCCATGGCGCTTGTCCTGCTGCCCGGCCTGAACAACCTGATCGACGACATCAGCGACGAGAAGAAGCTCGCTCCCCAGGTGGTGGAGGCCGCCCTGCGTGAGGCCCTGCTGAAGGGCTACGAGCGCTATCGCCGCACCCTCTACCTCGGCATCAGCGAAGACCCCTTCGACGAGGAGTACTTCAGCAACTTCGACGTGGCCCTCGATCTGGAGGAGGAGGGCTATCGCGTACTGGCCAGCAAGATCATCGTTGAGGAGGTGGAGAGCGAAGACCACCAGATCGCGATTGATGAGGTGCGGCAGGTCGCCGAAGACGCCCAGATCGGCGACACGGTGGTGCTGGATGTCACCCCCGAGAAAGACGATTTCGGCCGCATGGCCGCTGCCACCACCAAGCAGGTGCTGGCCCAGAAGCTGCGCGACCAGCAGCGGCGCATGATCCAGGAGGAATTCGCCGATCTGGAGGATCCCGTGCTCACCGCCCGGGTGATCCGCTTCGAGCGCCAGAGCGTTATTATGGCGGTCAGCAGCGGCCTGGGCCGACCGGAGGTGGAGGCGGAACTGCCGCGCCGCGATCAGCTTCCCAACGACAACTATCGCGCCAACGCCACCTTCAAAGTGTTCCTCAAGGAGGTGAGCGAGGTGTCGCGGCGCGGTCCGCAGCTATTCGTGAGCCGCGCCAATGCCGGCCTGGTGGTGTATCTCTTCGAAAACGAGGTACCCGAAATTCAGGAGGGTTCGGTACGCATCGTCGCCGTGGCCCGGGAGGCCAATCCCCCCTCCCGCTCCGTCGGACCGCGCACCAAGGTGGCCGTCGACAGCGTCGAACGGGAGGTGGATCCGGTGGGGGCCTGCATCGGCGCCCGCGGTTCCCGTATCCAACAGGTTGTGAACGAACTGCGGGGCGAGAAAATTGATGTGATCCGCTGGTCACCGGATCCTGGCCAATACATCGCGAACTCCCTCAGCCCGGCCCGCGTGGAGATGGTGCGGCTGGTGGATCCAGAAGGCCATCACGCCCACGTGCTCGTGCCCCACGACCAGCTGAGCCTGGCGATCGGCCGGGAGGGCCAGAACGTGCGGCTGGCGGCACGCCTGACCGGCTGGAAGATCGACATCAAGAACGCGCAGGAGTACGACCAGGGCTCCGAAGACGCGGTGGTCTCCCAGCTGATCACCCAGCGGCGCGAGGAGGAGGCCCTGCAGGCCGAGGCCGAGGCGCGTTTGGCCGCCGAACAGGCGGCACGGGCGGAGGAGGACGCCCGGCTGCGGGAGCTCTACCCCCTGCCGGAGGACGAGGAGGAGCTCGGCCCTGAGGAGGACGTGGAGAGCACGGACTACGCCATCGATGAGGCAGGGGACGTGGAGGAGGGGGCCGCCGGGGAAGCGGAGCCGGTCGGGGAGGAGGACTTCGAACCGGAAGCCGCCGATGCCGATGCAGAAGACGAAGCGCCTGAGGAGGAGGTCCGGTGAGCATCCGGGAGCTGCGGGTGGTGGAGCGGCGCTGCGTGGCCTGCCGCCGCCTAGCCGATCGCCGCGAGCTCTGGCGGGTGATCCGGCTGGCGGGAGGGGGCCTCGCCCTCGACCACGGCATGGGGCGCTCCGCCTACCTCTGCCCCACCCTTCCCTGCCTGGAGGAAACGCGGCGGCGGCGGCGGCTGCAGCGGTCCCTTCGCTGCCCGGTGCCAGATACGCTCTTGGCCACCCTGGCCGATCGGCTGGAGCCGGGCAGCCCCGCAGGCGCTGAGGCAAGATAAACGATGGCCGCAGCTTGTCTGCGGTCTGGTGCGAGATCGAGGCCCCCGCCCCGTCTCGCCGACGGAGTGGCCGATTCGGCCCATCCGGTGGCCCCCCGGCCACGCGCGGAGCCCCCGGGCCCCGATCCCATGGAGACCTGAATGACCAGCAGCGGCAAAGTCAGAATTTATGAGCTGTCCCGGGACCTGGGCCTGGACAACAAGGACGTGCTCGACGCCGCCGAGAAACTCAAGATCGCCGCGCGCAGCCACAGCAGCTCGATCAGCGACGATGAGGCCCAGCGCATCCGCAGCCTGATCGGCCACGCCAACGGGTCTCCGTCCGTGGCCCCCGTGGCCCCGGCAAAAGCGATCCTGTCGGTGAAGAAGGCGGCCTCCGAGCCTGTGGTGGTCAAACCCGCCGCGGGAGCGGTGGCCGCACCACCGCAGCGACCGGCAGCAGCTGCGCCAGCCAAGCCGGCCGCGCCTGCGTCCGCGGCGGTGCCGGCCACGCCAGCCCCCCCGGCGGCTCCGGCTGCCCCCAAGGCGGCCGCCCCCGCAGCTCCCCGTCCGGTGGCGCCGGCGCCGAAGCCGGCCGGGCCCGGTGCACCGGCCGCTGGCGCCGCCCGTCCTGCCGCACCCAGCCGACCTGCCGCCGCCGGCTCGACCCCGGCGCGGCCGGGGACCGCTGCGCCGGCCCGTTCCGCTGCGCCGGCCCCTGGCCGCCCCAGCCCGCGGCCCGCAGCCCCGCCGCAGATCGTCAGCAAGCCCACGCCGCCCCCAGCCCGTCCCGCTGCTGGTCCGCCACCGGCGCGGCCCGCTGCCAGCGCGCCCCCAGCTCGGCCCGCCTCCGCTCCGCCGGCGAACCGACCCGCGACGCCCGCGGCGCCCGCTCCAGCGGCACGCACACCCCAGGCCCCAGCCCGCACAACGGCTCCGCCCCGTCCGGGAGCGCCCCTGCGCCCGGGCGCGGCAACCGCCCCCAGCCGGCCTGGTGTTCCTGGAAGCCGGCCTGGTGTTCCCGCCGGCCGCCCCCAGCTCGTGGGCCGGCCCCAGCCCGCAGCCGCCGGAGGTGGCAGCCGGCCAGCACCGCCCTCGGCCCGCCCCCAGAGGCCCAGCGCCCCCGGCAGCCGCCCGCCGGCCCCGACGCGACCAGGCGCCGGCGGCGGCCGCCCTGGCACCCCGCCCCTGGAGCTGGTCGGCAAGCCGATCCGCCGCGACACCGCGGGCCCCGGCACGGCCAGTCCCGGGCGCCCAGCCGCCCCCGGCCGACCGGGCCTGCCCCCGGGGATGCGCAAGCCGATGGCCCCCGGCGAGCTCATGGAGCTGCAGAAGCCCACAGGCCGCCCCACGGCACCCCCGCCTCGGCGGGTGGGCGAGGGGGCGGCCGCTCCCGAGGAAGGGGCCTCCACCGTGCCGGAACTGGTGCGGCCTGCCGCACCGAGCGCCCCACGGCGCCCGGGCTTCCGCCCCGGCCACCCCGCCCCCGGTGCCCCCGCCCGCGCCCGGCGTCCCGACTGGGATGACAGCGCCAAGCTCGAGGCGCTTCGCAGCCGCACGCCGCAGAAGCAGCGCCAGAAGGTGCACATCATCGGCGAGAACGATGATGCGCTGACCGCAGAAACCGGCGGCTACGCGGGCGAGCAGGAAGCCGTGGTGCTGCAGGCGAGCCTGGCCCGCCCGGCCAAACCCCGCAGTGGGGCCGGAGCCCACGCCAAGCCCACCGTTGCCGTCCGCAAGCGCAAGAAGGAAACCACCCGCCAGCGCCAGCGTCGCCGCGCCATGGAGCTGCGGGCCGCCCGCGAACTCAAGGCCCAGCGGCCCGAGATGCTGGTGGTGCCCGAGGGCAACCTCACCGTGCAGGAACTCGCCGACCGCCTCGGCGTCGAGAGCTCCGAAATCATCAAGAGTCTGTTCTTCAAGGGCATCATCGCCACGGTCACCCAGACGCTCGACCTACCCACGATCGAGACGGTGTCCGACGAATTCGGCGTACCGGTGCTTGAGGACGACGTGCAGGCCGCGGCCGCCAAGACGGTCGAGATGATCGAAGAGAGCGACCTGGCCCACCTGATCCGCCGCCCGCCTGTGGTGACGGTGATGGGCCACGTGGACCACGGAAAAACGAGCCTGCTCGACGCCATCCGCAAGACCCGTGTGGCGGCCGGCGAGGCAGGGGGCATCACCCAGCACATCGGCGCCTACCAGGTGGAGGTGCCCCACGGCGGGGCCAAGGCAAAGATCACCTTCCTCGATACGCCAGGCCACGAGGCGTTCACGGCGATGCGCGCCCGCGGCACCAAGGTGACCGACGTGGCGGTGCTCGTGGTGGCGGCGGACGACGGCGTCCGACCCCAGACCCTGGAGGCGATCAGCCACGCCAGGGCGGCCGAAGTGCCGATCGTGGTGGCGATCAACAAGATCGACAAGGAGGGGGCCTCCCCCGACCGGGTGAAGCAGGAGCTTTCCGGCCACGAGCTGGTGGCTGAAGACTGGGGCGGCTCCACGGTGATGGTGCCGGTGAGCGCCATCAAGGGTCAAAACATCGACCAGCTGCTCGAGATGATCCTGCTGGTCTCCGACGTGGAGGATCTGAAGGCCAACCCCGACCGCATGGCCCGCGGCACCGTGATCGAGGCCCACCTCGACAAGGCCAAGGGTCCGGTGGCCACCCTGCTGATCCAGAACGGCACCCTGCGCACCGGCGATGTGTTGGCAGCGGGCCCGGTGCTGGGCAAGGTGCGCGCGATGGTGGACGACACCGGCAAGCGCGTGAAGATCGCCGGCCCCTCGGCGGCGGTCGAGGCGCTCGGCTTCAGCGAGGTGCCCACCGCCGGCGATGAGTTCGAGGTCTACATCGATGAGCGCGCGGCCCGGGCGGTGGTCGGTGATCGGGCCAGCGAGGCCCGCGCCACCCGCCTGGCCCAGCAGATGGCCTCCCGGCGGGTATCGCTCGCCTCGATGTCCGGCCAGGTCAGTGAGGGGGATCTCAAGGAGCTCAATCTCATCCTCAAGGCCGATGTGCAGGGCAGCGTGGAGGCGATCCTCGGCGCACTCGAGCAGCTGCCCCAGGAGGAAGTACAGGTGCGCGTTCTGCTCTCCGCACCGGGCGAGATCACCGAGACCGACGTCGATCTGGCGGCGGCCTCCGGAGCTGTGATCGTGGGCTTCAACACCTCGATGGCACCGGGGGCCAAGCGGTCCGCCGACGCCACCGGGGTAGATGTGCGCGACTACGAAGTGATCTACAAGCTGCTGGAGGACATCCAGCTGGCGATGGAAGGTCTGCTCGAACCTGAGCTCGTCGAGGAGCCCCTGGGCGAAGCCGAGGTGCGGGCAGTATTCACCATCGGCAAGAACGCCGTGGCCGGCTGTTATGTCACAAACGGCAAACTGCAGCGCAACGGCAAGATCCGCGTGCACCGTGGCAAGGAGAAGCTGTACGAGGGCGACCTCGACTCCCTGCGTCGCAACAAGGACGACGTACGCGAGGTGGCCACCGGCTTCGAGTGCGGCATCGGCTGCGACCGCTTCAACTCCTGGAAGGAGGGCGATCGGATCGAGGTCTACAAGCTGGTCACCCAGCGCCGCACCCTCAGCACCTGATCCAAGCCCCAATCACCCCCTCCGTTCCCGCGCCCGCCGTGAACCAAGCCCGAGCCGCCAGCGAGCCCCTTCTCTGGCTTCAGCTGCTCGGGCTGAGCCTGCTGCCGCTCGAGGCCCTGCTGATCCTGCTGCTTCTCGCGGGCAGTGATCCGGGGCGACTGCCAGCCCTGGAGAGGCTTCTCTGTTGGGCGCTGGGGGGTCTGGCGCCGGCGCTGTTGCTCTGGCGTCGGCCGGCCGATGTCTGGTCGTTGCTGCTCGTGCAGACCCCGGCCCGGGGCCGGCGGGAGCTGCAACGCCGCCTGAGCGCCCTGCAGGACACACTGGCCCTGCGACTCGCCCTGGCCCTGGGGGCGGCCCTGCTGCTGGTTATGCTCTGGCGCCTCGATGGCGCTGCCGCCCTGGCCACTGCCCTGGCGCCCCTGCCGGAGGCGCCACGGTTGGTGGATCTGCTGCTCACCGCGCCGGTACTGGCGCTGATGCTTTGGCAATGGCAGCAGGCGATCCAGTCCGTCTGGCTGCTGAGCCGCAGCCAGACAGTCCTAGAGGCCACCCCCCCGCTCTCGCCCGCCGAGCTCCCCCAGCGGCGCCTCAGCCTGGGATTGCCCCTGCTGCTGCCAGCTCCCCTGCAGGGCTCCCCCCTGCGGGACCCCACCGGGACGAGCACCACCGCCCCCCAGGAGACCGAGGCGTCAGTCGCCGGGGAGAGTGGGGTTGCGATCGAACCAGAGCAGGCCACCGAAGAGAGCGGCGGCTCCGAGCTGGATCAGCCAGTCGGTTGAGGGCACCCCCACCCCGGCCGACGCCCGCATCGCCATCGTGGCCAGGCCGAGGCCCGCGGAGGCCACCAGCGCGAACCACAGGGCCCGCCGCAGGCCGCGCCATGGCGTGCGCGACTCCTGGAGCAGGCGCTCCTTCATTGCCGGATCAAGGGACCTGCGGGGCCCGTCGCTGGAGCGGGCAGGGATCTTGGGCCTGGGTTGGGCGGCCATCGGCGGCGCTCCTCGGCCCGACAGGCCCGACAGAATCGGATGCTACTGGGGGAGGAGCCAGGTGCTACTTTCGGGCTGATGCCGGTGTAGCTCAGTGGTAGAGCAACTGATTCGTAATCAGTAGGTCGTCGGTTCAAGTCCGACCATCGGCTTCCCCACAGATCGGGTTCCCCAGCCACCGCCCTTGCCGCCAGGGCTTCCCCGTCAGCCGCGCACCAGCTCCTGGCCCGGCTCGACCAGGGGGCGCCGATGGGGCAGGTTGCCGAAATGCTCGCGGGCGATGGCCAGCAGCTGGGCATCGCCCATCCCGCCGTCGTCGAGGGTCTCGATGCCGACGATGCGATCGAGGAGATCGCGGCGGTGGGTTTCGAGATGGTGGAGGAGCACCTGGCACATGTCGCTGGCGCCGGTGCCATGGCCAAGCAGCAGCACGGCATCGGCGTCAGCCATGGCGGCGGTGATGCGGGCCAGGTAGTCGGCGTCGATCGGAGCGCGCTGGCCCGCCCCATCCCGATCGTGGCGATGGGTGAGGCTCTGGCCGGAGCCCCACAGGCCATGGGGGCGCAACACCGCGTGCTCCACCTCAGTCCCCTCCAAGCGGTAGACATCGCTCTGGTGGTGGTTGAGGTGCAGCACCAGCCGGTGGCTCTGGTCGCCGCGGGGCGACGGGGCGTCGGCCTCCGGATGGTCGGGGCTCACCCCGGCCTCCTCCAGGAAGCGCCGCACCCGCATCACCGCTTCCGCATCCAGATCAGGCTGGCGCACCCCACTGGCGCGAATCCAGGTTTCGGCCCCGTTGGGCAGGCGGATGTGCAGGCGACGGTCGTCGCGCTCGCTCACCTCGGCGCCCAAGGAGCGAAAGAGGGCCTCCACCTGGGACACGCGCACCCCGTGCTGCAGGGGGTGCGCGAAGAGGGCTTCCAGAGTGCGCAGATGGTGTTTCCTCATCGGTCTTGGGCGTCTGATTCGACCCTATCGAGGGCGGCTCAAATCGCCAGGAGTGGCGTAACGAAACAGGATCTGTGACCCGGCCCGGTGAGAGCACTATGGCGGCGAGGCGCTTCGAGACGATCTCACTCGATCTTGACGATGTCGATCTCCGCCTGGCCGAGCTTGCGCAGCTCACCCACGGCCCGCAGCGCTGCCTCATGGGTGTGGAAACCATGGGCCCCGGAGACCTCCTCCACATCCACCAGGCTCTGGTCGTGGGGGTCGATGGCGATGTAGCGGCCCGAAGCAAGACGCCGCAGCACATAACGCTCCGGATGCGAGCCCACCATGGGATGGCCCGGATCCAGGCCGGGGGACCAGAAATGCATCGCAGCGCGGAGCAAGGGGGAATTCCCCGGCACGGTAAGGAGGGCCGCAAGGGGCCACAAGCCGGGGCCGGCCCGCCAGCCGATGGCCTGGGAGGGGCGAGGCTTCAGTGGCCCGCTGGATCCTGGTGCCCGTACTGGTGAAGGGGCCGGTGGTGCACCTCCGCCCACTGCACCAGCTGCTGGGCCTGCCAGAGGTTGTCGACGTGGGTGCAATGGTGCTCGGCGTCGCAGACGAGATAGCCGCCCGGCCCTTCCGCCTCGATGGTGGAGCCGGCGGGGGTGACGATCCGCGCCCCCGGGGCAGATGCCGAAGGAGTGCCGGTGGTGGGGAATCGGGAGTCGGCGGCCATGGCGCAGATCTGAGTTCTTCAGGCCTACCGCAGCGGGGGGCCCAGCGCCGAGAAACGGCAACCAAACCAGACGTTGGCGCCAAAGCTCCCGGCTCGATGCACTGTCGGTGCGATTCGGTACGAGGTCTGTGCGAGGTCTGTGCCGCGATGCTGACCAGCGGCGGCAGTCGTCACGCCGCTGGTCACGATGGGGGGAGAGCGGATGCCCCCCATGGCCGCGCAGGAACCAGGATGGGCCTTCCGGCCGGGACAGGGGGCCCCTGCCCTGCGACGGCGCCTGGGGGAGGACTTCCTGCTGCGGACGGTGAGCCAGCCGGGCGGGGAGAGCGACCTGGCATTCCGCCACGCCCTCCAGGCCCTGGGAGAGGTGCGGCTGCACACCGTGGGGCTGCCCCCCTGCCGCCTCGAACTCAGCTGTGCAACCGGGCTCTGCCTGGCGCTGCCGCTGGCCGGGGAGGTGACCCTGCGGCCGACGCGGCGGGGGGGCCGCCCCCTGGCGGCTGATGCCGGGCACACGGCGGTGCTCCTGCCGGGGGGGCCGTTGCTGCTGCGCTGCGACCGCTGGATCGAGGTGGTGTTGATCGCCCTGCCCCGCCCGGCGCTGGAGGCGGCGCTGGGGCCATGGCTGGCACCACCCGCCCCGCCCCAGACCCGGAGGCGGGTGGAGGCGCGGTTGGAGCGCGGCGTCCAGTGGCGAGAGAGCGAACCGCTGGCCGGTCCCCTGCTGGCCCTCCTGCATCAGACCGTACGGCTGCTGGAGCGCGCCGCGCAGCTCCCCGGCGACGGGGCCCCACTGCCCAACGCGGCCCTGCAGGACTGCCTGCTGCGTCCCCTGTCCCTGCTGCTGTTGCAGGATCCCGCGGCAGACGGCGCCCCGGCGGACCGGGTCGACCCCAGCCGCCGCTTCGAAGCCCTGCTGGCCCACATCGAGGCCAACCTGCACCGCCCCCTGTGCCTGCGGGATCTGAGCGAGCACAGCGGTTGCTCACCGCGGGCTCTTCAGTACGCATTCGAGCGGCGCTTCGGTTGCGGCCCGATGCAGTGGGTGCGCCAGCAGCGGCTGGAGGCGGCGGCGCAGGCCCTGCGGCAGAGCGCCAGCCACGAACCGATCCAGCAGATCGCCCGCCGCTGCGGCTACACCAACCTCTCGAGCTTCAGCCGCGATATCCAGCGCAACTTCGGCCTGCCCCCCTCGGCGCTGCGCCTCGGGCCCGATCTTGGGACGGACCTCAATAGGGGTCGTCGCCCAGATCTTCGTCGTAGCCCTGGAAGGGATTGAATTCATTCCAGCCCGGACTGGCGTTCTGGAACAGGCCGAACTGGGCGGCCCTGTCGGTGAGGAGCGTGTCGCCGGTGGGCACGGTGTCGCAGGTGATGGATCCATCCAGACCGCGCACGCAGTTCTCGAATTGAACGCCGGCCTGGGCCGGGGCCAGGCCCAGCGGCAGCAGGGCCGCCGCCAGCAACGCGTAAGTCCGCCGCGCCACCGCGGAGAACGCCGGCGGATTGGGGCACAGGCGGGGGGAGCGGGATCGGGACATCCAGAACGGGCGGCTCTGCTGGGATGATGGCAGCGCCTTCGTCTCGGACACAGGGATGTACACCGACTGGACCGCCGTAATCCTTCTGCTGCTGACGGCCGTTCCCCTGGCAGCGGTGGTGGGCACGGCCGCCTTCTTCATCTGGCAGCAGCGGAAGAAGCAGGTGAAGCGGTTCTGATCGCCGGCAGAGGCAGGGTCTCGCCGATGGCCACCAGCCGGCCGCGGCCCAGGCATTCCAGGCAGGTGCGGTAGCGCTGATCCGCCAGGCGCAGGGCGCCGCTCCCACCGCAATGGGGGCATGGTTGTCCCTGGAGATCGTGGGGAGGGGAATGGGCGGGAGACGTGGTCATCGAGGCGGCCTGTCCGGATCTCCTCACTGTGGCGGGTATCGGTGGCCTGCGAGGCGAAACCATCCTTAAGAGTGGCGCCCCTCCGGCGGTTGCGGGGCCATGCAGGCATGCAACCGTGCCGAATCGATGCCCCCGAGCAACTCCCGGGCGGAAAGCCGCACGCCATCGGGCACCAGATTCAGGCTGGCCGCCAACACGCCGATCACCGCCGCCGCATCCATGCCCCGGGAGCGCCACAGCTCGAGGCCTTCGGCGTCCTCCCGTTTGCTGAGCCGCTGGCCCTCGCCGTCGCGCCAGAGCGGCACATGGCCATAGCGGGGTGGCTCCGCCCCCAGGGCCGCCATCACGGCCACCTGGGCGCCGGTGGAACTCCAGAGATCTTCGCCGCGCACCACGTCGCTGATCCCGAGGGTCAGCTCATCGACGGCCGTCGCCAGGTGGTAGGCCACCACCCCATCGGCGCGGCGCAGCACCCCATCTCCCACCGCCGTGGCCCCCTCCAGGCGGCCGGGGGCGGCAAAGCGCTCCGGCCAGCGGAGCGATCCGGCGGGTAACCGCAGGCGCCAACTCGGCAGGCGCCCCCCCACCGCCCCCCACTGCGGTAGAAGCGCGCGGCAGTACCCCGGATAGACGCTCAAGGCGCCATGGGGGGCCGAGACGTCGGCGAGCAGGCGGCGGCTACAGCGGCAGGGGTAGAGGGCACCGCCGCGCCGCAGGGCCGAGAGAGCCGTGGCGTAGAGGCCGCGCCGCTCGCTCTGGCGCAACGGTGGCCCGTCCCAGTCGAGGCCGAGCCAACGCAGATCCGCCAGGATCGACTCCTCGGCGCCAGGGCGGTTGCGCGGGGTGTCGAGGTCATCGAGGCGCAGCAGCAGTTCGCCGCCGGCGAGGCGGGCGTCGAGCCAGGCCAGCAGGGCGGTGCGCAGGTTGCCGCGGTGGAGGCGACCGGTGGGGGAGGGGGCGAAGCGGCCACGCACCTGCCGCTGGCGGCGCTCCAGGCCGGCGGCGATCGCCTCGGCCAGGGCCTCCGGCAACGCCACCGGCCAAGCCGAGGGACTCGCGGGGCGATCAACGGGCAATGGGGCCGACATGGGCAAAAAAAAGCGGTCCCGAACGGGACCGCCGGAGACCGTGAGGCGGCGCCTCAGCCCTGCACGCGGTCCTTGAAGAGCTTGCCGGCGGTGAAGGCGGGCACGCGCTTGGCAGGGATCTTGATCTTTTCGCCGGTCTTGGGGTTCAGGCCCTGGCGGGCGGAGCGCTCGCGGGGCTCGAAGGAACCGAAACCAAGGATGGAGACTTTTTTGCCCTCCACCACCGAATCGATGATGGTTTCGATGGCCGCATCGACGACGTTGGAGACGTCGGTCTTGGTGAGCTCGGTGCGGGCAGCGACGAGATTGACGAGATCAGCTTTGTTCATAAGAGCGGATAGGCCTCCTGGGTGGCGGTCGTGGGGAGCCGAAACGGCGAGGGGGAGGCGGGTCGGAAGGGATGCCGGCCGCCATTGCTGCAAACGAGCGCGCCAATCGTATGGGGCCTGGGCCGCTACGGCAACCAAGAAAGCCGCTTCCGGCAACGGATCTCACCGAAGCAAGACCTAATCGGAAACTTATGCGAAGAATTTGGCCCTATCGCCGCCATCTAGGCCCTGGCCTGAGGCCTCCTCCGGCCCCTGCCGATCAAGCTCCGCCAGCAGCGCCGCGCCGCCCCCCACGAGCTTCTCGCCCCGCAACGCCCCCAGGCCGGCGCCGCTGGCGATCCAGTGCGGCGAGCCGGCGGGCAGCCAGTCGTGCAGGCGGGCCAGGCTGCGCAGCTGGCGCGGCCCATGGAAGGTGCGGCGGCTGATCAGGGGGCCGAGGCGCCCTGGCGCCAGGGGCACCAGCAGGCGACCGCAGAACAGCCCGTCCACCTGGCCGTCTACCCCGCCGTCGCCTCCAGCGGCCGCCCCCCGGGCGTGGAGCACGCAGGCGCCGGGGCTGGGCCCGGGGGTCCAGAGCAGCCGCACCCCTGGCGCCAGGGTGTGCTCGGCCGCAAAGGTCTTCAGCGGCTCCACCCCCGGCAGCAGGTAGGCCTCCTGCTCCTGGACGAGCACCGGCCAGCCCAGGGCCTGCTGCAGGCGCCGGCAGCGGCCGTGGCCCTCGCGGCCGGTGAGCACGATCCAGGGGGGTGGAGCGCCGGATCCGCGGCGGTCGGCCCGCTGCCGCAGGAAGGCGAGGTTGGCCTCACTGAGGGCCGGCACGTCGATCAGCAGATCGAGATCCGCCAGCTCCAGCCACCAGGCGCTGCCGCCCTGGCTGTCGCGGTTGGGGGCAAACAAAAAGAGATCGGGCCGCACCGGCTGGGGTGGGCGACCGGGCTCCAGCGGCGCCGGGGCGATCGGGGCGGCTTCCAGGGCGGCGGACTCCTGCGAGGTGGGCGCTTCCCCATTGAACTCCGCGGAACAGCACAGGGGCTGGAGAGCGGCGTAGGGTTCAGAAATCGCGTACCCATCCTTGTCGGCGATCCGGATCGGACATCCCTGGCCGCTGGGAGCCTCCATCACGGGCAGGGGAGTGAATTTCTCTGTGGTGGCCCCGCTGGCCACCCGGGTGGAGCTGCTGTTGTTCGAGCACGGTTCCGCTGCGGAACCACGGCAGGTGATCGAGCTGGAAGCCCGCCACCGCTCGGGCGACCACTGGCATGTGGAGGTGGAGGGGGTGGGCGAGGGCTGCTGCTACGGCTACCGGGTGTTCGGGCCGCTGCTGCCGGGCAGCCACGGCTTCAACCCCTCCAAGGTGCTGATCGATCCCTGCGCCCGTGCCCTTACCGGCTGGGACGTGTACGAGCGGGGCAAGGCGGTGGGGGCAACGCCAAACACCAGCTGCTGCCTCAAGGGGGTGGTAACGGAGCGCGACCGCTTCGATTTCGCCGCCGCGCCGCGGCCCCGCCACCGCTGGCAGAAGAGCGTGATCTATGAGCTGCACGTGGGCGGCTTCAGCCGGGGGGAGGGCTGCCCGGTGGCGCCGGACCGGCAGGGCACGTTGCTGGGGTTGATCGACACGCTCCCCTACCTGCAGGAGCTGGGGGTGACGACGCTGGAGCTGCTGCCGGTGATGGCGTTCGATCCCCAGGACGCCCCGCCGGGCCGCTTCAACCACTGGGGCTACAGCCCCGTGAGCTGGATGGCGCCCCATCCGGGCTACCTGAGCAGCGACGATCCGCTGCGGGCCCGCGCCGAGGTGCGCGA
>CANEWU010000042.1 GCA_947442825.1 Synechococcaceae cyanobacterium
GCGACCTCTGAAACCTACATCACCGTCGGACCCCTAGGTCGCTTCGGCTAGTAGGCACCTGCTCCAAAAGCCTTCTCGGCTTTTCTCGCAGGCCCAATCAACCTAGCAGGCTGACCGGTTCACCCCATCCTTCGACAGGGCCCGCGCTCCCTCTCGGTGGCGCAGTCCAAAACCTTAGCACCTGCAAGAGGCCAGTCAATCCCCAGGGGACACCAGTGCCTCGGCCCACGGCGTGAAGCGCGCGAAGGTGTCGGCCCGATCGGCTGCCAGCACAGGGAAGTCGGTCTGGGAGAGATCGGTGCCGGCCGGGATATGGCTGGGATCGCGGCTGAGCCAACGCAGCGGGCAGTCGAGTTCGTGAAGAACGAGCCAGGCGGCGGCTAGATCCCAGATCTTTGGCGTGGCCTCCAGGGCGGCGACGGTCTGCCCCATGGCCACGCTCACCAGATTGAGGCTGGCGACCCCGAGCATCCGGATCTTGCCGGGAAAGCGGCGGTCGGGCAGCTTCTGCAGCACGCCGATCGACCGGCTGCAGAGAGACGCGCAGCCGGCGGGGTGGGTATGCAAAGAAGGGGGGGAGAGGGGTTTGCCGTTGCGCCAGGCGCCGCGGCCCCGGATCGCCACGATCCGCTGCCGAAGCGGGGGGACGTCGAGCACAGCGAGAACAGGAACACCGTTTTGGAAACGGGCCATGGAGATGGCCCAGTAGGGGATGCCGGCCGCGAAATTGGTGGTGCCATCGAGAGGATCGACCACCCAGTAGGACTCGCTGGCAGGAACGCGCTTCTCTCCCTCTTCGCTGAGCACCCCATCCTGCGGAAACAGCTCAGCCAGCCCACCGACCAGGGCGGCATCGCTCCAGCGGTCGCAGGCAGTGATCAAGGTGCCGTCGGCCTTGAGATCAGTGACCATATGGCCGAAATCGGCCCGCTGTCGCTCAGCCACCCGATCCACCAGAGCGTGCAAAGCCGGATGGACGCCGGGCTCAGCGACAACACTCACGATCCAACCTCCTGGGCCAGAACCCGTTCAAGAGATCCGGTGGTGTCCTGGCGGAACTGCTGGATGTTGAGGTGGGAGAGCATCCATAGGGCCAGAACTGCCACAGCGATCTCGACCGTCAGTACCAGGGCATAGGCCGGATAGGGCCCATCCCCGAAGGGAAGACGGCGTCCGAGATCGAGGAGCCCGCCGCCGATCAGCTTGCCCAGGGCCCTCGACATGGCCTGGGCCAGACCCCACACCCCCACGAAGGTACCGGCCATCTGGGGAAGGGTGAGATCCAGCATGAGACAAAGGGCGCTGTTGGTGGCGATGCCCGCCGCCAGGCCGAAGAGGAGCATCACCAGGCGCAGCAAGGAGGCGTTGCCAGTGAGCCCGCTGGCCAGCAGGAGGGTCAAGGTGGCGACGATCATCTGACAGCCCAGGCGCGCGGTGGCCAGTTTGCCCAGCCGGGGCACGATCCAGATTCCGGCCGCCAGTAAGCCAAGCAACGTGCCCACCCCCCAGAAGGCATTCAGTTGTGTGCGCTCGGCGATCGAGAGGCCAAAGACCTGGCCGCCGTAGCCCTCCAAAATCGGGTCCTGCAGGAACAAGCCAAGGGTGAACAGGATCAGAAAGGAGAAAAAGACCAGCACCTGCCGGCTTGAACTGATCAGGCGCCAGGCCTGAGCCAGGGTGATGGAATCCTCACGGGACTCTCTGGAGGGGTCAGCCGCGGCGGGGGTGACCGGTGGGTCCATGCCCCAGGTGGCGATCACGGTGAGGCCAAGAACCACAGCGGCCACCTTGGCCATGAAACGCAACAGGGCGGGTTCGAGCAGCCCGGGATCGTCGATGCCGTCGAGGCCGCGCAGGCTGAGGCTGATGGCAACGGCGCCGATGACGATGCCCACCGTGAGCATGCACCAGATGATGCCAACCGCTCGGGGGCGCTCCGCTTCGCTCGTGCGATCGATGACCAACGCCAGGTAGGGGGTGGAGGCCAGGGAGATTGCCAGGCCATAGAGGGAAAACAGGCCACACAGGGCGGCGATGGCCAGGGCGAGCTGGGGCTGGCTGCCACTCTCCAGCAGACGACCCACATGAAAGATCAGGGGCACGGAAAGCACCGCAAGGGCGCAGAAGAGAACGGTGCCGGCCAGCACATAGGGAACTCGCCGGCGGCCAGCGACGGGATGGGTATCGGAGATCTGGCCGAACAACACCCGGGCGGGGGCAACGAATTGTTCGAAGGCCAGGGCACCGCCCACCAGCAGGCCGGGGAAAGCCAGTTCGCTGATCATCACGCCGTTGAACATGCCGGCGAACACCACCGCCAGCATCCCCAGGCACCCTTGAAACAGCCCCAGTCGGAGCGTGTTGGGCAGGGTGAGGCTGGGAGGGGTTGGGGGCAAAACGCTCAGCGGCTGGACTTGGGCGTGGTATCCGCGGTGCAGGCCGGGAGCAGGGGTGTGGGCTCTACCGGCACCTGGTCGGTCGCGTCGGAGGGCGGCCGTGCGGCAGGAAGGGAGGGCCTGGGGCAGATGGCGATCTGATCGAGGCCGGTGAAGCGGCGGAGGCGGGCGAGGCTGATGTTGTAGTCGGCGATCGCGTTCGACCAGCGCACTTCGGCCTGGGTGAGATCGCGCTGGTTGTCGACCACCTCCCGCTGGGTGGTTACGCCGGCCTGGAAGCGCAAGCGGGCCAGCCGCAGCGACTCCCGGGCGGAGAGCACTTCTCGGGAAGTGGTGGTGATATTGCGGTTATTCTGCTCGAGGGTGTACCAGTTTTCCTCCACCTCGCGGCGGATTTGGTCGCGTTCGCGGGCAAAGTTGTAGCGGTTCTCCTCCGCCCTTTGCTTGCCAGCCCGGTATTCAGCCTGGGCCCTGCCGCCATCAAAAAGGGTCCAGCGGAAGTTGAGGCCTACCGTGTTGTCAACATTCCAGCTCTCCACCTCGGTGGTGGGAGTGGGTTCGTTGGCGTAGCCGAAGCTGCGGCCGCCGGAGAAACGGTTAAAAATGTTCAGAAGTGGTTGCACCTGGGCCAGGGACTCGTTGGCATTGCTGTTCGCGATCGAGATATCAAGGAGCAACTGATCGAGCTCCTCTCGGAACGCATAGGCAGCCACGATGCTCTCCTGAAGCGACGGCAGCCACACTCCCACGGGCCGGGAGGGATCCTTAGCGGTGGGAGTGACATCCTGCGGAAGATCCAGCAGGGAGGCCAGGTTGCGGCGGGCAGCGGCCTGGCCGATGCCGCTGGAGCTGCGTCCCAGCAGGGCATTGGTGAGCAGCTGCTGGTCGCGGGCCAGTTGGGTTTCGGCCTCCAGCACCTCCAGCTTGGTGGCCACCCCGGCCTGGAAGCGGGCGCGGGCATCGCGCAGGCTGACCAGGGAGGCCCGCACAGACTGCTGGCCGATACGTACCTGCTCATCGGCCTTCTGGAGATCGAAGTAGGCCTCGGCCACCTGGAGCCGCAGCTCGCGCAGACCGATCAGGTAGTCATTCTTGGCCTTTTCGTAGCGATCGCGGGCCGCCGCGATGGCGGGGGTACGGCCAGGGTTGATCAGCGCCCAGTTGAGCTCCAGCTGGGCATCCATCTGGAAGATGCTGGTGCGCGTGAGGGAGGGGGGCTGGTTGACCCTGCCCTGGGAGTTTTCGCCGGCGCTGTAGGTGGGGAAGTTGGTGGCGTTGAAGCTGAGGGTGGGATACCAACGGGAGATCTCGGCCCGCAGATTCGATTGGGCCTGTTCGACCTTGCTCGTGAGGGCTTTGAGGTTGGGATTGTTGACTTCAGCGAGGGTTTCAGCCTCCGGCAGGCCAAGGGGACGGAGCTCGCGGATCCGCACCTGTTCAGGTTTCACCGGGAGCGCCAACGGGGCCGGAGCGGAAAGGTCGAGCTCCGAGGGGGGCAGCTCGGTGGCCGCTGGCGGCAGCACCGAGGGGTTGGATTTGGGGCGCTCTCCCTTGATGGCTGGGGCCAAGGGGATCGAGCGGCGGATGATGGCGCCGCTCGGATCCAACGGGTTGACCCCAGGGATGGGGGCGGGCGCTGGGGTGGGCGCAGCTGTCGAGCCGGGGGCTGCCTCAGGGGAGGAAGCACCAGGGGCTGCTGCCAGCAGAGGACTGGGTACGGCGACTGCCCGGGGGGGGAGAACGGGCGCCACCATCAGTGCAGCGAGCAGAAGATGGCGGCGGTTCACATCCGAACCCGAACAATCCGCACGAGCTTAAGCAGCGGAACCGGCTCTGCCGAGGCAGACAGCCACCAGATCGTCCGCACCCCCGATCAGACGCACGGGCACCGGCAGCCGTTCCTGCAGCTCCTCCACGGTGCAGTCGTCGAGAAAAACCGGCGATCCCTCCCGCAGCATCACCCGCGGCAGCAGCAGCTCCTCGCCCAGATCCCGCCCAGCCAACCCCTCCAGCAGGTCGGAGCCAGTGAGCAGGCCCGTGACCACCTGCTCCTGCCCCCAGTAGGGGCTGGGCAACCCATGCAGAACCAGCTCGAGCCCCTGGACCGCATTGAGACGATCCACCACCGGCTGCAACGCTCCAGCCACCAGGCGCCCCACCACCCAGCTCAGCCGCCGGGGGGTGGGGATGGAGGCCGGCAGGGACGCCGTGGCCCGCTCCAGCTCTTCGAGAAAGGCGCGGATGCTGCCGACGCCATTCTCCCGCTGGGGCAGGTCCTCGTAGTTGGCCCTGGGCGGCAGGGGGCGACCGGCGATCAGATACCACTCATCAGCAAGCCAGGCGAAACGGCTCGAGAGCTCCCGCTGGAAGCGTCCTTGAAGGGGCTCCACCGCATCGATGACGGCCGCCGCATCCGACGGTGTAACGGGTCGTAGAGCATCGCCAGCGGGGCGAAAACGGGTAAGTCCCACAGGCACGACCGCAGTGGAGAGCACCGCCGGCCAGGGCCCCCGGCCGTGTTCCGCCAGGTCGCTGAGGGTGCGCACCAGGGCCGAGCCGTCGTTGAGACCGGGGCAAACCACCACCTGGGCATGGATCTGCAGGCGGCGCTCGGCGAACCATCCCAGTTGATCGACCAGCTGGGCCGCCCGGGGGTTGACCAGCAGACGACTGCGCAGCTCCGGATCGGTGGCGTGCACGGACACATAGAGCGGCGAGAGGCGCTGCGCCTCGATCCGTTGCCAGTCGGCAGGGGTGAGGTTGGTGAGGGTGAGGTAGCTGCCGTACAGAAAGCTCAGCCGGTAGTCGTCGTCCTTGAGGTAGAGGCTGCTGCGTCGACCGGGCGGTTGCTGGTCGATGAAGCAGAACGGGCAGTGGTTGTTGCACTGCCGCAGGCCATCGAAGAGCGCCTCGGTGAAGGCCAGACCCAGGCCTTCGTCCGCATCCTTCTCCAGCTCCACCACGTGGTGGCTGCCCCCTGGATCCTCCACCTCCAGCACCAGCTCCTCCTCGCAGCAGAGCACCTGCAGATCGATCAGGTCGCGGGGGCGGACGCCATTGATGCTGAGCAGGCGATCGCCGGGCTGGAAGCCCAGCTCCTCGCCGATGGAGCCTGGCTCGACGCCGGCGACGACCGCAGGCTGGGGGAGGCGGGGCTCCTCCCCCCCAAGCGCCCGGGCTTGCGCCTCGGCCAGGGCAATCCCCGCGGAGGGTTCATTCCACACGGCAGCTGGGGGGACATCTCTTCCCAGTCTGCGGAGCGGCGGGCCGGGCCGACGGGAATGGTCAGCCCAGGGGCATCTCGCTGGCGCGGAAGAACAACAGGATCACAAGACCGAAGACCAGGCGATACCCCACGAAAATCCAGGTGCTGTGCTGCTGCAGGAAGCGCAGCAGCCAGGCGATGGCCAGCCACGACACCGCCGCCGCCGAAAGGACACCCACGAGCATGGGCAGAGCCCCGCCATTGGAGGGGTGGAGAACAGCCTCCCGCAACTCCACCAGGCCCACCAGGCTGATCGCCGGAATGCCGAGCAGGAAGGAAAGACGGGCGGCGTCCGCCCGCTCCCAACCATCAAACAGAGAGGCGGTAAGGGTGCTGCCAGAACGGGACACCCCAGGCACCAGAGCCAGCGCCTGGGCCGCGCCCACAAGCAGACCATCGCGCGGCAGAACCCCTTCGATCCGGCGCTGGCGACGGCCCACCAGCTCGGCCAGGGCCAGCAGCAGAGCCATCACGATCGAGACGATGGCGATCGAGGTCATGCTGCGCAGGGGGGAGTTCTCATAGGCCGGCACCCACACCTTCAGCGCCAGCCCCGCGACAAGAATCGGCACGGTGCCCAGGCCGATGGCCACACCGAGCCGGGCGGAGGGGTCGCGCCACTGGCCGTGGCGGCAGGCCCGGGCCACCCCACGTCCCACCGCGACCAGGTCGCGGCGGAAGTAGGCGAGCACCGCGGCGATGCTGCCGAGCTGGATCACGGCAGTGAAGGCGATGCCCGGATCGCCCCAGCCCAGCAGCACGGGCACCACCTTGAGATGGGCTGTGCTGCTGATCGGCAGGAATTCGGTGAGACCCTGGACGACCCCCAGCACCAGGGCATGCCAGCAGGCCGCGCCCAGGGAGAGCGGCTCCGCGGCAGCGTTGATCGACATGCGCCGGGGGAAGACTGGGGCGACCCTATGGCGGGGTCGGGCAGGGAGCCAAGCCCCAGACCCCCTAAGGTTGGACAACTTTCTTCACATCTCAGGTGATCGGGGTCCCCTCCACCCTCTCCAGACGCCCCCGCGCCGCGGCCATGAGCCTGGCGGAGCCCGGAGTTTCCGGCTTGGCGTGGAGCGGCGACCTACCCCTTCCCCTGATCGCCGCCCTGCTGGTGGCGGTGCCCGTTTTCGTGCAGGCCCCCTGGGTGCGGGTGGCACCTATGGCCGCCGCCCTCTTCACCCTGCCGCTGGCAGCCCTGGGCGTGGTGCTCGAACAGCGCGCCAGCGGGCGGCTGCGCTCCCTTGGGGTGCTTTTGGTGGGCTTTGCCGGCAGCTGGCTCGGGGGAAGCCTTTTCTGGGGCTGGTGCCGCCTGCACCCCCTCTGGCACCTGCCGATCGAGGCCTTCGCCCTGCCGATCGCCCTGGGCGGGCTTCGCAGCCGCTGGCGGCTGGCGGCCGGCTTCTACCTGACCTCCCTGCTTGGCACCGCCGCCACCGACGCGGTGATGGCCCTCAGCGGCGTGATGTCCCTCTGGCCCGCCGTGCTGGCAGCGCCGACGACCGAAGCGCCGGCCCTTCTGCAGTCCGCCGCCACGGCGGTTCTCCGGCCGGCTCCCCTGGCCCTGATGCTTTTGGCGGCGAGCCTGTTGGCCCGACTGAGCCTCTGGCTCTGGGGCCGTGGCGCCGAGGAGGAGAGGGTATGGGCGGCCACCTTGCTGACCACCCTGGCGGTGGATGGTCTCTTCTTGCTGGCCGCCGCATTGGCGCCCAGCCTCAGCGGCCTGATCTGAAGAACTGCAAACGGCGGGCAACCGTCATGGGCCCCTTGTGGGACGCTCTGTAACGTTGTGGGGTCGCAGCGGTGGACCACCACCTCCTGTGACCGCCCGGGATCCCAAGAGTTCCCGGCGGCTGGGCTCCTTCAGGGTCCCGGCCCCCTGGTTTTCCCGCCTTTCCTTTCTCTGGAGTGTCGTGATGAAGCGGCTGCTTGCCTGGTTGATGAGTGGTGTGGTTCTGGCCGGTCTGCTCATCGGTCTGCTGCTGCCCGGCCCCGCTTACGCCGAAGGCCAACTGCGCAACCTTGCTGATGACAAGATCGCCGAACGCGGCGACAAGGTGGATCTCAACAACTCGTCGGTGCGGCGCTTCCAGCAGTACCCGGGGATGTATCCCACCCTGGCCGGCAAGATCGTGCTCGGCGGCCCCTACAGCGACGTCGACGACGTTCTGAAGCTCGACCTCACCGATCGCCAAAAGGAGCTGTTCGAGAAGTACAAAGACAACTTCACGGTCACGCCTCCCTCGATCGCCCTCAACGAAGGCTTTGATCGCATCAACGACGGCCAGTACCGCTAAGGCGATCCCCGTCCATCCCAGCCTCCGCGCCGTTGGCAGGGCCGTTTCTTCGGAGACGGCCCTTTCTGCTGGCTGTCCGCGCGGATCGGGTTACCGTCGCTCCTGCGGAGGCACCACCCACGCTCCCATAGGCTCACCATCAGCGGGTCGGAAGGATGGCAACGCAACCATCGTCATCCGACGCCATCGAGTCACCCTCCCGCGAGCACGGCGAGGAGCTGGCTGCGGGCCCTTGGGATGTGGTGGTGGTGGGAAGCGGAGCAGCCGGGCTGATGAGCTGCCTGGAGCTGCCGTCTGAACTGCGGGTGCTACTGCTGAGCAAGAGCGCCACACCGCGTTCGGCAAGCCGCTGGGCCCAGGGCGGCATCGCCGCGGTGACGCGCCCGGAGGACAGCTTCACAAGCCATGTGGAAGACACATTGAGGGCAGGCGCCGGGCTCTGTGAGCCGGAGGCGGTTCAGATGCTGGTGAGCCAGGCCCCCGGCTGCGTTGAGCGGCTCGTGCAGCTCGGCATGGCCTTCGACCGCAACGGCGACCAGCTGAGCACCACCCTCGAGGCCGCCCACAGCCATCGGCGGGTGCTGCACGCCCAGGACCGCACCGGCGGAGCGCTGGTGGACGCCCTGGAGAGGGAGGTTCTGCACCGAAAGGGGCTGGTGCAACGCAAGGGTCTGCTGGCCTTGCAGCTGTGGATGGAGGCAGGTCGCTGCGTCGGCCTGCAGGTGCTCGACGGCGATCGGCTCCGCTGGCTGCGGGCCGGAGCGGTGCTGCTGGCCAGCGGTGGCGGCGGCCATCTGTTCTCCCACACCACCAACCCCACCCAGGCCAGCGGCGACGGGGTGGCGATGGCCTGGAGCGCCGGCGCGGAGGTGCGCGACCTGGAATTCGTGCAGTTCCATCCCACCGCCCTGATGCTGCCCGGAGCCCCCCACTTCCTGATCAGCGAGGCGGTGCGGGGGGAAGGAGCGCGACTCTGTGATGCCGCCGGGGCCAGTCCAGTGGCGGATCTGGCCGGCGGCGATCTGGCACCGCGCGATCAGGTGAGCCGGGCCCTGGCCCGCTGCATGCAGCGGCAGGGGGTCGATAACCTCTGGCTCGACCTGAGGCCGGTGGGGCGGGAGCGGCTCGAGCGCCAGTTCCCCACGATCCTGGGTCGTTGCCGGGCCCTCGGGCTTGAGCCCCTGCAGGCCCCGGTACCCGTCGCACCGGCAGCCCACTACTGGATGGGCGGCATCGCCACCAACCTGGCGACGGCCACCACGATCCCGGGCCTCCATGCCGTGGGCGAGGTGGCGAGCACCGGTGTGCACGGCGCCAACCGACTGGCCAGCAATTCCCTGATGGAATGCCTGGTGTTTGCCCGGCAGCTGAGCCGCCTGCAGCTGGCGAGCGGAGTGGGCGGGGGAGGGCCACACAGGCCGGTGGAACCCTGCCACGCCCTGAATCAGCCCGGTGCCGATGCGATGGCAGCCGCCGCCGGCCTGCGCCAGGCGATCAGCGCCCTGCGCCAGCTCTGCTGGCAGGTGGCCGGGGTGGAGCGCCAAGGCCCATCCCTCGGGCGGGCCCTGGCGCAGGTGCGAGGGCAGCGACTGGCGCTGGAGCAGGAGCCGCTGTTGCGCCAGGGCCGGGAGCTGGAGCCAGGCGATCAGTTCCAGCTAGGGCGGGCCAGCCTCGGGGTGCTGCGCCTGCAGCAGGAGCTGCGGCAGCGCCTGGTGCTGGCGGAACTGCTGATCGAAGCGGCGGCCTTCCGGCAGGAGAGCCGCGGCGGGCATTTCCGCACGGACGCCCCCGCGGCCCAGCCCTTCTGGCAATGCCACACCCTCCAGCAGAAACATCGGGACATCCGAACCCGGGCTGTGGGGGAAGGCCCCCACTAACGCAGTTCTGGAACGGGCTTACTCAGAGCTTGCCCTTGAAGCCGCTGCGCAGGGCCAGCTCCGGCAGGCTTTTCACACCGGAATCGATCTGCCCGTTGATCTCCCAGGTGGGATACCCCTGGATCTTCTTGCTTTCGCAGAGGGCCGACTGGCTGTTGCGGCCATCGGGAGCGCACTCGATCACGGTGAGGCGGGCCGCGGCCTCCTTTCCGAACATCTCCTTCTGCTCATGGCAGTGGGGACACCAGTAGGCGGAGTACATGCGTGCTCCGCTGGCGGTGAGGTGTTCCGCCAGGGCCAGGGTGGCCGGAGTGCTGGGCCGCGTCACCGGGATGGGGGCCCCCTTGCCCAGATCAGCGGGACGGTCGACGGCGGTAGCCCAGCCCAGGCCGAGGAGCATCACCGCCAAACCGACCAGCACGGAGCGGAAGATCAGCTGGCCCCGATCCTGCCATTCGCCACCGATCAACGCGAGCACGAACAGGGCGAGGCTCAGCAGGGCAGAGAGGATGCAGAAGGCGCAGATCGCCTGGATCTTGAACACCATCACCCCCATCAGCAGCAGGCTGAAGACCGCCATGCCCGTGCTCAGGAGCAGCAATCCCCACCAGCTGGGCTCGGCGACGGCGCTGCGGGCCTCACCGCGCAGAACCAGGGGGAGCAAGGCCAGCACAAGCACCCCCAGATAGGCCAGGCAGCCAAACAGCGAAAGGGGCTGGCCGAAGAGGGAGCCCCAGGCGCTGTTGAGGACCTTGTCGCAGGCTTCCGCGCCACCGGGGCAGGTGAGTGGGCCGATCAACCCCCAGCGCTTGAGGGTGATGGCGCCGGTATCGATGGTGCCGATGGTGGCGAGCACAGCCATCGCCACGCGCACCCAGCGGCGGCCGAGATCACTGCGTCTTCGGGAACTGGTCAGTCGGCTGGCCAGGCGGGTGGAGGTCACGGCGATGGCGCGGACGTGGTCGAATCGATTGTGGCAGGCCCCTCTGGGTAGGGTGAGGGATCGGGCTCTCCCGGGAGCTCCGCCGCCAGCCGCCGCCATGCCAAAACCGAGTCGCCCCAGCGTCGCCTTCGCCCACCTCGGCTGCGAGAAGAACCGAGTGGACACCGAGCACATGCTCGGACTGCTGGCCGAAGCCGGCTACACGGTGAGTGCCGACGAGAATCAGGCTTCGGTGGTCGTGGTGAACACCTGCAGTTTCATCCAGGACGCCCGCACGGAATCGGTGCGCACGTTGGTGGAACTGGCGGAACAGGGCAAGGATCTCATTATCGCCGGCTGCCTGGCCCAGCAGTTCCGGGAGGAGTTGCTGGAGTCGCTGCCGGAGGCCCGGGCGATCGTGGGAACGGGCGATTACCAGCACATCGTTGACGTGCTGCGGCGGGTGGAGGCCGGCGAGCGGGTCAGTCAGGTGAGCGATGTGCCCACCTTCGTGGCGGATGAGCATCTGCCCCGCTACCGCACCACCTCCGAGGCGGTGGCCTACCTCAAGGTGGCCGAAGGCTGCGACTATCGCTGCGCGTTTTGCATCATCCCGAAGCTGCGGGGCGACCAGCGTTCCCGGCCGATCGAATCGATCGTGGCCGAGGCCAAGGCCCTGGCGGCCCAGGGGGTGCAGGAGCTGATCCTGATCAGCCAGATCACCACCAATTACGGCCTTGATCTCTACGGGCGACCCCGCCTGGCCGAGCTTCTGCGGGCTCTCGGAGAGGTGGAGATCCCCTGGATCCGGGTGCACTACGCCTACCCCACCGGCCTCTCTGCGGAGGTGCTGGCGGCCTTCCGGGAGACAACCAACGTTCTCCCCTATCTGGATCTGCCCCTGCAGCACAGCCATCCAGAGGTGTTGCGGGCGATGAACCGCCCCTGGCAGGCGGAGGTGACGGAGGGGCTACTGGAGCGCATCCGCGATCAGTTGCCCGATGCAGTGCTGCGCACAACCTTCATCGTGGGCTTCCCGGGCGAACAGGAAAGCCACTTCGAACACCTGCTGGCGTTTGTGGCCCGCCAGCGCTTCGACCATGTGGGGGTGTTCTGCTTCTCACCGGAGGAGGGAACAGCGGCGGCAGACCTGCCCGATCCGGTGCCGGCCGCGGTGGCCCAAGAGCGCCGCGATCGGTTGATGGCGCTGCAACAGCCGATCGCGGCCGAGCGCAACGCGGCCTGGGTGGGGCGCATCGTCGATGTGCTGATCGAGCAGGAGAACCCAACCACGGGGGCCATGCTGGGCCGCTGCGCCCGCTTCGCTCCCGATGTGGATGGGGAAGTGCACGTGAGTGCCGGCGCCGGGGGGCTGTGCGCCGCCCCAGGCACGATGGTGCCGGTGCGGATCACAGCCGCCGACACCTACGACCTTCAAGGGGAGGTGGTGGGGGCTGCGGCGATGGTGGCTGATCTGCGCGCAAGCGGGTCCAGCCATTGAGGGGCCTGGCCGGGCGCCTGCGGCGCCACCAGCGCAGCACCTTTCTGGTGGCCTCGGGCCTGAGCACCGCCGGATCCTTCGCCGGCCTGATCGCCAAGGGCTGGATCCTGCTGCACGGCACCGGCAGCCCCCTGCTGCTGGCGCTGCACTTCGCGGCACTGTCCCTACCTGCGCTGCTGATGAGTGGCCCGGCGGGGGTGCTCACCGACCGACTGGGCTGCGAGCGCGTGCTGATTCGCTCCCAGTGGGCCCTCTTCGGGAGCGGCTGTCTGGGGGCCCTGGCGATCCCCCTGCTGCAGGGCCGGGCCCAGGTGCTGATGTTGCTGTTGAGCACCCTGCTGGTGGGGCTGGCGAGCACCTATGAGCTGACCGCCCGCAACAAGTACTGCGCGCTGCTGGTGGAACGGCCCGACCAGCTGGCGCCCTATCTGACGAGCTTCTCGGTGGTGTTCAACGTGGGCAAGCTGGTGGGACCGCCGCTGGGGGGCTGGCTCGTGGCGCTGGCGGGCCCGGCGATGGCCCTGGCCATCGATGCGGCGACGTATCTGATCCCGATCGCCACCGTGATCTGGCTGCTGCAGCCGAACCAGGATCAGGAACAGCGCAGCCAGGCTGGGGCTGGCGCCAGCCTGGGCACCGCCTGGCGGGAGTGCGGGCCGGTGCTGCGGCATGTGTTGCGCTTCACGGCCCTGGCCTGTCTGGTGGGCTTCTTCCATCCCGGGCTAGCGGCCCTGATCGCGGCCGAGCTGCTCGGCCCCACCCCCCAGGACCTGGGGTGGTTCACAAGTGTGCTGGCGGCAGGCAGCGTCAGTGGCGGCTTGCTGCTGCAGCGGCACAGCCAAGCCCTCAGCCGGCGGCCTGCTTTGCTTCTGGGGGGCTGTGCGGTTCTGACCGGATTGGCTCAGCTAGGGATGGCCCTCTCGCTCGCTTGGCCGGCGTCCGGGCCCAAGACAACCCTGAGCCTGGCGATGACGTTCCTGATCGGGGCTGGCACGGCCTGCCTACTGGCGGGCACCAATCTGATCGCCCAGGTGGGTGCCCCTCAGGTGTTGCGAGGCCGGATGGCTGGCCTGGGCCAGATCGCCTTTCTTGGAGGCGGCGGCTTGAGTGGCATCCTGGCGGCGCTGCTGACGATGCGGCTCGGACTGATCTGGTGCTTTGCCCTGCTGGGTCTAGCTGGACTGGCGATGGGGCTGGTCGAGCTGGGGCAGCGAAAGCTCCGGCTGGAGCCCGCTTGAGAACGGCGTTGGTGCAGGGCAGAGCCAGCTGCATCCGAGGCCTCAGATCAGGCGGATGCCACGCAGGATCGTGGAGGCCACGAATGCGGCCACCAAACCGCCGCCGACCAGACCGAGATAAATCGCCACGCCCATGGCCATGTCTGTGAAAAGGTGCTGCCATTACAGCAGACAGCAGGGTCGGCTAGGCGCCCGTCGGCACAAAACACTCTAGTGTTGCCCCACTAACCGTTTGATCCCGTCGCGCTGTCCGCCGCGTCACACCTCCCCCAGATCCTTTCCCCGCCCCCGGGCGCTCCCCGGCACTCCCCCAGCATGCGCACCCTCTTCATCTATCCCGAGTTCCCGAAGACCTTCTGGAGCTACGAGAAGATTCTCGAGCTGGTGAACCGCAAGGTGCTGCTCCCCCCCCTGGGCATGGTGACGGTTGCGGCCCTGCTCCCGCAGGAATGGCCCATGAAGCTGGTCGACCGCAATGTGCGCGAGGTGAGCGAAGAGGAGTGGGCCTGGGCGGAGCTGGTGGTGATCTCCGGCATGATCGTCCAGAAGGCCGATATGGCGGAACAGATTGGCAAGGCCAAGCGGCGCGGGCTGCCGGTGGCCGTGGGTGGCCCCTTCGCCAGTTCCACCCCCGACGCCCCCGAGCTTGAGCTGGCCGACTTCAAGGTGCTCGATGAGGGTGAAATCACCCTGCCTATGTTCATCGAAGCGATTCAGAAGGGAGAGCAAAGCGGCCGCTTCAGCGCCAATGGCGTAAAGCCAGACGTGACCGCAACCCCCATTCCACGCTTCGACCTCTTACAACTCGAGGCCTACGATTCGATGTCGGTGCAGTTCTCAAGAGGCTGCCCATTCCAGTGCGAATTCTGCGATATTATTGTTCTTTATGGTCGCAAACCGCGCACCAAGAATCCCGATCAGCTAATTAGCGAACTCCAGTACCTCTACGATCTGGGCTGGCGCCGCTCCATCTTCCTGGTGGATGATAACTTCATTGGCAACAAACGAAACGCCAAATTGCTTCTACCAGCCCTCAAGCAATGGCAGATTGATCATAGCTATCCATTCAGCTTTGCCACCGAAGCGTCTGTTGACCTCGCCGCTGACGACGAGCTGATGAACATGATGGCTGAGTGCCGCTTCGACAGCGTTTTCCTCGGCATCGAAACTCCCGACGAGGCCAGCCTCTCCATTGCGGGCAAACACCAGAACACACGCAGCTCGCTGGAGGAGTCCGTAGATCGCATCACCTCCTACGGAATCCGCGTGATGGCCGGCTTCATCATTGGCTTCGATGGCGAGAAGACTGGTGCTGGCGATCGGATTGTGACCTTCGTGGGCCGCACTGGCATCCCGGCGGCAATGATGGGCATGTTGCAAGCGCTGCCCAACACCGGCCTCTGGCATCGCCTCGAGAAGGAGGGGCGCCTGATTCAAGAGAAGAAAGATGCCAAAGGAGTTAACCAGACCAACCTCCTGAACTTCGTACCCAGCCGACCGATTCGAGAAATCGCCACTGAATACGTAGACGCATTCTGCCGCCTATACGAACCCAACGCCTACATCGATCGCGTCACCCATTACTACACCAAAATGGGCAAACCCCGCTGGCAACCCTTTGCCAAGACCGTCAGCTTCGGCAAGTCTGGCTTACCCAGTTGGACTGACATCCGCGCCCTCTCCATCGTGATCTGGCGCCAGGGAGTGGTTCGAGACACCCGCTGGCGCTTCTGGCGCTCCCTAATCAAGATCGCCCGCGTCAACCCAGATAACTTCGAGCAGTTCCTGGTGACGCTTGCTCACAACGAACATTTCCAGGAGTATCGCAGCATTGTGACCCGCGAGATTCAGGATCAGCTGGCAGCCCTTCCCCCCGAACCCCCGAACGCCCCGGTCTCCTCCAGTCGCGAACTCCAGCCGGCCTGAGTAGGGGGCCTCACTTCGGGCCCACAGCCCTTTCCCCCTGGCCTTAGTCCTGCACGTAGGCAAGCCCGGCCATCAGGCAATGCTCGGCCTTCTGTAACTCGCGGCCGAGGTAGAGGGCATGGTCGAGGCGGCTCACCGGCAGGGCCCCCTCTCCCTCGCTGAGCTGAATCCCCAGCTCCTTGGCCGTGCGTCCGCGGTACACAGCCAACGGGCTGCGCGAAGCGCCACCCCGGCAGGCCAGCACCTCGCCGGTATCGGGATCGGTGGCCAAACCGCGCTCGTTGATGGCGTTGCCGAAATGCTCGGCCACCAGCTCGCCGGCTGCCACATCAACGCGAATCAAGAAATAGCCGGCCGGATCGAGGGCGATGAAGCGCTGGGAGAGCTGCTCATCCAGCTGCTGCCGATCGGGGAGCATGGGAATCTGGGACATGGGGGGGATCGTAGGAAGCCGTGAACGGCACATCGGCGTTGATCGCCTCAATCTCCAACAGCATCTGCCGATTGGCATCGGGCAGCCACTCGCGCAGGATCGCGTCGAACCGGGGCTCAAACCAACGGTGCAAGCTGGCGCGGGGCTGGGCCAGGAAGCCCCGCCGGCGCTTATGACTGCCGCCGGCGCCCGGATCGAAGCGGCAGATGCCGTGCTGGATCGCCCACTCGATCGGTGCGTAGTAGCAGACCTCGAAATGCAGGTTCTCGACCTCCACATCGCTGCCCCAGTAGCGCCCCCAAAGCTGCTGTCCATCATGCACGCAGAGGGACATTGCCACCGGATCGGCGGGATCGCCATGGTGGGCGCTGAACAGCACCAATGAGTCACGCAGCTCTTCGGCAGCAGCGACAAAGAAGGCCTCGGTAAGATATTTACTGCCCCAGGCCCCCCAGCGGGCGCAGTGCTGGGCGTAGAAGCCATGCATGCGGCGCACCAGCTGCGGCGTGAGATCAGCACCGGCCAGGGCGGTGACGAGGAGGCCTGCCTCGGCCACGGCCCGACGCTCGCGGCGTATGTTGCGGCGCTGATTGGCATTGAAGCTGGCCAGATAGGCCTCGAAGTCAGCGTGGCCGGGGTTGAGCCAGAGACTTTGCTGGTTGAGCCAGAGGGCGCAGCCCGCCCCCTCGGCCAGGGGGCGCCAACGCGGATCGACGTAGAGAAAGTTGCAGCTGAGGATGCCGTTGGCGCGGCAGAAGTCGTCGATCTGGTCAAGCAACAGGGCGGTCAGGGCCGCCGGGTCCTCGTCGGGAGCGAACCAGAAGCGATAGCCCTGCACCGGGCTCACCGGACTCATGCCCACCAGCTTCGGGTAGTAACGCAGGCCTAGCTGGCCGGCGAGCTGGGCGAAGGACTGGTCGAAAACGAACTCGCCGTAGCTGTGGCCCTTGAGATACAGGGGGGCCAGACCCACAAGCCGCTCGCCGCGCCAAAGGCCCAGATGGCAGGCCTGCCAGCCCTGGCGGGGAACGATGCTGCCGCTTGCCTCCAGCTGGTGGAGCCAACGCCAGGAATAGAAGGGCAGGGCCTCGGCCGGGCCATCGGGCTGGGCCTCCAGCAGGGCCTGCCACTGGTCCTGGGGGAGTTCCCGGGTCGCGCGATGCCAGCGGGCGGTGAGCTCAGCCATGGCCCAGGGGTGCGGCAGAGGCGTCAAAGGCGCAAACTAACGGGGTTTCCCCTTCCTTTGAAGAAGCGATGGCGGCAC
>CANEWU010000043.1 GCA_947442825.1 Synechococcaceae cyanobacterium
CGCTGCGCGGCCGCCTGCCCCTCACCGTCGCCGAATTCGTCGGGCTGTGGTGGTATCAGCCCGGCCCAGCCCTGCCTTGGCACGGCGCGGGCGCCCGCTCCCAGGCCGTGCGCACCGCCCTCACCAAGACCGACTGCCACGACCTGGCCCAGCGCCTGTTCAGCGATCTCTCCGCCGGACAGCAGAAGCGCGTGCTGCTCGCCTTCTGCGTCGTGCGTCCCCGCCGCCTGCTGATCCTCGATGAGGCCCAGGCCGGCCTCGATCCCCGCGCCAGCGACCGCTTTCACGACCTCCTCTACCAGCTGCGCCGCAGCGAGGGCTGGACGATCCTGCAGGTCTCCCACGACCTCGAGATGGTGCGCCGCACCTGCGACACCGTGCTGTGCCTCAACCGCAGCCTGCGCTGCTCCGGTAGCCCCGACCATGCCCTGAGCCCCCACCAGCTGGAGGGTCTCTACGGCCGTGGCTACGTGCCCTACGCCCATCGCCACGCCAGCGGTGCGGCAGCCCCGAGCCCGTGAGCCCCTCGCTGCCCCTGGCCGAGCTGCTGGCGATGCCCTTCCTGCAGCGGGCCCTCCTGGCCGGCATGCTCAGCGGCGCCCTTGGCGGCCTCCTCGGCAGTTTCGCGGTGCTGCGCCAGCTCTCCTTCTTCAGCGATGCCCTCGGCCACTCCGCCCTGCTGGGCATCGCCCTGGGGGTATCGCTGGGCCTCGACCCCACCCTGGTGCTGATCCCCTTCGCGGTGCTCTTCGCCCTGGGGGTGAACCAGCTGGCCCGCCGCAGCCGCCTGCCCGGGGACGCCCTGCTCAACATCATTTATTCCTCGTCCCTGGCCCTGGCGGTGGTGGTGCTCTCCCGCCTGCCCGGCTGGAAGGGGGGGCTGCAGCAGTTGCTCTTCGGCGACATCCTCGGCGTCACCGGCCGCGACCTGCTGCTTCTGAGCGCCCTGCTCGTGGTCACCGCGGCGATCCTGCTGCTCACGGGCCGCCGGCAGGTGCTGCTCACGATCGATGAGTCGCTGGCCCTCTCCCGCGGGGTCGCCTCCGAAGCCCAGCGCCTGCTGTTCGTGATCCTGCTGGCGGTGGTGGTGGCCCTCTCGATCAAGGCGGTGGGGGTGCTGCTGATCAGTGCCTTCGTGGTGATCCCCGCTTGCGCATCGCGCCTGATCAGCGGCAACTTCCGGCTCTACCTGCTGCTCTCGGCCCTCTTCGGAGCCGGATGTGCCGTGATCGGCTTGCTCGTCTCCGCCGCCGCTGATCTGCCCTCCGGCCCCAGCGTCGTCATCGTCCAGCTCGGAGTGTTTCTGCTGGCCCTGCTGCTGGCGCCGCGCACCGGTCGGGTCGTCTCCTGAGGTGCCGGCCCCTGGGGTTTTCCGAAGGGGGTGGGCTGGCGGTACAGCCACTGCAGGGTCTGGCGGTCGCGGGCGGTGGGCGCCAGGGTGGGCTGGGGCCCGGGGGTGGGGGCCATCACATCGCGACCATCGTCGCTGTGTCCCCAGAGCCCCAGGGCATGGCCCAGCTCATGCAGGGCGGTGGCCTGTAGGGCAGCGGGCCTTTGGTCAGCCCCCACCAGCACCGTCACCGAAGGTTCGAGCCGCCAGCTCCCTTGGCGTTGTACCCGCTCCAGGGTGAGGGTGGCCCGCCCGTGGCTGGCGCGGGTGCGGCCTGCTCCCTCCTGGCGCAGGGGGGGGCGGCGGCGTTCGATGCGGATCTGGGCTGCCTCCGGGTCGTCGACCCGTTGGAGCGGCACCAGCAGGGCCCAGCTTGCGAGCGCCCTCTCCATCGCCTCCCACCAGATCCGGTCCCAGCGGGCGGCCGGTTCGGCGTCCGCCGGCGGTTGCACCCAGACACACCAGTGGTCGAGGCGGGGCCAGCCAAGGGCAGTGGTGCTGAGGCGATGGCGGTAATCGCCGGTACCGGCACGCTCGGGTTCCCGGGTGGAGAGAGGAGCCACGGAGGCAGCCTCGGCAACGGAGGCGGCAGGCTGAAGCAGCGGACCGGCTACCACCACGGGAAGGCGCGCCTCGGCCCGGGGACACGGGGCGGCGGAAGCGGGTTCCGCAGCTGGGTTGCCCGCCCCCACGAGCAGGGCCAGGAGCGGCCCCAGGGGCCCCATCAGCCGCTGAGCCCCACCCCGCGGGCCATCAGGGTCGCCATCAGCGGGATGCCGGCGAAGCCGACCAGCTCAATGTTGAGAATCCAGGCCAGCCGGCCTGCGAGGGCCTCGCTCACCTGCGGCAGCTCCCCCTTGCGCAGGGGGATCGCCCAGAGGATGTAGGTGACCGTCGGATACAGCGACAGGCCCCCCACGGCCAGGTAGGTGCCCACCTTCCACCAGAACAGGGGGTTGTCCATGTAGAAATCGGCGCCCTGCCCGTACTTGACCACCCGCAGGATGCCGCTGACCAGCACCCCGAGGGCCGCCAGTCCGTAGACGATGTCAGTGATCACCATCAAGGTGGCGGTCTGCCGGTCGGGGTTGGGGCGGATCAGGCGCCGCTCCAGCACCAGGGCACCGAAGCAGAGCATGAAGCTGAGGTAGTGCACGTAGGCCACAGCGGCGCTGGGCAGCACTCCTGTGGGCAGGGCGGCGGGTACGAGGGGAATCACGGAAGACCGGGAGGACCGGGGGGCGGGCCGACGGTAGCGAGTGGCGGCGGCGGCCATGGTGTCTCCGTTGCCGCACGGATGACGCCGCCTGGGGCAGGAGCGAACGGGGGGATCGGCGCGGATTGCCAGGGGATTGCCGGGGAGATCGGCAGGGGGGATGGGCCTGGTCAAAAGCTGCGGAACAACTGCAGCGCAGCGCCTGGGCAAGCGGGCCGGAACCTTTCGCTCGATTTTCCACCAATGCGCGCTGGCAATGCCGGCGAGAAGTCTGAAAAAACCGACGGAAAGATAAACCCTGAAGCCTTTCCGTCGGTTTTTTCGTTGTTGGGGATTCCCCCTAGCTTCAAGGGAGAGATTCACCCCTTCATGGCGAGCTCCCTGAGTGCTTTTTTGGGCGAGATCGGTCGCCACCAGCTGCTGACCCCTGAGCAGGAGCTCACGCTCGGCCGCAAGGTTCAGGCGATGGTGGTCCTCCAGGAGCGCTGCAGCCAGGCCGGTGGCAGCGGCACGGCCTGCGACTACAACGACCTCGAGCGGCGCACGCTTCGCACGGGCGAACGCGCCAAACAGCAGATGATCACGGCCAACCTGCGGTTGGTGGTAAATCTCTCCAAGCGCTACCAGGGCAAGGGTCTCGATCTGCTCGACCTGATCCAGGAGGGCACCATTGGCCTCACCCGGGCGGTGGAGAAATTTGATCCCACGCGTGGCCATCGTTTCAGTACTTATGCTTACTGGTGGATCCGTCAGGGTCTCAATCGCGCCCTCTCCACCCAGAGCCGCACAATCCGCATTCCCGTGAATGTGAACGAGAAGCTCACCCGCCTGCGGGCCGCCAAGGCCCGCTGGCTCCAGGCCCATGGCCAGGCCCCGAGCCCCCGGGATCTCGCCGGCGCCATGGCTCTGCCCCTAGCGGAGGTGGAGGATCTGCTCGGCTGTGAGCTGCGCAGCGTCACCGTCAGCCTGCAAGGTGCGGTGCGCTCTAAGGCCGACCCCTCCGAGCTCGTGGATGTGCTGGCCAGCGAGGAGATGCCGCCGATGGAGCGGGCCGAGCTGGCGGAGCGCACCGATTCGGTCTGGAAGTTGCTGGAACGCTCCAACCTCACCCCCAAGGAGCGCACGGTGGTGATGCTGCGGTTCGGCCTCGACGGCAGCCACGAATGGCGCACCCTGGCCGAGGTGGCCCGCCAGCTGCAGTGCAGCCGGGAGTACTGCCGCCAGGTGGTGCAACGCGCCCTGCGCAAGCTGCGCAAGACCGGCATCGAGAGCGGCCTGGTGGAGGCCTGAAGCCCCGGCTTCTTTCCCATCCCCCCTGCGGGGGAGGGAAGCACCCCCCACCCCGTTTCGGTGCTCCCCCCTGGTGTGCACCGTTCCCCTCAGCTGACAATGGACCCATGGCGATCCCCACGGATCGTCCCCCACCCGGCCCCCTGAGGGTCGACCATCCACGAGGAGACGTCCATGTCCGCTGCCCAATCTGCTGCGGGCTCCGCTGCCCAGCCCACCATCTCCGCCGAGGTCCTCCAAGAGGATCTGGTGCAGGAGGGGGTGCTTGCCCGGCTGCTCCGCCGCGCCGGCCGCACCGTTGCCCGGCCGGCCCTGGAGTGTTACGAGATGGTCGTGGATGGGGCCACGCCCCACCAGGCCCGGCTCACCGTGCTGGCGGCCCTCACCTACCTGATGGTGCCCCTCGATCTGATCCCGGATTTTCTGCCTGCCGCAGGCTTCACCGATGACATGGTGGCCCTCACCGCCCTGCTCGGTCTCTGCAGCCGGCACATCACCCCGGCGATCCGTTCCCGGGCAAAGGACAGACTGGAGCGTTGGTTCCCCCTGTCCCGCTGACAGCTCCGCTGTACGCGGCCCCTGCCATGGCTAGCTCTGGAGCGCCCCTCACCGAGGCGCAGCTCGATGACCTTCAGACCTTTCTGAAGGACTGGCTGCGCCACACCGGCCGCACCCAGGCCGATCTGCGCCGGGCGCTCCGGGCCAGCTCAATCCGCATGCCCGTCCTGCTGGAGGAGTTGCATCGCATCCACCGTCAGCAGGGCCTCCCCGGGCTGGCGGAGCGTCTGTGTGGCATCGAAGAGATCTGGGCTGGCGAGGACGGGGGCGACCTGGCCAGTGGTTCCCTCCACGCCGAGGCAGACCACGACCCCCTCGGACAGCTGGACCTCCTGCTGGAGGAGATCCGCTCCGGTGCCGAGGACTAGGCCGGCAGGATGCGGCCGCGCTCGCCGGATGTCGCCAGAGTGGGAACCCACCCCCACGCCGCGATGAACGCCCCAGCTCCCCTTCCTCCCCCCCTTCCCGCCTCGCTGCTCCTCCTGGCCGCGGCGCTGCTGCCGCTGGTAACACTCCCCTGCAGCGCCCAGGTGGAGAGATTCATCAACAAGCCCGGCAGCAACGTGGGCCCCGCCACCAAGGTGGTGCCCACCAACTGCGTCAGCGCCCCCGACGGCAGCCTCACCTGCGACACCAAGATCGAGAATTCGCCCAGCGATACACAGGCCAAGCCCGAGTTCTCGCCGTTTCGCAACTGATGGCGGCCCCCCAGCGTGATTTCGGCACCGGCCGGCTGCTGCGGCTTGTTGATAATGGCGAAAAGCTGATTGCGGCCCTGCTGGCGGTTCTGCTGCTGGTGGTTACGGCGGTGGGTTCCGTGCAGCTGCTGGTGGCCACAGTTCAGCAGCTCAGCCAGCCTGGCCTTCCCTGGCTCGGCATGCGCATGAACGCCCTGCTCGGGGACATGCTGATCCTCCTGATCGCCCTGGAGGTGCTGCAGAACATCACCGCCTACCTCCGGCGGGGCATTGTGCAGATCCAGCTCGTGCTGATCACCGCCATCACCGCGGTAGCGCGCAAGGTGATCGTTCTGCCACCGGGAGAGGAGAGCAAACCCCTGCTGCTGGTCGGTCTGGGGGTGGCGGTGTTCGCTCTGGCAGGCGCCTATTGGCTGCTGCGGCAGCCCACCCTCACCCTGCCACCCCCCAGAAAAGGGCGAGCCAGATCGTTCCGGGAGCCGGATCGGTCTCCTCCACCCGGTGGCGGCGTCCCGCCGGGATGAGCAGGCTCTCGCCGCGGCTGAGCGCCATGGGGCCAGCATCGGTGAAGGCCAGCCTGGCACTGCCCTGAAGCAGGGTCACCCACTCGTTTTCGGCCTGTTCGTACCAGAACCCATCCGGACTGGCGGCGGCACAGGAGTGGATGCGCTCCAGGCGCAGGCCCGGCGCCTGGAGCAGCACCTGGGTGTGCTCCTGCCCCTCGGGCGGACAGGCGCCGCTAAGCAGGTTGCCCTCGCCCCCAGCGGCCGGGGCCTCGCGTTCGCCCCAGCGGCGGCCAATCTCGAAGCCCTCGCTGCGCGCCAGTTGCACCACCTGCGCATGGCTGGCGCAATCGGCCAGCCGCTGGCGCAGGGCGGGCTGCGCCTGGCAGCGCTCGACGAAGGCATTGAGCTGGCCCACCTTCTCCAGGAATTGCTGCAGCTGCTCTTCGGCCATGGCGGGCGCTAGAGGAGATCCCTGATCATCCGCCAGCGCACGAAGGGCTCTCCGGCAAAGGTCACCGTTTCCTCCGCCTCCAGGCGCCAGCCCAGACGCTCCAGCAACGGGCGCGAGAATTGGCTTGCCTCGGTGCGTAGGCGCGGGCAGCCGGCGGCCCGCGCGTGGCCCTCCAGGGCCCGCACCAGGGCCTGGCCATGACCCTGCCGGCTGGCGCTGCCCCGGCAATAGAGCAGCGAGAGGCGATCCCCGGGGTCGAGCAGGGCGAAGGCCTCAATCCGCTGCGCCAGGGCGGGCTGGACGCTGACCAGGCCGAAGCCGCGCTGCAGCGCCAGACGCACCTGCGGGTCGCGGGTGGCATGGCCGGCCCAGGCGTGGATCTGCGCGGTGCTGTAACGCCCCGGCGCCTGGCTGATCACCGCATCGTGATACACCTCCAGCACGGCTTCGAGATCGTCAAGCTGCAGAAGGCGAAGCTCGGCCATGGCTGCAATCGATCGGCTTCGGATTGTCGCGCAGCCCACGGTTGATGGTGGTCAATGGTGTACTTTTGGCACAGACACAGGCCGTCTCGACCACAGCCGTCGATCGGAAATCTCCTGCTTCTCCCCCCTCCCCTATCCCATCAACAGCCCTCCATGCTCACCGCGTCTGAACTGCTCTCCAAGGTCAAGGAACTCGGCGACGCCAGCAAGTCCGAAATCGTTCGGGCCTGTGGCTATGTCTCCACCAAGAAGGATGGTGGTGAGCGGCTGAATTTCACGGCTTTCTATGAGGCGCTGCTCGAAGCGAAGGGGGTGGAGCTGGGAGCCTCCCCCAAGATGGGCAAGGGCGGCCGCAAGCTCAGTTATGTGGCTACCGTGCAAGGAAATGGCAACCTGCTGATCGGTAAGGCCTACACCGCCATGCTCGATCTGCAGCCTGGCGATGAATTCGAGATCAAGCTGGGTCGTAAGCAGATCCGCCTGATTCCTGCCGGCGCCAGCGAGGACGACGAGGAGTGATCGCTACGGGGCTACGGCGGATCCTCGCGCTGCTGGCGGTCTTGCTTCTTGTCTTCTGGCCGCAGCCTGCCTGGGGGTTGCCGGCAGATGGGGGCGATGGGGTGGCCGACGGGGCTCGCCTCTTCCAGCAGACCTGCGCGGGCTGCCATCCCCATGGCGGCAACATCATCCGTCGCGGCCGCACCTTGCGGGAATCGGCCCTGCGTCGCCAGGGCATCGACAGCGCCGCCGCGGTCGCCCAGATCGCGGCAGAGGGCATCGGCGGCATGGATGGCTATGCCGCTGCCCTCGGGGAAGGGGGGGCGGAGCGGGTGGGGCTCTGGGTATGGGAGCAGGCCCTGGCGGACTGGCCCCGGCAGGCTCCGAGCCCCGTGCCAGCCCTGGCGGCGTTGAACCATCCTGCCGAATCTGCCGATTTTCAGCCCTGATCGTGGCGGTGTTAGCGGGCTGTGCCACGCAAGCTGGTGTCCATCAGGGCGTTGGCGGGCCTATGTGCGTATCTATACAGACTTTGGTGTGAGAACCTTTCCCCACAATGTCGAGCATTCGCAAAGCATTGCTCCGTGGCGCCGGCCTTGCCGCCGCCAGCCTGAGCCTCGCTGCCGGCGCGGCCACCGCCGCCCCCCAGCAGGGCGCTGAGCAACTGAAAATCGAGGAGTCGGCCGCTGAGCTGGCCGAAGCCGCCAAAGGCTCCGAAGTCGCCCAGACCTACATCCCCCTGGTGGGCGATGTGGGCAACGCCGACTTCGAGCAGGCCACCGGCTGGTATCTGACCGTTGGCGCCGGCGCTTCCACCCCGTCCGACCAGGGCTGGCGCACCAGCGATCTGGATTTCGACGCCGACGGTGACTTCCAGTTCGGCGGCGGCTTCGCCGCTGACGCCGGCGTGGGTTACGACTTCGGCGCCGTGCGCACCGAGCTGACCTACTCGTACAACCGCGCCAGCATCAACGACCTCTCCGTCAGCGCTGGCGACTACGACTTCGACATCTCCAGCTCCGGAGTCCTCAACAAGAGCGACGTCTTCGGCAGCGTCTACCTCGACGTGCCCTTCGGCCGCTGGGTTCCCTACATCGGTGGTGGTGTTGGCTATACCAACCTCAGCACCCCCGGTTTTACCCTCGGCGACTATCGCTTCCAGAGCAAGAGCCGCGGCCTCTTCGGTTGGCAGGGCAAGGCGGGTATCGCCTATGCCGTGAACTACAACTGGGATGTGTACGCCGAGGGCGTGTACCAGGGCGCCAGCGGCTTCTACGAGGGCGACATCCACTACAACTCCTTCAACAACTGGGGCGGCAAGCTGGGCTTCCGCTATCGCTTCGCCCAGCCAGCCGTTGTGGTTGTGGCCCCCGCTCCCGAGCCGACTCCCGAGCCCGCTCCCATGCCGATGCCGATGCCTGAGCCCGAGCCCGCTCCCGCTCCCATCCGCGGCCTCTGGTGATCCCTTCGGGGCCACCTTTGGTTTTTTGCGAGCGGCCTTCGGGCCGCTCTTTTTTTTGCCCATCGGCCCGGCGACGGGCTGGAGCGGTGCGCCTCAGAAGGCCTGGATCCAGGGATGGATCTCGACCTCGCTCCAGATGCCGTTGCGCCAGTAGATATCGCCGCGGACCAGCGCCTCCACTTCTTCCTGGCTGCCGGCCTCGTAGATGCCGAAGACGTGGGTGCTGCCTTCGGTGGGCCCCAGGGTGATCAGCTGGCCGGCCTCCTTCTGGCGCTGCAGGCCGGCGAGATGTTCCTCGCGAAAGGGGGTGCGCTTCTCGAGTGCGTTCTCGCAGTAGCGGCCCCAGAGCACATACTTCACAGGGATTCCTCCTCCAGCAGCGAGGCGCGGCGCAGGAAGACCCGGATCAGTTTCTCGTCCATCAGGCCGGTGCGGGCGTAGGGGGTTTCGTTGCAGCGCTGCAGCAGCGCCACCAGGGTTTCGGGCTGGAAGGGCTGGCCGGAGGCGGTGGCCAGGTCGCTCACCTCAGAGGCGGTTTGCATCCAGTTGATCCGTTCCCGCAGCTCCGGTTCCGCCTGGATTCGCCCCAGGAAGGTGAAGAGGCGTTCGAGTTCCTCCCGGTTGGCGGGATTGCCGGCGGGGCTTGCCGGGGAGCTGGTCTCTGCGCTCATCGGGGGGTGTTCAAGGGTTGGTTCAACGCGCCTGCGTGGGGCGCGGGACTGGTTCCCTCATAATCGAGCGCGGCGCGCAATTCGGCGCAGAAGCGGCCCGCCTCGGCGGCCACGTCGCCCCCCTGGGCGTGGGTTTCCGCCATCCGCTTCACGAGCGCACTGCCCACGATCGCTCCATCGGCGCCCCAGTCGCGCACCTGGCGGGCCTGATCCGGACCGGAGATGCCGAAGCCCACGGCCACCGGGGTGGGGCCCAGCCCCCGCAGCCGCTCCACGAGGGGCCCCACCCGTGATTCGAGGCTGCTGCGCACCCCCGTGACCCCGGTGACGCTGACCAGGTAGGTGAAGCCGCGGCTGGCGGCATGGATGCGCGCCATCCGCCCCTCCGGGGTGGTGGGGGCCACGAGCAGCACCACATCCAGGCCATGGCCGCTGGCGATCGCGGAGAGCTTCTCGGCCTCCTCCAGCGGCAGGTCGGGCACCACCAGCCCGGCGGCGCCGGCGGCGGCCGCCTCCTGGCAGAAGCGCTCCATGCCACGGTTGAGCAGCGGATTGCTGTAGGTGAACAGCACCACCGGCAGGCTCAGCTGGCCGCGCAGCTCCGCCAGCAGCGCCAGGACGGCGCCGGGCGTGGTGCCGGCGGCGAGGGCCCGGCCTGCGGCGGCCTGGATCACCGGCCCATCGGCGAGCGGGTCGCTGTAGGGGATGCCCAGCTCGATCAGATCGGCGCCGGCGGCCTGGAGGGCCAGAAGAGTGGCTCCGGTGGTGGCCAGGTCGGGGTCGCCGGCCATCAGGAAGGGCATCAGGGCGCAGCGTCCTTCCTGCCGCAGCGCCGCAAAGCGGCTCTGGATCGGCGTGGGCTGGCACGGTGCGGCGATCATCGGGCCGAGGGGGCGGGCGAAGAGCCGAGCCTATGGGGTCTCGGGTCCCGGGGCGCCGATCTCCTGCAGGAGCCGCTGCTGCTCCTCGGGGCTGAGGGCGTCAAAACGGCGTTGCAGCTCCTCGTCGGTGAGGGAGTCGTAGGCGGCGCGATATTGCCGGCGCTGCTCCATGTAGGTCATGCGGCCCGTGACCACCCGCAGCAGATAGGAGCTGGTCCAGCCGACCACCACCACCATCAGCAGGGCGGAGGCGGCGATGCCGGGGCTGAATCCCTCCAGGCCTGAGGCGCGAAAGGCCGCCCAGCCGCCGGCCCCCAGGCCAAGAACCAGCAGGCCCAGAAGGATGGCGCGGCCGCGGGTCACGGGGTGTACGGTCCCTGGCCGGCCATGCGCAGGTTGACGAAGGGGGCGAAGAGGATCAGGCCCGGGAAGAACAGGAACACCAGGCCGTAGACCGCGGTGCGCTCGATCTTGCCCATGGTGGTCCAGCGCTTGGCCATCCAGGCCATCAGGGCCAGCGGAGCCACGATCAGGTAAAACCCGCCCAGGGCGGCATAGGCCCCCAGCACCAGGAGGGTGTCGGTGGAGAGGCCCTGCAGCGCTGCCTCGAAACCGGCGCTCAGGCCGGCGAAGGGAATGGGGAGCAACCCTGGCGGCGTCACGATGGCAGGCTCAGATCGCCTGAATCTAAGACCCCCTCGCTGTGGCTGGGGGGCAGCCCTTACCTACGCTGGTCTTGCGGAGGCTCCACACGGGCCCTTCCAGGTGGTCCGGGGGCATGGCGGAACGGTAGACGCAGCGCACTTAAAATGCGCAGGTCGCAAGACTGTGGGGGTTCAAGTCCCCCTGCCCCCATCCCTATCTCCAGGCCCTCGATGCGCTTCCTGATGGCCGCCCTGGCCTCCATCCTCGTGGCCTCTCCCTTTGCGGCGCCGGCACTGGCCCAGCGGCCCCTCAACGAGATCCGCGCCCTGAACTTTGCCCGGAACACCGGCGTTTCGATCAACGGCGGCCTGACGGCCTACCGGCCCCAGGCCTGCATGTTCACGACCTCCGCCCAGACCAATCCCTGCCTGATCCGCAGCGATGAGCAGGGGTTCGTCTACCGCTTCCTCGGAGGCCCCCCCGGCTGGCAGGCCGAGGGGCTGGCCCCCACGGTGGAAACGGAGATCCTGGTGGCCCCCGATGGCAACACCCTGGTGAAAGTGCTCTACAACGGTCCGCCGCGCCCCCGTCCCCGTTCGGGCCGCTGAGCGCCAACCCCGTGGCCGCCCCGCCCTCTGAGTCGCGCGCCGCTTCTTTTCCCGGCTCGTCTGCTGAGGAGGGTTTGGCTGCAATCCTGAGCCGCCACGGCCACCGCGCCGACGCCCTGATCGAGGTGCTCCATCAGCTGCAGGAACGGCACGGCTATCTGCCCAAACCGCTGCTGCGGGAGGTGGCCCGTGGTCTGCGGTTGCCCCTCAGCCGCGTCTATGGCGTGGCCAGTTTCTACCACCTGTTCCGTCTGGAGCCCCCCAGCGCCCATCGCTGTGCCGTCTGCCTGGGCACCGCCTGCTTTGTGCGGGGCGGCGCGGAGCTGGCGGCCGCCCTGGCGGCCCGCCTCGGCACCCACCTCGATGGGCCTCCAGCCCCTAGGGGGTGGACCCTGCAGGCGGTGAGCTGTCTGGGGGCCTGCGGCCAGGCGCCGGTGCTGGTGGTGGATGGGGCGCTGGTCCCCCGGTTGTCGCTCGAGGACCCCCAGGCCCTCTCCGCCCAGCTGACGGCGGCGGGGCTTCCCCACGGCTAGGAAGAGGGGAGCCTTCTCGGTTTTCAGCGCGATGGATCGCCCCAGCGCGACGAACCGAACGAACCTTGCCAACGGCGACCGCGACGGCCGAAGACAGCTGATGGTGCGCTGTTGCGCCGCCAGCGGCTGCCGGTCTGCCGGGGCGGAGGCGCTGTGGGCGGCCCTGCAGGAAGCCGGCGCCGATAGCCCCGTGACGTTCAAGGCGGTGGGCTGCCTGCGCCTCTGCGGCCTCGGCCCGCTGGTGGCGCTCGACGCGCCCGATGGCGAGCGTCTCTACGGCGAGCTCACCCCCGCCCAGGCCCCGGCCCTACTGGCGAGCGCCCACCGGGTGGCGGGAGCCAAGCCGCCGGGGCGATCGGCCCCAGATCCCGATCCATATCCAGATCCCGATGCTGATCCCGATCCCGATGCTGATCCCCTGGAGGCCTGGCGCCTGGAGCGGGAGCATCCCTTCTTTGCCCTGCAGCGGCCGGTGGTGCTGGAGGGCTGCGGCCGGCTCGACCCCGAGTCGATCGACGATGCCCTCGCCCACGGCGCCTACGCCCAGCTGCGCCGTTGCCGCCAGAGCCTCACCCCCGAGGAGGTGCGCGCCGAGATCCGCACCAGCGGCCTGCGGGGTCGCGGTGGCGCGGGCTACCCCACCGGCCTCAAGTGGGACACGGTGGCTCTCCAGCCCCCTGGCCGCCGCTTCGTGGTGTGCAATGCCGACGAGGGCGACCCCGGCGCCTTCATGGACCGCAGCGTGCTGGAAGGGGATCCGCACCGGCTGATCGAGGGGATGGCGATCGCGGCCTTTGCGGTGGGGGCCCAGGAGGGGTACGTGTACGTGCGGGCGGAGTATCCGCTGGCGATCGAGCGGTTGCGGCACGCCCTGGCCCAGGCGCCCGCCCGTGGCCTGCTGGGGCGGGGCCTGGCCGGCGACCACGACCTGGTGATCGAGGTGCGCGTCGGTGCGGGCGCCTCGTGTGCGGCGAGGAGACGGCGCTGCTGGCCTCAATCCAGGGGCAGCGGGGCACGCCGCGGGTGCGCCCGCCCTACCCGGCCCAGGCGGGTCTGTGGGGCGCCCCCACCCTGATCAACAACGTCGAAACCTTCGCGGCCGTGCCGACGATCCTGCGGGAGGGCGGCGCCTGGTACGCGGCGATGGGCACCGAGGGCAGCCGTGGCACCAAGGTGTTCGCCCTCTCCGGTGCCGTGCGCCACACCGGCCTGGTGGAGGTGCCGATGGGCACCAGCCTGCGCACCGTCGTCGAGACGATGGGCGGTGGGGCGCCGGATGGGGCGGTGAAGGCCGTCCAGACCGGCGGGCCCTCCGGAGGCTGCATCCCCGCTTCCCTCCTCGACACACCGGTGGACTACGAGAGCCTGCGGGCCCTCGGCTCGATGATGGGATCCGGCGGCATGGTGGTGATCGGGGAAACCACCGCGATGCCGGAGGTGGCCCGCCACTTCATGCGCTTCAACGTGTCTGAGAGCTGCGGCAAGTGCCTCCCCTGCCGGGCGGGCACGGTGCAGCTGGCGGGCCTGCTCGATCGCTTCTGCGAACGCCGCGCCACCCCGGTCGACCTTGCGCAGCTGGAGCAGCTCTGCACCATGGTGGGTGCCACCAGTCTCTGTGGCCTGGGCCAGGCCGCGCCCAACCCCGTGCTGAGCACCCTGCGCTGGTTCCGCCACGAGTACGAGGCGGCGATGGTGGCCGAGCCGGAGCCGCTGGGGTCGAGGGAGGAGTCGCCATGGGTGTTGTGACCCTGCGCATCGACGCCACCGAGGTGGCGGTGCCCGCCGGGGCCAGCCTGCTGGCGGCCTGTCGCGCCGCCGGGCTGGAGCTGCCCACCCTTTGCCACCTCGATGGCCTGACGCCGGTGGGCGCCTGTCGGCTGTGCCTGGTGGAGGTGGAGGGGGCCCCGCGGCCGCTGCCGGCCTGCACCAGCGAGGCCCTGGAGGGCCAGCTGGTGCGCACCGACACGCCGGCGTTGCGGGAGTTCCGGCGCATGGCGGTGGAGCTGTTCTTCGCTGAGGGCAACCACGTGTGTGCGGTGTGCGTGGCCAACGGCGCCTGTGAGCTGCAGGACGTGGCGGTGGCGGTGGGGATGGACCACAGCCGCTTCCCCTACCAGGTGCCGCTCCGCCGCGTGGATGCCTCCCACCCCCGCTTCGCCCTCGATCACCACCGCTGCATCCTCTGCACCCGCTGCGTGCGGGCCTGCGATGAGATCGAGGGGGCCCACGTGTGGGATGTGGGGGGCCGCGGCCACGGCTGCCAGATCATCGCTGGGCTGGATCAGCCCTGGGGGGAGGTGGAGGATTGCACCTCCTGCGGCAAGTGCGTGGATGTGTGCCCCACCGGTGCCCTGTTCCACAAGGAGGACACCACCGGCGAGAAGCACCCCGATGCTGGCCGGGCCCAGCAGCTGCGCCGTGCCCGCGACCAGCACGAGTGGTTGACGCCATGACATCCGCCCCCCGTCTGCGGCTGGCCACCGCCTGGCTGGCGGGCTGTTCGGGCTGCCACATGTCGTTCCTCGACCTCGACGAGTGGCTGTTCGAGCTGGCCGAGCGGGTGGAGGTGGTGTATTCGCCGGTGGCCAGCGATGTGAAGCGGTTCCCCCAGGGGGTGGATGTGTGCCTGGTGGAGGGCGCGGTGGCCAACGCCGACAACCTCGATCTGGCGCGCACGCTGCGGGCCAGGAGCCGGCTGGTGGTGTCGTTTGGCGACTGCGCCATCTCGGCGAACGTGCCGGGCCTGCGCAATCTCTGCGCGCCGCCGGGGCAGACGGCCCAGGCGGCCCTGGAGAGGGGCTACCGGGAGCTGGCCGACCACGGCGCCAGCCTGCCCCACGCCCCGGGAATCGTGCCGGAGCTGCTCCCCAAGGTGTTGCCCCTCCATGAGGTGATCCCGGTGGATCTGTACCTGCCCGGTTGCCCCCCCTCGGCGGAGCGGATCCGGGCCGCCCTCGAACCGCTGCTGGCCGGCGGCTGGCCTGCCCAGGCGGGTCCCGACCAGCTGCGCTTCGGCTGATCACCGGTCCCGTTTCGCCTCGCCTCGCCGCGCCATGAGCCGCACCGTCGTCATCGACCCGGTCACCCGCATCGAGGGGCACGCCAAGATCACGCTGCATCTCGATGAGGGCGGCCACCTCGTCGATGCCCGCTTCCACGTGACGGAATACCGGGGCTTCGAGAAGTTCTGCGAGGGTCGCCCCTTCACCGAGATGGCGGGGATCACCGCAAGGATCTGCGGCATCTGCCCGGTGAGCCACCTGCTGGCCGCGGCCAAGACCGGCGACAAATTGCTGGCGGTGACGATCCCCCCGGCGGCTGATGGCTTGCGGCGGCTGCTCAACCTGGCCCAGATCACCCAGAGCCACGCCCTCTCCTTTTTCCACCTCAGCAGTCCGGATTTCCTGCTGGGTTGGGAGTGCGACCCGGCGCGGCGCAATGTGTTCGGGTTGATGGCCGCCGATCCGGATCTGGCCCGCGCCGGCATCCGCCTGCGCCAGTTCGGCCAGCAGATCCTCGAGCGCCTCGGTGGCCGCCGCATCCACGCCGCCTGGGCGGTACCCGGCGGCGTGCGCACGCCGCTGGACGGGGCCACCCGCGACTGGATCCTGGAGCGATTGCCCGAGGAGCGGGCCACCCTGGAGCGCACCTTGGCGCTCTACAAGGGCCTGCTCGATGGACCCCTGCAGCGGGAGCAGCGCAGCTTCGGCGACTTCGGCAGCCTGTTCCTCGGCCTGGTGAATGGCGAGGGGCGCTGGGAGCACCTCGATGGCGGAGAAGGCGGCGGCCTGCGGGTGCGCGCCAGCGACGGCACGATCGTCGCCGATCGGCTGCAGGAGGACGACTACCACTCCTTTCTGGCCGAGGCGGTGGAGCCCTGGAGTTATCTGAAGTTTCCCTATTACCGGCCCCTGGGCTATCCGGCTGGCATGTACCGGGTGGGTCCACTGGCGCGGTTGAACGTGTGCGAATCGATCGGCACCCCCTGGGCTGACCGGGAGCTTGTGGAGCTGCGCCAGCGCTCCGGCAGCGGGCCGGCGGCGATGATCACCTCTTCGTTTGCTTATCACCACGCCCGGCTGGTGGAGATCGTGGCCTGCCTGGAGGCGATCGAGCGCCATGCGGCCGATCCGGAGCTGGTGGGTGGGCGGGTGCGCAGCCGCGCTGATCTGAACCGCAACGAGGCGGTGGGGGTGAGTGAGGCACCGCGCGGCACCCTCTTCCACCACTACCGGGTGGATGAAGACGGCCTGATCACGGCGGTGAATCTGATCATTGCCACCGGTCAGAACAACCTGGCGATGAACCGCACCGTGGCCCAGATCGCCCGGGAGTTCCTGCCCGATCCGGTGCCGGCAGAGATCCCCGAGCCCCTGCTGAACCGGGTGGAGGCGGGCATCCGCTGCTTTGATCCCTGCCTGTCGTGCTCCACCCACGCCGCCGGCCAGATGCCGCTGCGGCTGGAGCTGCGCGATGCGGCGGGGCGGTTGCTGGCGGAGCGCTGCCGGGGATGAGGGTGGCGCGAGCGGATCTGGTGATCGGCGTCGGCAACCCCCTGCGGGGTGACGACGGCGTGGGTTGGTGGCTGGCGCGGCGGGCGGAGCGCGCGGGCTCGCTGGTGCGGCTGGTGCCGCAGCTCACCCCCGAGCTGGCGCTGGAGGTGGCGGCGGCGCGGCGGGTGCTGGTGGTCGATGCGTGGTGCGATGCCAGGTGCGAGGCGGGCTGCGCGGCAGGGGCTGAGGCAAGGGCTGAGGCGGTGCCAACCCTGCGGTCGCTGCAGCCGGGGGGGGCGGAGGTGGGCGTGGGCGGGGGCCATGGGCTTGATCCGGGGGGGGTGCTGGCCCTGGCGGCTCTGTTTGGCGGCGATCCCCCGCCGGCCTGGCTGCTGTTGGTGCCCGCCTTCGCCTTCCCCCACGGCACGAAGTTCAGCGAGGCGGTGCGGCGGCAGCTGCCGGTGGCGCAGGCGTTGCTTTGCCAATGGCTGGAGGCGGAGTCGCCCCATGCATGAGCTGAGCCTGATGGAGGAGGTGCGGCGGCTGGCCC
>CANEWU010000044.1 GCA_947442825.1 Synechococcaceae cyanobacterium
AGAGCTGCAGGAAGTGGTCCAAGTCGGCGGAGAGGCGAAAGCCCTCGGCGTAGCGCGGCATGCGGCGTCGCGCGCCCGGGCCGATCACCGTGGCCTGGTGGGGCGGGGTGCTGCCGAGGAACAACGAGCGCCGGTAGGAGTGGCGCCAGTGGAAAGCACTGGGGCGCCCATTCTCGTAGCGGCCCCGGCAGACCACCAGATCGGGCGGCAGGCCCCGCTGCTGCAGCTGGCCCAGCCGCTCCGCCAGCTGGGCCAGCACCGTGGGGGAGGCGGCCCAGTCATCGCTGCCCCAGAAAAGCAGCCAGGCGTTGGCGGGGGCATCTTCGGCCCCCTGGTTCATGGCGCCGAAGATGCCCTCCTCCCGCGGCGACTGTTCGGACCAGCGGATGCGGCTGTCCGCCGCGCAGATCTGGCCCAGCAGGCGCCGGTGGGCTTCGCCGCTCGGGCCGTCGATGAAGTGGAGGCGCCAGTGGGGCCAGCTCTGGGTCTGCAGGGAGCGCACGAGGCGCGGCAGCAGGGCATGGGAATTGAGCGTGGGCACCACCAGCTCGATCGTGGGGCGCTCGCTCCCCCTGGATGCCTCAGCCATGGCGACGGATCACGCTGTCCTCCAGCACCAGCAGGTCCATGCGGGTGCGCAGGAAGCAGTCGAGGGCCTGGGCCGGGGTGCAGACGATCGGCTCGTTCTCGTTGAAGGAGGTGTTGAGCACCATCGGCACGCCGGTGCGCTCCGCGAAGGCGCGGATAAGGCGGTAGTAGCGCCCGTTGGCGGCCTCGCTCACGGTCTGCAGACGGCCGGTGCCATCCACATGGGTCACGGCCGGAATCAGGGGGCGTTTTTCGCTGCGGATCGGGTACACCTGCATCATGAAGGGCACCTCGCCGTCGAGTTCGAACCAGTCGGGCACCGCCTCCCGCAGCACCGAGGGGGCAAAGGGCCGGAACGATTCCCGTCTCTTGATCTTGAGGTTGAGGATGTCTTTCATGTCGGCCCGGCGCGGGTCGCCCAGGATCGATCGGTGACCCAGGGCCCTGGGCCCCCATTCCATCCGCCCCTCGAACCAGCCGACCACCAGGCCTTCGCTGATCGCCTCCGCCACCTCGGCGCAGAGGACGTCATCGGCCGGGGTGCTCACGAGGCAGTGCGCCTGCTCCAGGGCCCCCTGGGTGGCGGGATCCGCCAGCAGGTCGGCCACCTCCCCCGTCCCGGGGCGGCTGCCGAGGTAGGCGTTGGCCATCGGCGTGCTGCGGCGGCCCCCCAGCTGGTGCCACACCTCCAGCGCCGCCCCCAGGGCCCCACCGGCGTCGCCGGCCGCCGCCTGCACGAACACCTCCCGGAACGGGGTGGCCACCGTCACCTTGCCGTTGGCCACGGAATTGGCGCCGCAGCCGCCGGCGATGCAGATCTGGTCGACCGGGTGGGCGGCGTGCAAGGTGCGCAGGAGGTGGAAGAAGGCCTCCTCGTACATCGCCTGGGCGGAGCGGGCGATGTCGTGGTGGCGCTGCTCCAGGGGCTGTTCGGGGCTCCGGGCCGGGCCGAGCAGCTCCTCGAGCGCCGGGGTCCAGTGGGCGGCCACCACCGGCGCGCCATGGCTCCACTGGTGGGGCAGGCGTTCGGTGGCGTGGCGGAAGAAACGCAGATCGAGGCGGTAGGTGCCATCGCTCTGCAGCCGGACGATCCGGCGCATCGCCTCCAGCTGGTTCGGCGTGCCGTAGGGCGCCAGGCCCATCACCTTGTATTCATCGCCGTAGTGGGGGAAGCCCAGGTACTGGGTGATCGCGGTGTAGAAGGCGCCCAGGGAGTGGGGAAACCAGATCTGCCCTTCCACCTCCAGCCGGCTGCCGTCGCCGAAGCCCCAAGCGCCGCTGGCGAAGTCGCCGAACCCGTCGACCGAGACCACCGCTGCGCGATCAAAGGGGGAGGCGTAGAAGGCCGAGGCCAGGTGGGCCTGGTGATGTTCGACGAAATGCAGCGTCGCCCGGATCGGTTCGTGCGGGAACGAGGCGGCCAGCTGGCCCGCCAGATCGGCCCGCTCCCGCTTGTTGCGCCACCGTTGCCAGAGGAAGCCGGGATCGGGCCGATTGCGCAGGGTGTAAGCGATCTTGCGCAGGCGATGGGCGCCGGGCTGGCTGTTGATCGCCACGTGGTCGACGTCGGCCAGGCTCACTCCCGCATCGGCCAGGCACCAGGCGATGGCCTCGCTCGGGAAGCCCGCCCAGTGCTTGATGCGTCGGAACCGTTCCTCCTCAGCCGCGGCGAGGATCTGGCCGTCGTCGATCAGGGCAGCGGCGGCGTCGGCATGGAATGCGTTGATGCCGAGGATCAGGGTCATGGAGAGGGGTGGGGCCGGCGGGCGGATCGGTTCCGGGGAATGCAGCCCAGAAAAGCAGCGTGCCGGCGGGAACGGCGGGGGCGCTGGCCAGCGCGGCACCCGGCAGCCTGGGGAAAGGATGGGTTAGGGGCGCTGCAGCCGTGCTTCGAGCAGCATCAGGGCCAGCAAGGTTTCTGCATACAGGCGTTGCAAGGAATAGAACCAGCCCCGCCAGCCGTCTAGGATCGATCCCTGCCAGAAAAGGCAGAGAAAGAAAACGGCAAATGGAGCCAGCACAGTATTTTTGCGCACCCTGTCCGCGCGGCTGAGCTGGCGGCTTGGGGTGTGCAGCAGCTTGTCGGCTTCGAGTTTCAGATAGCGGTTTTGCGCCCACAGCCAGCGGCTTAGGGGTTTGCGATCGTCGTGGAGAATTGGCTGCTGAAGGTCAGTGCACTTGCCGGTGAGGATGAGATTTTGGGTGTGGCCATCGTCTTCGTAGGCACCTGCGTGAATGCGAAACAGCGCGATTCGTGGCGGCAGAATTGTGCCCCGTAGGGGTCGCCCCTGAATGCAGTAGCGAAATGGGATCCGAAAGCCTTCTGTTTCTTTTGTCGCAGCCAGGTTGATGGCTTCAGCGATCTCCTGTTTCAGCGCCGGGCTGATCAGGTAATCGGCATCCAGGCTGAGAACCCAGCCGGAGGGGATATGGGAGAGTCCAAAATTCCACTGATTGGCATGGGTGTCAAAGGGGCGGTGGAACACGTCCACTTGGCGGTGGGCCGCAATCAGTTCCAAGGTTCTGTCGGTGCTGCCACTGTCGATGACCACAATGCGCTGAGCCCATCGCAGGGGCTCCAGCGTGCGGGCAATGTTCGCCTCTTCGTTATAGGTGAGCAGCAGTGGTGTTACCTGCGCAAGAGAATGGAAATCCTGCATGTCAATGTTCATGAATCGGCTGGGCCAGAATCTGCGCGTACGCCTCGGCCAGCCGGTCGGCGACTGCATGCCAGCTATAGCGCTCTGCGGCCAGCGCCCGGGCGGCGGCGGCGAAGGGAGCCCGCTCCTCGCTCAGGGCCTCCTGCAAGGTGCGGGCCAGGGTCTCCGGTGTGCTGGCGCTGATCCGGCCGGCTCCTGCCTCGGCCACGGCCGGTGCGAGCCCCACCTCCGGGGAGAGGATTGCCGGTGTGCCCGCGGCCAGGGCTTCGGCCACGGCCACTCCGAAGTTTTCGGCGGCCGAGGGCAGCACGAACCAGTCGCAGCCCTGCAGCAGCAGATCTTTGCGCTCGCCACTCACGAAACCCAGCCAGTGACAGCGGGATGCCAGGCCGAGTGTGGTGGCCAGGTTGCGCAGGCGCTGTTCATACACAGGCTCCCCGCTGCCCGCGATCAGCAGCTGCCACGGACGATCCGGCGCCTGGCGCTGCAGCAGCGCCAACGCTTCCAGCAGGCAGTCCAGCCGCTTCTTCGGATGGAGCCGGGCCAGGAACAGCAGCTTGGGAGTCTGGGGGGCGAGCTGGGGGTAGGCCTGCTGCAGGCGCATCTTCACCTCCGGCAACGGCGTGGGGATCGTGACGCCCAGCGGCAGGTCAAGTACTGGGGGCCGCAGCCGCAGGCGGGCGAAATCCTGGGCTTCCGCGGGGGAGGTGGCCTGCAGGGCGGCAGCGCCGTTGAGGTTGCGCCGTTCCACAAGGTTCAGGTACAGCTGCTTGCGCCAGGCGCTCTGACCCAGGCTCCAGGGTTGCAGATGGCCAAGGCAGTGAATGAGGTAAGGAACTCGCTGGCGCCGGGCGATGGCCATTCCCCGGGAGGTGGGCCAGGAGAAGAGGGAATGCACATGCAGCAGATCCCACTGGCGCAGCTCGCGGGTCAGCCACTGGCCGAGGGCCGGGCTCCAGCCAAACTCCCGCAGGGCCCGGATCGGGGGGCTCCAGCGCGGAAACAGGCGCACCGGCACCTCGGCATGGATCAGCCAGCGGTCGGTCGGAAGGTCTAGCCGTCCAGGGCCGTTGTCGTCGGTGCTCACCAGGGCGGCCTCGATCCCCTGCTGGCGCAGGGCGGCGACCATGGAGAGGGCCGCCTCACTTGGCCCGCCCCGAACCAGGCCGATGGAGGGGATCAGGTGTAGCACCCTCACAACGGCACCTTGGGGGGTGGTGCTGGCGAAGGAGGGCGGCGCGGCGGCGGCAACGCCCCAGGGCCGGGTAGTCGCTGGTGCTGGCCCTGGAGATAGGCCTGGATCACCGTGGGACTGGCCAGTACGAAACCAGCGGTCAGACCCAGAGTGCTGAGCACAAAGGGGTCTCCATAGATCTGACTGGCCACCGCGAAGTTGGGGAGGTTCGCGGCAAGGAAGGCGATCAGGCCAAGGTTGAGCAGTGAATAGTTGGGAGGCGCGAAGCGCAATTGGCCCACAATGCGCCAATACAAAATGCTGAGTAGAACCAGAATCAAGCCGAACAGGGCGATGCCTGCGATGCCCAGCTCGGCGGCGATTTTGCCCAGACCCCCTTCCGCCGCCCAGGTTCCGCCACGAACACGGATGCCGAGGCTCACCGCCCCCTGGGCAAGGGCGCCTACACCGAACCCAAACGGTCCTGCCGCTTCCAGGGCTGCGCCGATGGCGTTGAAGCCGAGGTTGTTGAAGCGATCGTCGACAAATTCGAACACATTCACCGTGCGTCGCACGAAGCCCCCCAACGTTCCCGACTCGGTGGGATTGCTCTGCAAGCTGAGGAAGAGAGAGAGGGCAATGCCGCTGCCACCCACCCCCGCGAGCACATTGGTGCGTACGCGTGAGTCCCCACCTAGGCCGATCAGCAGGCTGTAGACCCCCAGAAATCCGATGACGAGGGTCAGGACCTTGCGCCGGCCGGTGAGGGTGCTGATCACCAGCAAGATCACCATCAAGGTGGTGGCAAGGGCGATCAGGTTGGTGCGGCGGCTGCTGACGCCAAGAATGAGGAGGAAGCAGCAGGCAGCTCCCAAGTGCCAGGCGGCTACTTCACTGCTTCGCCACAGCCCCACGTACCCCTGCTGCATAATGCCAAGTTCGACGATATTGATTTGAACGCCCTCGCCCACCTCGTTGAAAAAAACCGAACTCGTGCCTCTGTAGGACAGGAAAATGGTGAAAGCAAATAGGATTGCCATCACCAGATAAACTCGCAGAAAGCGTATTACGGCCGAGGGTTGAAGGGCAAATTGATAGCCAATCCACAGAGCCACTAGGGGGGCGAGGTAAAAACCAAGGCCGATTAGTGTCAGTGTGACAGATCCAACGGTGAGGAAGGAGTTTAGGGTTTGAATCAGCAGGAGTGCCAGGAAGATTTCGACAATCCCGATCAGTTGGCGATCGCCGCTGAACAGGGGTTCAAAGTTGAGGCGTCCGATGCGGCTATAGAGAAGCAGAGCTGTGAGCACGATGCCGATGAGCACCAGTCCCACATAGAGGGCAGGCTGGTCGGGCGTGATCTTGCGCAGCGGATCCTGCAGGAAGCCGATCACCACGCTGTAAAGAAGCGAATCGCGCCAGTTCCCATCCGCCAGCAACGCCACCAGCGGCAAGAGCAACAGGAGCAGCAGCAGGGTGGGTGTCATTGGTGCGGGAGACCGGAGAGGGTCGGGGGAGACGTCGGTGCGGTTGCTGCTGCTGGAGGGCTGTAGACCCTGCCGCCGATGGTCGCATGGGCAAAAGGGGGCCTGGTCATCGGCCGTCCACCAGAGCCCGGCGCAGACCTTGGCGCACCCCCTCGGCGGCCTGCGCAATGCCGTACCGCCCCATCACCCGCGCTCGAGCCTCCTGGCCCATCCTGCCGGCGGCAGCCGGATCCCGGGCCATCTCCCCCAGGGCTCCAGTGAGGGCCCCCACATCCCGACAGGGGAAGACCAGGCCAGTGCGGCCTTCATGGACCAGATCCTGCGCGCAGCCCACCTGATCGCTGACGATGGCGGGCAGGCCACAGGCCATCGCCTCGTTCACCACCAGGCCCCAGGTCTCCCCGTGATCGGAGGGGAGCACGAGCGCATCGCTTGCCGCGTAGGCGCCTGCGATTTCCTTTTGATTCAGGAAACCGGCGAAGCTCACCGGCAGCGCTGCACGGGCCACCCGCGTCCGGCAGGCGGCCTCCAGTTCCCCACTGCCCACGACCAGCAGATGAACAGCGGGCGCATCGGGATGTGCCACCAGCCGTTCCAGGGCCTCCAGCAGGTCGAGCGCATGTTTCTTGCGCTGCAGCTTGCCGGCGAACAGGAAACAGAAGGACTGGGGGGGGATGGCCCAGCGCTTGCGCAGCTCTGAGCGGCGAGGAGCCCAGCGGGCGGCACCGTCGGCGAAAAAGTCGTTGTCGACGAAGTGGGGGCTGGGGAAGCGGCGATCCTCGGGCACGCCATTGGCTCGATAGAAGCGGTCGTTTGCCTCCCCTACGGTCAACACCGCACTCGCCTGGCCCAACAGGAACCGATGCAGGCGGCGCACGGGCCACGGTCGTGGGGGCTGGTCTGCCGAGTCGCCGCGCAGCAGCACCGGCAGGCCGCGGCGACGGGCCGCCAGCAGCAGTTGCACCAGTCCCTCCACCTGCCAACCCATCAGCAGCACCGCGTCGGGGGGGCGATCCCCGCCGAGCAGCTCACGGACGGGATGGCGCAGTCGCAGGCCTCGGAAGCCTCCTGCGAGGCCGGCACCTGCGCTGGAGACGGCCTGGCGCCAGCGATAGCCCTCGCGCAGGGGCAGATCCCAGTCGAAGGACAGCCCAAAGCCCTCCCCTTGCTGGGCCGCATCGGGCAGGGTGAGGAAGAGCACCTCCGTGTCCAGCTCCGGCTCTGCCTCCCCCTCCAGCACTGAGCTGGTGGCGAGGGCGCGGAACAGGGGGGCCTGGTACTGGATCGGATGGCTGGTGACGATCAGCAGCCGGGGGGGCTGGTGGCGGGGGATGCCCCGGGGCCCCCCCGCGTGTAGGCGCAGGGCCCAGAGAAACCCCCGCATCTCGGCGGTGAGGGTCAGGGGAATCCACCAGGGATGGCGCAGGTGGTGGCGGCTGCGCACCGAACGGATCCAGGCGGCGGCGGCGGCCCCCAGGGCGGCGCGGGGGGGCAGGGTGCGCAGCAGAAAGTAGTAACGGCCTACGGCATGGTCGGGGCGGAGGGTGGTGAGGTGTTGGCCGTAGCTGCGGGTACCGCCCCGCTCGGCTTTGAGGTGATGAATGAGCGCAGCAGGCTCGTAGTAGATGCCGTGACCGGCTTTCCGCCAGCGATGGGCGAATTCCGCCTCAAATCGATAGGCAACTCGTACGAAGTTACGGTCGAAACCACCAAGGGCAAGCGCCTGCTTCCGCGGTATGCACACGTTGCCTCCCATGAATTCCTGCAGGGGGCGAGGCGAGGTGCTGTTGAAGCCGAACGCGGCGTCGTCAGGGTCGGCGGCCCCCCTATGCCAGGGCTGGAGAACGCGCCCGGCGATCATGGTGTGCGGATGATGGGCTGCGGCCTGTTGATGGGCCATCAGCAGGCCTGCATCTGGAAGGATGTCGTCGTCGAGAAAGAGCACATGGCTGGCCTGTGCTTCCAGCAGGGCCCGGTTCATCGCCGCGGTGATCGAGGCTGGCGATTGACGAATCCAGCGCAGGCGACCCTCGCTCTGCCAGGTGCGCAGAAGCAATTCAACGGCCGGGGTGTGGCGCGGCGTCTGGTCGATGACAAGCAGTTCCCAGGGCTCCGCCTCCAGCTTCAGAAGAGCCTCAATGCTCTCCGCTAGCACCTGATCCCTTCCGTAGGTGGGAATGGCCACGGTGAGGTGGATGGCTCGGTGGACCTGGTGCTCTCCGTCTACGGTCATGAACGCAGCTTAAACCGAGGATTCCAGAGGCTCAAGCTGATCGTGCGGCGCTTTGGAGATGTCTCCCCCTTGGGATTGCTGCTGCCAGAGGTGGGCGTAGCTGCCTTGGGCGGACAGCAAATCAGCGTGGCGTCCTCGCTCGATGATTCGACCTGCTTGCATCACACAGATCAGATCCGCGTTGACGATCGTGCTGAGCCTGTGGGCGATCACCAGCACCGTATGGGTACGCTCGAAACGTTCGATCGCCTCCTGTACCAGCCGTTCGCTCTGGCTGTCGAGGGCGCTGGTGGCTTCATCAAGGATGAGCAGCTGGGGATCCCGCAGCAGGGCGCGGGCCAGGGAGAGCCGCTGGCGCTGGCCGCCACTGAGCCGATAGCCCCTTTCCCCGATCATGGTGTCGTAACCCTCGGGGAGGCCGGCGATGAAGCCGGCGGCCTGGGCAGCCTGGGCGGCCGCCTCAACGGCCTGGCGATCCGCTTCGGGGGTTCCGTAGGCGATGTTGGCGGCGATGGTGTTGTTGAGAAGAAAGGTGTCTTGACTGACCACGCCGAGCTGGCGCTGCCAGCTCGAGATCTCGATGGTCTGGAGGTCGATGCCGTCGATCAGGATCCTGCCCTCCGTGGGCTGGTACAGACCCACCAGCAGGTCGGCGATTGTGCTTTTGCCGGCTCCGCTGGAGCCCACGAGGGCGACGGTCTGGCCGCTCTGAATCACCAGGTTGATGCCGCTCACCGCAGGGGCGAGCTCGGGGCTGTAGCGGAGGCCGACATGGTCGAGGCGAATCTCCCGTTGCAGCTGGTTGAAGGGTTGGCCGCCAAGGCGTACAAACTCCTTATTGGAATCGTCGAGGATCGCATTTAATCGATCGATCAACGCGGTGTTGGCCACGAAGTTTGTGATGATGGCATTGATGGATCCAAGCCGTGTGTTCATTCGTTGCAGGGCGAGAACAAAGGTGACCAGGCTTGGCAGGACTCCGCTTTGACGATTCTGGAAAATCAGTACGCTTGCCGAGGCAATCAGGGAGATTGCGATGATCGGCAACATGGAGGAGATGGGGGTGATCAGATTGGAGATCAACACCATCCTGCTGGCGTGAACCTTTTGCTCTTGCAGTAGGCCGTCGGTCTCCCTTGCCGCGGCGCTGATCTGTCCTGTGGTGTGCAGAAGCCTCAGTCCCTGGATGTGCTCGGTGCGGCGACTGCTGAGGTTGACCTCAACCGCCATGATCATCTGGGCTCTCTTGCGCAGCCGAGGCAGGATGCGGCTTTGCACAGTGGCAAGGGTAATGGCCATGGCGATGGCCACAAGCATCAGCCAAGGGGAGATGGCAATAAGAATTGCCAGATAGATCAGAAATTGGAGGAGATTGAGAAGCAGGTTGCTGGCCAGCGTGATCTGGGTGTTGACCGTTCGCCCGGCGTTGCCGCTGTAATTCAGGAGATCGCCAACGCGGAAGCGGCTGGCGCAGCTGAAGCTAAAGGAGAGAATGCGTTGATGGATCTCCCCTGTGAGCGCTTCCTGCACCCGGCAACCGATAAGGCCGGCGCTCACCGTATTCAGGTATCCGCTGCTGGCCACCAGCAGCTGCATAAGCAGGGCAAAGGTGATCATGATGACAAACAACCCGATCCTGCCCTCACTTGAAACCAAGGTGGATTGCAGGATGCGGCCGATCACCGGAAGTCCCTCAATCAGCCCCATGCTGGGCAGGCTCCGCCATTGGGCGGAGTTGCTGACCGTTATCAAGCTGATCGCAAGAAATATGATGCCTAAGGTGGCACCCTCGCCGAGGCTTGATAGGAGATTGGCAACCACATTGAGCGCTAGCAATTTCCACTGCTGGCGCGAGAGCCTGCGGATCGTCCGCGCAGCGGGCTGGTTTGATGTAAATGGTTCGAGAAATTGGCCTAGAATTCGCCAATGAAGGGTGCGAAGCAGCGTGTTCAGCCTCGTTTTCCCCGGCACCGCCATGTTCATCTTGTGGCCGAAAGCAGGCCCGCCCAGTTCACACCTTTCTAATCCCTCTCCCTACCCCCCACGTCTCGCGGGGGTCAGCCTGGCAAGCTGCTGCCCCAGGATGGAAGGGCTTCTCCCCCTTCGCCTTCCCTGTCCCGCTTGCCGGAGCCGACCGCCATCCTCGCCGCCCTGTTGGGGTTGGCTGTGGGCCTTGGTGCGGACCATCCGTCCGCGCCAAGGCGATGGGTCTCTGCTGCCGACTCTTCCGGGGCGGGACCCCTCGACCACCGCCATCTGGCCTTGGTCATCAATGAGGCCGATCCCCTCAGCGAAGCCATCGGCCGCACCTACCAACTCCAGCGCCATATCCCCGAAGGGCAGGTGATCCGGGTGCGGCTTCCGGTGGGCAAGGCCGATCTCTCGGCCGGGGCGTTCCTGCAGCTCCAGCGCCAGTTGAGGCGCCGCACCCCAGAGCATGTGCAGGCCTATGCGTTGGCCTGGACCACCCCTTGGCGCGTGGGATGCCAATCGATCACCTCGGCGATCAGCCTCGGACGCGACCATTCCGGCTGCCGTGACACCTGCCGTCCCACCCGGGTCAGCCGCTACTACGCCCGCGGCGATGTGGGCCGCCCCTGGGATGGGTTGCGACTGCGGCCGAGCATGCTGCTCGCCGCCGCCGACCCCGGCTCGGCGCGGCGACTGATTGAGCGAGGGGTGGCCTCTGATGGCACCGCCCCCCCTGGCACCGCCTATCTGCTCAGCACCTCCGACGCCGCCCGCAATGTGCGGGCGGCCGGCTTCGACTCCGTGGTGGCCGCTGTCGGGCCCGGATTTCAGGTGCGCGTGCTGCGGGCCAATGCCTTGCGCGGTGCGAAGGATGTCATGGCCTACTTCACGGGACTGGCTCAGGTTCCGGCGATCACCACCAACCGTTTTCGTCCCGGGGCGGTGGCCGATCACCTCACCTCCTTCGGCGGCCAGCTCACGGGGTCACGTCAGATGAGTGCCCTGCGCTGGCTGGAGGCGGGGGCCACCGGCAGCTACGGAACGGTGGTGGAACCCTGCAATCTCACCGCGAAGTTCCCGGATCCCGGCCTGTTGCTTGCCTACTACCGCCGTGGCGACACCTTGATCGAGGCCTACTGGCGCAGTGTCGCGATGCCGGATCAGGGCCTGTTCATCGGCGAACCCCTGGCTCGGCCCTGGCCCGCCCGCCTCTCCCCTACGGAGCGTGCCGGTGGCGATGCCACGCCCAAGCGTGTTCGATGATCGTGCCGAGATCGGCATGGCGGGGTCGCCAGCCCAGTTCGCGGTGCGCCCGCTCCGCCCCCGCCACGAGCTGGGCCGGGTCCCCCGTGCGCCGCGGGGCCACGTGGGCCAACAGACCGCGGCCGGTGACCGCCTTGGCGGTCTCGATCACCTGCTGCACCGAGTAGCCGGTGCCGTTGCCGAGGTTGTAGATCAGCGGCGCTGAGAGGGTCTGCTCGTGCTCCCGTAGCCGCAGCAGCCGCTCCAGTCCGAGCACATGGGCGTCGGCGAGGTCGCTGACGTGGATGTAGTCGCGGATGCAGGTGCCATCGGGGGTGGGGTAGTCATCGCCGAAGATCTGCAGGTACGGCTCGCGGCCGCTCATCACGTCGAGGACGCGGGGGATCAGGTGGGTCTCCGGATCGTGGTCCTCTCCCAGGCCCCCCTCCGGATCGGCGCCGGCGGCATTGAAGTAGCGGAAGATCACGCTGGGCAGCCCGTAGGCGGCGGCGAAGTCAATCAGCAGGCGCTCCACCATCCATTTGCTGTGGCCATAGGGATTGATCGGGGCCTGGGGGTGGTCCTCGGTGATCGGCACCTGTTGGGGGACGCCATAGGTGGCGCAGGTGGAGGAGAAGACGATCGGGATCGGGGTGGGGGCGGCGATCAGGGCCTCGAGCAAGCTGAGGGTGTCGCCGAGATTGTTGCGGTAATACTTGGCTGGGTTGCTCACCGATTCGCCCACGTAGGCGTAGGCGGCGAAGTGGAGCACCGCTTCAATGGGTCGCCCCTCCAGGGCGCTGCCGGTAAGGGCTGGATGGCCCCCCGCGAGCACGGAATCGAGCAGGGGCCGATCGCCCACCTGCCCTTCCACCAGCGGTACCCCCAGCACGTCGAGCACGATGTCGCGGTGGCCGTAGACGAGGTTGTCGAGCACGGCCACCTGGTGGCCTGCACGGCAGAGCGCCCGCACGGCGTGACTGCCGATGTAGCCGGCACCTCCCGTGACCAGAACCCTCACGCTTTGTCTCCCGAAATCTCACGAGATCCGACCTTAGGAGCCTCTCCCAGGCTGGGGGCTCCCTGTGGGCTCAGCTTCACGGCTGGTTATGGCCGGGGTGGAGCCGCCATGAAAAAAGGGCCGGCAAAACCGGCCCTTTCGAGAACCTGGTGCCCTAGGGGCGCACCACCGTTCACTCGCGGCGGCCGCCACCCTGGAGGGCGATGATCAGCCGGAGGATGAACACGAAGAGATTGATGTAGGTGAGGTACATGCCCAAGGCACCCGCCAGGTACTGGTCGTCCCGGTAGGTGCGGGGCATGGTGTAGAAATCAACGAAGGCAGCGCCCACGAAGAGAACCGTGCCGAAGCCGGCGATCAGGAGCTCGAAGCCGTTGCCCCCGAATCCGGGCACGAAGATCGAACCCACCAGCTGAATCACCATGGCGATCAGCAGGCCGACGATGCCAAGCCCCACGGCGGCCCCAAGGGCCTGGCCGACGCTGTCGCTCATGCGCTTGCCCACCACCGAGGCAATCACGAAGGTGATGCCCGTGGCCAGGGCGGCTGTGGCCACCGAGCCGATGCCAGCCCTGCCGATGGCCATCGCCACCAGCCCGCTCAGGGTGAAGCCGGTGATCAGGCTGTAGGTGGCGAGCAGGGGCAGCGCCGTGCCGTTGTTGCCCTTGAGGGCAACGTTCTGGGAGACGAAGAAGAGAACCAGGTTGGCGATGATCGCCACGATGAACAGGGGCTGGAAGATCGGCGTGCCGATCATCGAGAGGCCGCCCATCACCCCTGCGGCCGTGAGCACCATGCCACCGCCCACATAGGGCAGGGCGCGACGCACCACGTTGGGGCCCACCAGGGAGCCTGACTGGGCTTCCTGGATGGCCTGTTGGAAATTGCTGCTGGCCGGCATGGCGGCTCGAGAATTCAGACTCCATTCATCCTGCCAGCGCCAGCCGATCACTGGCGCCACCGGGTGTGCGGATCTCCCTATCGGCCCCGGTTCCGCCGCTCATAGGCCTGCACCAGCCGCTGCACCAGCGGGTGGCGCACCACATCGACGTCGCTGAAGCGGCAGATCGCTACCCCTTCGACCCCCCGCAGCACCTCCTCGGCCTCCACCAGGCCGCTGAGCTGGCTCGGCGGCAGATCGATCTGGGTGACATCGCCGGTGACCACCATGCGCGAGTTCTCCCCCAGCCGCGTCAGCACCATGCGCATCTGGGCGGTTGTGGTGTTCTGGGCCTCATCCACGATCACGAAGGAGTCGGCAAGGGTGCGGCCGCGCATGTAGGCCAGGGGCGCCACCTCAATCACCCCCTTTTCCTGCAGTTGCTCGGTGCGCTCGCGGCCGATCACCGTGTGCAGGGCGTCGTACAGGGGGCGCAGGAAGGGGTCGACCTTTTGCTGCAGATCGCCTGGCAGGAAGCCGAGGCGCTCGCCGGCCTCCACGGCCGGACGGGTGAGCACCAGGCGCTCCACCCGACGCTCCTGCAGGAGGCGCACCGCCAGGACGGTGGCCAGGAAGGTTTTGCCGGTACCGGCTGGGCCGATCGCCAGGGTGAGATCGTGGCGCTCTATCGCGTCGACGAACGCCTTCTGACGGGAGGTGCGGGGTCGCAGCGGACGCCCCGTGCGGCTGATGGCCAGCACCTGGCGGCCCAGCTCCTGGTGCTGCTCGCCCCGGCCGGTGTCGAGGGCCGTAAGCGCGGACTGAAGATCGACCGCCCCGATCGTCTCGCCGGTTTCCCAGAGGGGCCGCAGCAGATCGATCAGCGCACTGCAGCGATCCACCTGAGCCGGGCGGCCCTGGATGAACAGCTCAAGTCCCCGAAGCAGAAGGGAGGCCCCGGTGAGTGCCTCAATCCTGCGCAGGGTGGATTCTGCCTGCCCAGCCAGGGCCAAGGCCGCTACAGGAGCGGGCAGGCTCAGCCGACGTCCCTCGGGCAGGGTGCTGGCCGAGGGCTCTTCGGTGGGGGAGGGTGGGCTCAGGGGGAGGGGTGGAAATCAGGCCTCAGCGGGAGCGGCCTCGGCCCCAGGCTCCTCAGCGGGAGCGGCGGCGGCTTCAGCAGCAGCCGCTTCGGCCTGGGCGGCGGCAGCGGCCGCTTCTGCCTCGGCGGCGGCCGCGGCTGCCTTGGCTTCCGCTTCGGCCTTGCGGGCCTCGGCGGCAGCGGCGTCGCGGGCCTCAGCCTGCTTGCGCTTACCCACCACTTCGGCGGGGCGAATGGTCTTCTCGATCAGCCCACCCTTTTCCAGGAGGTAGCGGACCGTATCGGTGGGCTGGGCACCCTGGCTCAGGCGAGCGCGAATCGCCTCGGTGTCGAGGCGGGTTTCCTTGGTGCGCGGGTTGTAGAAGCCGAGCTCCTCGAGCGGTCGACCGTCGCGACGGGACGTGCTGTTGGTGGCCACGAGGCGGAAGCTCGCTTCCCGCTTCTTGCCGAACCGCTTCAGGCGGAGCTTGATCATCGGAGCTGAATCAGATACATACCAACGATTGACCCTATCACCCACGCCTTCCCTCCCTAGGGCTTCGCCGCCGAACTCGCCAGACCTCGCAACCCAAAACTCGCCGCCCCCTCAGAGATCGGCAAATCCTTTGCGCGGTTTCTTGGGGCGAGGCGGCCGTGGGGCGCTGCCCCGTGGGGCCCCACCTGCGGGGGCGCCCATGCCCGGCATGCCCCCGGGCATCCCCCCCATCCCCGGGAAGCCTCCCATGCCCGGGAACCCGCCCATGCCGCCCATACCAGGCATTCCTGGCATGCCACCGCGGGTCATCTGCTGCATGAAACCACGCATTTTCTGGAAGTCGGCCAGCACCTTGTCCACCTCGGCGGGGGTGTGGCCGCAGCCGGAGGCGATGCGCCGGCGGCGGGAGGGGGAGGCGGCCAGCAGATCTGGATCCTGCCGTTCGCCCGGCGTCATCGAGCCGATCATCGCCTCGATCTTCTGGAGCTGCTGCTCGCCTTGCTTGAGCATGCCGTCGTCGATTTTGTTCATGCCGGGGATCAGCTTCATCAGCCCCCCCAGAGAGCCCATGCGCTTGATCATGCGCATCTGCTGCACGAAATCGGAGAAGTCGAAGCTCGCCTCCTGCAGCTTCTGCTGCATGCGCGCCACGTCCGCCAGCTCCACCTCCTTCTGGGCCTTCTCCACCAGGGTGAGCACGTCACCCATGCCGAGGATGCGGCTGGCCATCCGCTCCGGGTGGAAGGGCTGCAGCGCCTCCACTTTCTCGCCGGTGCCGATGAATTTGATCGGCGCCCCGCTCACCTTGCGGATCGAGAGGGCGGCGCCGCCCCGGGAATCGCCATCCAGCTTGGTGAGCACCGCGCCGGTGATCCCCACACGCTCGTGGAAGGCGCGGGTGAGTTCGGCTGCCTCTTGGCCGATCATGGCGTCGACCACCAGCAGCACGTCATCGGGCTGGACGGCCTCGCGGATCCGCACCATCTCCCCCATCATCGATTCGTCGATCTGGAGTCGCCCAGCGGTGTCCACGAGCACGGTGTCAAAGCCCTGCTCCCGGCCCCGGGCCACCCCCGCCGCGGCGATATCTTCCGGGCGGGCGTCGGCCCCGAGGCTGAAGACCTCCACGCCGATCTGCTGCCCGAGGGTGCGCAGTTGATCGATCGCCGCCGGGCGGTAGACATCGGCTGCCACCAGCAACGCCCGCCGTCCCTGTTCTTTGAGATGGAGGCCGAGTTTGGCGGTGGCGGTGGTCTTGCCCGCCCCCTGCAGGCCGGCCATCAGGATCACGGTGGGGCGGCCGCTGGCGTGGGCCAGGGGGGCGTTCTCACCGCCCATCGTGTCCACCAGCTGCTCGTGCACCAGCTGGATGAACTTCTGGTCGGGGCTCACGCCCCGCACCACCTCGGCGCCGACCGCTCTCCGCCGCACCTCGTCGACGAACTCCTTGACCACCGTCAGGCTGACGTCGGCTTCCAACAGGGCCCGTCGCACTTCCTTCAGGGCGCCGTCGACATTGGTTTCCGAGATCGTGGCCTGGCCGCGCAGGCCCTTGACGGCTGCTTCGAAACGCTGGGAAAGCTCGTCGAACATCGGGGGAGGGACGGAGGGGGAATCAGGGGGCGGGAGACTGGGCGGCGAAACGCCAGCGTCCATCGTCGCGCCCGAAGACGTAGACGTTGCGGATCGTCTGGCGGGGCGTGCTCTCCAGGACGCGCCCATCGGCCGCTTCGCGCCGGTCGCTGTAGCGGAGCTCTGCGGTGGCCGCGATGCGGCCGGGGGAGGTCTGGTCGATGCGCAGGGAGGAGAGGGTCACCTCGATCGCCTGGCGTTCGCCGCGCACGGAATCGGCACTGCGCTCAGCGGCGAGGCGATCGACCTGCTCCGGCCTGGCAATGGTGTCGATGCCAGAAGGCATCGGTGCCCCCGCCAGCACACTGCTCTTGGCGGTCAACCAGCTCTGCAGCAGGGCGCGCACCTGGGTCTCCTGGGGTTGGGGATCGCGCAGCGGCGCGATGGCGGCGGGAGGGCTCAGGGGCTTGGCGGGTGCCGTGCCAGGGGGGGCC
>CANEWU010000045.1 GCA_947442825.1 Synechococcaceae cyanobacterium
CACTCGCGAAACTCAGCGAGAAGGACAGGACGAAGCAGCACATGCATGCTAGAGCCTTTCTCTTAAAGGGAGGGGGATCCCATGATCCTATGCAGGCCCGCTCAGAGGCGCAACACGCTTCAACAACCAAAACAATGAGCGGGGCTTACTTGAGCGAATCGGCGGAGGAAGACACTTTCGGATTTTGGCCACTCGCTCAAGCGCTTCCCTTAAGGCGACTAACGGCAGCTCTCAGTTCCCCGCCGCGGGAAAGGGGCTGGCCTCGCTCATCGCCGGTGGCTGCCTGAAGAGGACCCCGCCGCCGCCCGCCACCAGAAAAACAGCCATGAGGCGATGCCCAGAAACTTCACCCCCTCCTCAAACAGCTGGCCAGGCCCATAGGCGATCGGCAACACCTGCTGGAACTTGTCGAACAGCAGGGAGGTGCCCAGCAGCAGCACCGCCCCCAGGAACACCGGCCCGCCCAGGCGCAACACCAGATCCCGATAGCGCACGAGGATCAAGACCGCAAACACGATGTACAGCAGGTACAGCACGTTGGCGCTGATGTAGCGGTCGTGCAGCAGAAACATGTCATCGAGGCAGAGCAGCAGCGAAAACAGGCCGCCCGCCAGCAGCAGCTCCCGCTCCCGTCCCCGCGGCCGGCTCACCTCCGAGCAGGCGGTGAACAGGCAGATCGCCGCGGTGGCCATCCACAGCAGATAACCGAGGTTGGAGATGAGGCCCACCCCCAGCGGCTGGCGGCAGGTCTGGGCCAGGTCGCGGATCACCAGCTCCAGATTGTCGATGCCGCCAGCGCGGCTCAGCAGCAGGGCCAGCCCATACACAAGCGCCGCCGGTAGCAGGGCGAAACCGAACCAGCGGGCCACCAGGCCGCGGCCGGGGGTGCCGGGAGGGGAAGAAAAGGTCATCGGAGCAGCTTAACCAGCCCTTAATCAGCCCCCTTCTCCTCAGCTGCCCATCGCCGCCAGGTAGGCGCTGCTGCCCAATTCCTGCAAGCGTTCGTCCTTGCCTCGCACCTGCTCATGCAAGCCGCTGCGGTAGGCCGCCAGCCGCTCCGCCAGCGCCCCATCCGCCAGGGCCAGGATTTGCGCCGCCAGCAGGCCGGCGTTGGTGCCGTTGCCAATCGCCACCGTGGCCACCGGGATGCCGGCGGGCATCTGCACGATCGAATGCAGCGAATCCACCCCCGACAGCGCCCGGCTCGCCACCGGCACGCCGATCACCGGCAACAGTGTGAGCGAGGCCACCATCCCCGGCAGATGGGCCGCGCCGCCCGCCCCGGCGATCACCACCTGCAGTCCGCGCACCGCCGCCCCCTCCGCAAACGCCACCATCTCCTTAGGGGTGCGGTGTGCCGAGAGCACCCGCACCTCGCAGGCCACCCCCAGCCGCTCCAGCACCTCCACCGCCGGCTGCATCGTCGGCAGGTCGGAATCGCTGCCCATGATCACGGCCACCCGCACCGGCCCTGGGGCGTGGGGCGTTCGGGCGATGGGCTCGGCGGCGGCGTCCGGCCCAGTGGCGGCGTCCGGCGCAGCGGGGGCGGTCATGGCGGGGCGGCGGCGAGGATCATTGTCCCTTCCCCCTGGTCTGCTCCCGTGCGCTGGCTCCGCAACGTGCGCCTTCCCGCCGCCACTTCCTCCGGGGGCGCCGGCTCCGACGCAGAGGGGCTCTGGCGCGTGGGCCTCGGCGACGACGGCACCATCGCCACCCTCCAGCCCACCGGATCCGGCAGCGCCGCCGCCGGCGAAGACTGGGGCGGCGACTGGCTCAGCCCGCCGGGGGTGGACCTGCAGATCAATGGCGGCCTCGGCCTGGCGTTCCCCGAGCTCACCCCCGCCGACCTGCCCCGCCTGGAGGCCCTGCTGGAGCACCTCTGGCGGGACGGCGTCGAGGCGATCGCCCCCACCCTCGTGACCTGTGGCGTGGCCGAGCTGCGGGGTGCTCTGGCGGTGCTCGCCCAGGCCCGCGCCGGCCACGCCCCCGGCCGCTGCCGCCTGCTCGGCGCCCACCTGGAGGGTCCGTTCCTGGCCCCCGAGCGGCGCGGCGCCCATCCCGCCGCCCACCTGGCCGCCCCCTCCGCCGCCGCCCTGGCCGAACGACTGGACGGCTTCACGGGCGGCGCCGGCTGGCAGGGCCCCGCCGATGTGGCCCTGGTAACCCTGGCCCCGGAGCTCGACGGGGCCGCCGACCTGATCGCCGCCCTGGGACGTTCCGGCGTGGTGGTCAGCCTGGGCCACAGCGCCGCCAACGAGGAGCAGGCGGAGGCGGCCTTCGCCGCCGGTGTCTCGATGCTCACCCACACCTTCAACGCCATGGCCGGCCTGCACCACCGCGCCCCCGGGCCGGTGGCCGCCGCCCTGCTGCGCCACGACGTGGCCTTTGGCCTGATCGCCGACGGCGTGCATGTGGCCCCGTCGCTGGCGGTGCTGCTACAGCGGCTGGCGGGCGAGCGGCTGGTGATCGTCAGCGATGCGCTCGCCCCCTACGGCTTGGCCGAGGGGCGCCATCGCTGGGATGAACGGGTGCTGCTGGTGGAGAACGGCAGCTGCCGGCTCGAGGACGGCACCCTGGCCGGCGTGACCCTGCCGCTGCTGGAGGGGGTGGTGCGGCTGGCCCGCTGGGGCGATCGGGCCGGCGGCTCGATCGCCGCGGCCACGGTGACGCCGCGGCGGGTGCTGGGGGAGCGGCGGCCGGTGGAGCAGCTGCTGGTGGGCCGGCCCCTGGCCGAGTGCCTGCGGTGGCAGGCGGGCTCCGAGGGTCTGGGGTGGACGTGGGCCGGGGCTGAGGCTGAGGCCTGAAGCGCCGGGCTCTGGTGAGCTGAAGATCCGGGATCTGGCAAGGCGATGCAGAGGGTCAGCCCCAGAAAAGAGCCGAACGCAGCCGGACTAGGCAGCCGAGAACACAGACAATCTAAGTCTGACTGCTATCTTACGAAACCATTCGGTAGCTCCCAGCGTGCCCCCCCTCCTCCTGCGAGCGCAGCGTGTGCCCGTGGTGCTCCTCGGCTGTGCGCTCGGAACGTCGCTGAACAGCCAGCCAGCGCGGGCTCTCCTGACCACAAACACCGCAGGCTTTGGCAACCCGGTGGTCAGCGCCAATTTCAATCCCATCCCCGGGAATACCAGCAGCGGCGGGCCTCTGACTTTTCTGACCCCGAACAACCACGAGGTAATTTTTACATCGTCAAGCACTTCTGCCCTGATAAACTTTACCGGTCCTTACAATTTTAGCCCTAACTCGGACTGGAACAACCTGCCCATGGCGGGAACAAATGACCTGAATACCTCCATTGATTTCACCTTTAACGGCTTCCAGGCGAAGGGCGTGGGCGGCCTGTTAAATTACACCCCGACCACTCCAGACCTGATGACCATCAGCGCATTGGATGTCAATGGCGTCATCCTTGAAACCCACAACCTATCGTTCACTACAGCCGGAATCAATCAAGGAGCCAATTACTACATCCAACGTCCCCAGGCAGACATCGCGACATTTCGCATCGAGAAGAATTACGCGGGCCTTGCCTACTTCACCTACGACGCCCCTCCGGTCCCAGGCCCGCTGCCCCTTCTCGGAGCCTCGATTGCCTTCCTGCACAGCAGAAATCTGAGGAAACGCCTCCAAGGCTGAGGAACCCGGCGGCCTTGATCCGAAGCCCATCCCCCTAGGATCCGGGCCGCCCGCTCCAGCCGCGATGACCTCCGCCCCCCAGGCCAGCGCCCCCCAGCCTGCCGCCGACGCCAAGGCCGCCGAAAAGCAGGAGGTGAAGGGCTACTTCGAAACCACCGGCTTCGAGCGCTGGAACCGCATCTACAGCGACAGCGACGAAGTCAATAAGGTGCAGCGCAACATCCGCATCGGCCACCAGAAAACGGTGGACGAGGTGTTGGTGTGGCTGGGGGAGCAAGGCGATCTGCCCCAGCGCTCCTTCTGCGATGCCGGCTGCGGCGTGGGCAGCCTGGCGATCCCCCTGGCCCTCGCCGGCGCCGGTTCGGTGGAGGCCAGTGATCTCTCCGAATCGATGGTGGTGGAGGCGCGCCGGCGGGCCGCCGAAGCCGGCCTGGGGGAACCGGGGCTGCGCTTCTTCGCCTCCGATCTCGAGGGTCTGCAGGGGCGGTTCAACACCGTGATCTGCCTGGATGTGTTCATCCACTACCCGCAGGCGGCCGCCGAGGAGATGGTGGGCCACCTGGCTGGGCTGGCCGAGCGGCACCTGATCGTGAGCTTCGCCCCCTACACGCCGCTGCTGGCGCTGCTCAAGGGCATCGGCCAGCTCTTTCCGGGCCCCAGTCGCACCACCCGCGCCTACACCCTGCGCGAAGAGGGGATCGTGAAAGCGGCGGCGGCGGCGGGCTTCCGGCCGGTGCGCCGCAGCCTCAACCAGGCCCCCTTCTACTTCTCCCGCCTGATCGCCTTCGAGCGTGGCTGAGGCGGCGCATCCCCAGGTGGCCTTTCTCGGCCTGGGCGCCCTCGGCGCCCCGATGGCCGCGAACCTGCTGGCGGCGGGCTTCCCGCTGACGGTGCACAACCGCAGCCCCGAGCGGCAGCAGCTGCTCTGCGGCCAGGGGGCCCGCGGGGCCGCCAGCCCCGCCGCCGCCGTGGCCGGCGCCCCCTTGGTGTGCCTCTGCCTCAGCGATGACGCCGCCGTGCGATCGGTGCTGCTCGAGCAGGAGGGGGCAGCGATCGCCGAGCTAGCCCCCGGCAGCCTGGTGATCGATTTCTCCACCATTGCCCCGGCCACCAGCGAGGCGCTGGCCCAGAAGCTGGCGGATCACGGGGTGGCCTACCTCGACGCCCCGGTCACCGGCGGCACCGAAGGGGCGCGCGCCGGCAGCCTTTCGGTGCTGGTGGGGGGAAGCGCCGAGGATCTGGAGCGGGCCCGGCCGCTGCTGGAGGCGGTGGGGGGCCGCATCAGCCACTTCGGGCCGGTGGGCTCCGGGCAGCGGGCAAAGGCGGTGAACCAGGTGCTGGTGGCCGGCAGCTACGCGGCGGTGGCTGAGGCCCTGGCCCTCGGCACCCGGCTGGGCCTGCCGATGGCGGAGGTGATCGCAGCGCTGCGGGAGGGGGCCGCCGATTCCTGGGCCCTGCGCCATCGCGCCGACACCATGCTCGCCGGCGAGTTCCCGCTGGGCTTCCGCCTCGCCCTGCACCACAAAGACCTGACCATCGCCCTGGAGGCCGCCGCCGCCGCGGGCCTGGCGCTGCCGGTGAGCGAACGGGTGGCGGCGATCGAGGCGGAGCTGATGGCGGCGGGCCACGGCGGGGAGGATGTGTCGGCTTTGGCCCGCTGGTTTCTGCCGTCCGAGAGCGAGCCCGAGGTGGCCTACTGGGACGGGCGCTATCGCGAGGGCCGCGACGGCTGGGAGCTGGGGCGGCCCGCGCCCCCCCTGGAGGCCTTTATGCGCCACGATCCCCGCCGGCCCCGTCCCCCTGGCGCGGTGCTGGTGCCGGGTTGTGGCCGCGGCCATGAGGCCGCCCTGCTGGCGGAGCTGGGCTTCGCAGCGATCGGCCTCGACCTCAGCGGCGAAGCCCTGCGCGAGGCGCGCCGGCTCCATGGCCCCGATCGCCAGGCCCTGCAGTGGCGGCAGGCCAACGTGCTTGAGGCAGGAGACCTGCGGTCGGCGGGGCTCGCCAGCGGCAGCCTGCAGGGGGTGGTGGAGCACACGTGCTTCTGCGCCCTAAACCCAAGCCACCGCACCGCTTACCTGCAGGCCGTGAGGGACCTTCTGGCCCCCGGCGGCTGGCTGCTGGGGCTGTTCTGGTGCCACGGACGCCCGGGAGGGCCGCCCTTCGGCAGCGATCCGCAGGATCTGCACCGGCAGCTCCAGGGGGCCGGGCTGGAGCCGGTTTTCTGGGAGCCCGCCCGCGACTCCGCAAGCGAGCGCGACAACGAATGGCTGGGACTCTGGCGGCGTCCCGACAACGATCGCTAGGCAAGGGCAAAGGTGAACCCTGGGGAAATGCGCTCCAGGGAGGGATGCCAATTCTGTTCACTACGCACAGCCATCAGGGGATCGAAACCCCGCCCATCTCCTCTCTGCCCCTGAATTCGATCGCAAACGGCAACATCAGTGAGATGCTGCAACAAGGGCGCGTATATTGAAATCGGCACTCAGCCCATCCAGATCCGCCATCAGCCAGTCACGGTCTCGCACGACCTCCGCCATCCCCCGATTCGACGACCGCCACCAATGATCGAGCACGATCGCTTCGTTTATGTTCATTTCCCGAAGACAGCCGGGATGAAGCTGGGGGAAATTCTCACCTCAATTCCAGGGGCGGTTCGCAATCCCGATCATCATCACTTCTCCATCGAAGACAGGCAACGGGCAGATCCTGGCTGGGAGGTGGGCGATCGAATGGTGGTGGTCGGCTTTCGCCGCCTGCCGCGCTGGCTGCTGAGCCGCTACTCCTTTGAAGCCCACAGAAGCCCCGGCCAACCCCACGATCCATCCCTGCTGGAGCAAGGGAAATTCATCGAGGCAAACGGCGAACTTGGCTATGCCGATATGTACGCCATGCGCTGGATTTCACCAGAAATCTATCAACGCAACAACATCAGATTCCTGAGACAAGAGCATCTTGCCAGCGACTTTTCAGACATCTTTTCCGACCTCATCGACATCCAATCAATCGACCTTCGCTCCAAGGTGAACAGCTTCAAGCCCGATATACGAGGCGCCTCCGCAATCGCCCTGCATCAAAGCAAGATCTACCAAAGCTGCCCCTACTGGGCCGGCCTGGAATTCGTGGCCTACGGAAACATCCTGGGATAGCTGACCGCCGGGCCCATCACTGCGGCCCATCACTGCGAGCCATCGCCGTAGCGGGAGAGGGTGTGGGCCAGCAGCGCCTCGGCCTGCTCCCCGTACATCAGCCTCAGAAGATCGGTCTTTTCGGCATGGATGCGGCGAATCAGCGCCGCCGGCAGCCGCAGCGTGGCGCGGAATTCCTGCAGGATCGGGAAGTACCACTTCACCGTGCTCAGGTTCGCGGCCCGGGGCTGGATCGGCCGCCCCACCAGCGGCGACAGCAGCGCCCCGATCCTCCCCTCCTGAAGGAGGCTGTCGAAGCGGAACAGGTGCAGGGTGCAGTCGGGCAGCTCGCTTACCCCCTGGTGCCGGAGCGGGTCGTAGTGCAGCCGCTCCAGAGGAATCGCCAGCGCCCCGCACAACTCCCGGATCGATTCGAGGCCCCCCACCGGCGCCCCCCGCTCGAGGTCCTCCGCAAACCGTCGCTGCAGATCCGGCAGCGGGCAGCGGGCCAGCAAGGAATCGGCCGGAGCGGCCCCCGGCTGGCGCCGCAGGGCCCCTTCGCCATGCCATTGAAAAAACGAGGAGATGTGGCGGTCGATCGGCTCGCGAAACACCGAAACGATCGGCAGCCCCCGGCCGCGACGGCGCCGGTATTCGCGCAGAAACTGCGGCAACAGCTCGGGGGTCAGCGGGGGGCTGAGGTTGGACAAGCGGTGGCAGTGCGCGCAGGCGAATCCGTTGTCTCGGAAGGTATGAACCAGCGTCTGGGTGCCGGTCTTGTGGGCGCTGTAGACCAGAAACTCCAGGTCGTACAGGGCATCAGCAATGGCCATCGCCCCTCTCCGCCGGCGGCACCTTAGGGGCCTCCGGCAGCGACAGCGGCGCCGGGGCCTCCACGCGCAGGCAGCTCCCATCCGGCCGGAGCAGCATCAGCCGCCAGGCCTGCAGCTGGTAGCCCCCCTCCCCCGGCAGGGCCTCCGGCCGGGCGCTGCCCCCCGGCAGATAGAGGGGATCGCCAAGCAGCGGCGCCCCCAATGCCGCGCAGTGGATGCGGATCTGATGGGGGCGGCCGCTGGCGATCGCCACCGCCACCAGGTCGGCGGCCGGATGTCGCTCCAGCAGGGTGAGGGTGCTGCAGGCCGGCAGATCGGTGGCCCGATCGCCCGGTAGATCACTTGGCAGATCAGACCCGGCAGCACACCAGATCCACCCCAGCCGCGGATGGGCGCGCCGCCTGATCGCCCCCTCAAACCGCAACGAGGCGCCCGGCGCCAGGGCCAGCGCCCCGGGCTCCAGCAGCGCCCGGTAGACCTTGTGGCAGCCCTCCGTGGCCAGCGCGCCCGCCGCCGCAGTGCTCTCCCGCAGCAGGGCGCTCAGCCAGGCGCGGGTGGCGGGCCGCCGGGCGCAGACCAACAGGCCCGTGGTGAAGCGCCCCAGCCGGTGAACCGGCCTGGGAACACCGGCTGGGTCGTTCCGGTGGCGGCGCTCCAGGAGCCGCAGCACGGTGTGCTCCAGGAAGCCACCAGCCGGGAGCACCGGCAGGCCGGCGGGTTTGTCGATCACCTGCAGATCGCCATCGTCATGCACCAGCCCCCAGGCGCCTGGCACCGCCTCCTCCCACCAGGGGGGCCGGTGCCAGGCGAGCCGATCGCCTACCGCCAGCGGCCCATCCGCCGCCAGACGCCGGCCATTGCACTCGATCTCCCCGGCCGCCAGACGCCCCAACCAGGTGGCTCGGTCGGAGTGGGGATGGCGAGATGCGTAGAAGGCGCTGATGGCCTGGCCCGCCTCGGCGGGCGCCACGCGGTCGCGGTAGGTCCAGCCCCCGTTGGGCCCGGCCGCCAGGATCACTCCACCAGACCGTGCTCCAACGCGTAGCGCACCAGTTCGGTGCGGCTGGCGGTGCCGGTCTTGATGAACAGGCGGCTCACGTACTTCTCGACGTTGCGGATCGAGGTTTCCAGCCGCCGGGCGATTTCCTTGTTCATCATTCCCTCCGCCACCAGCTGCAGCACGCTCGCCTCGCGCGGGGTGAAGTCGAGCTGCAGGTCGGGAGCACTTTTGCGCACGCCGGCGGCGCCACCGCCCCCGCCACCGCCAGCGGTGCCGAGCATCGAGCGGATCTCGGTGATCTGGCGGGCCATGGCGCCGATGTCGGCGTCGGCGTAGCGGGCGGCCTCGGCCAGCAGCCGCTCCTGGCGCCGCACCACGTTGCGCACGCGGGCCACCAGCTCGTCGGGATCGAACGGCTTGGGGATGTAGTCGTCGGCTCCGGCCTGGAAGCCGGCGATGCGATCGGCGGTCATCCCCTTGGCGGTGAGGAAGATCACCGGCGTGCCACCGAGCCGCTCGTCGGCCCGCAGGCGCTTGAGCAGGCCGTAGCCATCGCAGCGGGGCATCATCACATCGGTGATGACCACATCGGGCAGGAGCTGCTGGGCCTGGGTCCAGCCCTCCTCGCCGTCGTTGGCGGTGTGGACCGTGAATCCCTCATCTTCGAGGTAGGCCTTCACGGCAGTGCGCAGGCCCGGCTCATCGTCGACGAGCAACAGGCGCACGGGCGGCGGCGGGGCCTCCGCCGCAGGGGGCTCGGCCGCAGGGGACTCGGCCGGAGTGGGGGAGGGGGAGGGGGAGGCGGCGGATCCGGCGCGCTCCCCAGGATCGGAAGGGTTGGGCATGGCCGAAATCTAGGCATGCGCCCCGGGATCGATCAGGGGCCCGGCAGGATCTGTTCGCGCTCGATCAGGCGGCCGTCGAAGCCGAGCCGCCGCGCCTCCGGCCCCAGGCTGGCGGGATCGCGCCCCGCCAAGGCGGGATGGCACACGGCCCACCAGATCTGGTGGTCGAGCCGGTTGGCCGGAGTGATCGGCCCGCCCGGGTTGAGTTCACGCACGATCAGGGTGCGGCCGCGGCCCGTGATCCGCAGCGGCGCGGCGGGGCGGCAGCTCACCTTGTCGGTGGCGATGGAGACCCGATCGCGCACCTCCTCCCACACCTGCACCCGCCAGAGCCCCTCCTGGCCCGGATCCGGCCGGGCACCGAAGACCCCCACCGCCCGGATGCCTTCGAAGCCGCCGCGCTCCCCCAACAGCACGAAGCCCGCCGGCCGCTCCGGACGCCCCTCGGGGGTGAGGCCGGGCATCGGGGTGAGGGTGGGGGTAGGGGTCGATTGGGCCCGTCCGGGCGTGTCCAGCCCGAACCCCAGCGCCAGGGCCGCGCCCAACACCAGGGCAGCCAGGGAGCGGCGGGGGGAGGCAGAGATCGTCAGCATGGGGCCATGCTCGCCTACCTCGACCATCACGCCACCACCCCGTGCGATCCGGCGGTGCTGGAGGCGATGGCGCCCTGGTGGCACGGGAGCTTCGCCAATCCCTCCAGCCGCCTCTACCGGCCGGCCCTGGAGGCCGCCGCCGCGGTGGAGCGGGCGCGGGAGGGGCTGGCGGCAGCGGTGTTGCTGCCCTCCGCCGAGGGGGTGGTGTTCACCAGCGGTGCCACCGAGGCCAACAACCTGGCCCTGCGCGGCGTCGCCGAGGCGGCGCTGGAGCGGGGGGAACCGCGGCGGCGGCTGATCACCCTGGCCACCGAGCACCGGGCGGTGCTCGACCCCCTGCGCTGGCTGGATCGCCACGGATTTCCCCTCACGGTGCTGCCGGTGGCCGCCGACGGCCTGCTGGATCCAGCCGAGCTCGAACGGGCCCTGGGCGACGACACGTTGCTGGTGTCGGTGATGGCCGCCAACAACGAGATCGGCGTGCTCCAGCCGCTGGCGGCGATCGGCAGCCTGTGCCGGCGCCATGGGGCCCTCTTTCACTGCGATGGCGCCCAGGCCCTCGGCCACGTGCCCCTCAGCCTGCCGGCCACCGGCATCGACCTGCTCAGCATCAGCGGCCACAAGCTCTACGGGCCCAAGGGCATCGGCGCCCTGCTGCGGCGCCCGGGGGTGGCGCTGGCGGCCCAGCAGCTGGGCGGGGGGCAGGAGGGGGGTCTGCGGGCCGGCACCCTGCCGGTGCCCCTGGTCGTGGGGCTGGCGGCGGCGCTGCAGCAGGCCCTCAACGACCGGCAGGAGCGGGCCGAGCGGCTGGGGGCCCTGCGGGATCAGCTGCTGGCGGACCTGCGGGCGCTGGGGGGGGTGACGGTGAACGGCAGCCTGGCGGCCCGCCTGCCCCACAACCTCAACATCACCCTCGCCGGGGTCGATGGAGAGCGGCTGCACCGGCAGCTGCGGCGCAGCCTGGCGGTGAGCAGCGGCTCGGCCTGCAGCCAGGGGCAGCCCTCCCATGTGCTGGCGGCCCTGGGGCGCAGCCGGGCCGAAGCCGCTGCCACCATCCGCTTCGGGCTGGGCCGCGGCACCGATGGGGCGGTGATCGAGCGGGCGGTGGCCGCGGTGCGGGAGGCGGTGAGCGGCCTGCGGAACCAGCCCTCGCTAGCGTGAATCACGCCCGACCCGCCCCGATGACCGCCCGCGCCGCCCCCGCCGGCCTCGATGTGGCCCGGGCGGTGCGGGATGGCTGGCGGGCTTTCCAGCGGGCGCCAGGCCGGTTCATGGCCTACACGGTGCTGGTCACGGTGCTGCAGGCGCTGTGTCACCCGTTGCTGAGCCGCCGCACGGATCCGCTGGGGGGCCATGCCGCCGCCGACTGGCTGTTTGTGGGTGCCGGCGTGGTGGCCTGGTTGGCGGTGTCCCTGTGGGCGCTGTGCGGCTTCGTGCGCGCCAGCTGGAGCGCCCTGGAGGGCCGGCGCCCCGGGGCGTCCTGCTTCCTAAGCCTCGACCTGCGGGCCCTGGGCCGCCTGCTGGGGGCGCTGCTCACCCTGGCGGGGCTCACGTTCGGGGCGGTGCTGCTCCTGGCGCTGCTGGAGGCGGCGGTGAGCCTGATGAGCAACGCCCTGGCCCTGCTGGTGGCCCTGCTGCCGATCCCTGGGCTGCTCTATCTGCTGGTGAGCCAGCGCTTCCTGGGGCCCATCGCCCTGCTGGAGGGTCCGGGATCGCTGGCCACCCTCGAGCGCGGCCGGCGGGTGGTGGACCCCCGCTGGGCCTCGGTGCTGGGTCTGTGGCTGGTCCAGGTGCTGATGGTGCTGCTGGGGCTGGTGGCGGGGGTGGTGGGCGTGTTTGTGGCCGTGCCCGTGATCGCCTGCAGCTCCACCGCGGCCTACCGCCAGCTGTTCGGCAGCCGCGACCGCACCGGCCTGCTGGGGGTGGCCGCCATGGGCGAGCCATGAGCGGCGGAGAGCGCCTGGTGCAGGCCAGCCTCGCGGATGGCTGGCGCCTCTTCCGCCGCACCGCCGTGCCCCTGGGGAGCTTCGCCCTGCTGCTGGCGGGGCTGCTGGCCCTCACCGCCCTGCTGCGGGGGGTGCTGGCGCCGCTGGGGCGCCTGGCGACACCGCTGGTGCTGCTCTGGGGGGTGAGCGGGCTGCTGCGGGGGGCGGCCGCGCCACTGCGGGGGGAGCGGCCGGGGCTACGGCGATTGTGGCGGCTGATGCTGCGGCGCAATGGCCGCGGCTGCCGCCGCCTGCTGGGGGCCTCGCTGCTGGCGATCGGCCTGATGGCCCTGGCGGCCCTGCCGGGCTATGGGCTGGTGGCCCTGAGCAGCCGCTTCGCCCCCACCAGCGATCCGATCACCGCCCTGGTGGTGGCCCTGCTGCCCCTGGCGCCGGCCCTGGTGCTGCTGCACCTGCTGCCGCTCGGGCCACTGCTGAACCTCGACGACCAGCCCCTTCTGGCCAGCGCGCGCCGCAGCCTGGGGCTGGTGCGGCGCCGCCCCGGATCCGTGCTGGTGCTCGCGGCGGTGCAGATGGCGGTGCTGGGGTTGAGCGTGGGGGTGCAGCCGCTGCTGGGGGTGGGGCTGGGGCTGCCCCTGGCGATCTGCCTGGGCACCGCCGCCACCTGGCACCTCAGCCAGGAAGCCGGGTGCTGAGCAGCACAAAACCAGCGACCCCCACCACCGCCAGCACCGCCTGGGCCAGGCGGCTCACGAGCATGCCGGTGACCACCGCCAGGCCCACCAGCAACGAGCGGCGCAACCGCAGCAGGCCCATCGGCCCCAGGGAGGTGGGGGCGGTGAGGAGTTCGCCGAGGCTGGCCCCCAGCAGCGGCCCCACCAGGGCACCCACCAGCGGTCCGCCCACGGGCAGGGCCGGCAACAGACCGAACAGGCCGGCGATCAAGCCCAGGCCCGAGCCGATGTAGGCCCAGCGGGTGGCCTGCATGCGGGCGGCGCCAAGCATGAGCCCCAGGGCGTCGGCGCCCCAGCCCAGCAGCAGCAGCACCGCCGCCAACGCCAGGGTGGGCCAGCCAACGCTCCAGCCCACCGCCAGGCACCACACCAGGGCGCCGAGGGGCAGGAGCGCCAGGCCGGGCAGCACGGGCAATAGGGTGCCGGGGATGGCGGTCAGCTGGATCAGCAGGGCCAGCCACCAGGCCAGGTCGGTTGGGCGCACCGCCGCGAACGCGGCGCGCAACGGGTCGAGCAGGGCGTCCATCAGGGGAGGCGGCGGGCCACCCGCAGCTTGGCGGAGCGGCTGCGGGGGTTGGCCTCCCGTTCGTCCTCTTCCGCCACCAGCGCCTTGCGGCTGACGCGCTCCAGGCGCGGGTCGTCGAGGAAGGCGCGCTTGACGCGGCGATCCTCCAGGGAGTGGAAGCTGATGATCGCCAGCAGGCCGCCGGGGGCCAGCCAGTCGGGGGCGCGGCGCAGCAGCTCGTCGAGGGCGCCGAGCTCATCGTTGACGGCGATGCGCAGGGCCTGGAAGCTGCGGGTGGCCGGATGGATGCGGCCGCGGCGGGCGGCCGGTGGGTAGCAACCGCCGATCGCGTAGGCCAGCTCGGCGGTGCTGCGCTCCGCCCAGGGCCGCTCGGCCCGCTCCGCCACCAGCCGGCGGGCGATGCGCCGCGAGAGACGTTCCTCCCCCAGCTGGAACAGCAGATCGGCCAGGGGGCCCTCTTCGAGCTGATCGAGCAGGGCGGCGGCGGGCTCACCGGCCTCGGGGTTCATGCGCATGTCGATCGGCCCGTCGGCGCGGAAGCTGAACCCCCGCTCGGGCCGATCCAGCTGGGGACTGCTCACCCCCAGATCGGCCAACACCCCCTGCACCGGGCCGTCGGGCTGGAAGGCGGCGAAATTGGTGGCCACGATCGTCAGCCGCTGGGCGAAGGGCGCCAGGTGCTCGGCGGCGGCAGCGCGGGCGGTGGGGTCCTGGTCGAGGCCGATCACCTGCAGCTGGGGATGGTCGGCCAGGAGCAGGGCGCTGTGGCCACCACCGCCGAGGGTGGCGTCGATCAGCCGCGGTGGCGCGCCGGCCGGTGCGGGAGGGAGCGCGGCGAAGCCCTGCCGCACGGCATCGGCCAGAACCGGGAGGTGGGCGAAGGACTCCATGGCTCCTTATTAGGCGGTGGGCGGTGGCCGCAAGGCGGTGGGCGGTGATGCGAGGCGGTGGCCGCGAGATTCAAGGCTGTCCACGAAGGCCAGCAGACCACGACCCGGGCAGCACATCAACGGCGATCACAGCGAACTTGCCGACAGATTCGGCGCCTGGCGCCTAAAGATTGCAAAATCCGCACAGCCAAGTCTGCCATCAGCATCGTCAGCAAGAAACAAGGCCGGCAGGATGTTTGCGCAGAAGCAGGAATGCGCATGAATACGCCGTCCCGGGCTCTCGAGAGCTTGCTCGCGGCCCTGCAGCGGCGGCTTTGTCATCAATGGCCAAGCTGCTGACGACTTCAGCGGCAGCAGCGTCGCCTCCGCAGGCGATGTCAATGGAGATGACCAAGCGAATCTCATCGTTCGCGCGCCCAACAGCGATCCGGAAGCGGGCTTCAATGCTGGCCGCTCTTATGTGGTCTTCGGGTCCACCACCGGCGCTGACACCCTCGCTGGCACTGCCATCTTCTCCGGCTCCTTCTCCGGCCTCTCAGGCACCTATAACGTCTGGAATCTCGGCTTCCACCAGCTCCTGGTGCACAACTCCCTCACCACCTCCGGGCTTCCCTGAACCCCTCCCCGCCGCCCACAACGATCAACGTCGCCTGGGCCTCCCTGCGCACCAACCCCCTGGCGCCCGCCCCCTGGCGCGCCCTGCAGGGGGCCTACGCCGCAGCCGGTCTTGCCCCCCAGGCGGCCTATGCCGCCGGCCAGTGGCGGCGCCTGCAGGCCACGGCCCCAGAGCCCCTCGCCCCCAGCGACAACCCCAGCCCCGCCCAAGCCGACGACTGGCTGCAGCACCCCCAGGCCCCTGACGCCCAGCGCTGGGCCCAGCAGCTGCAGCCCTGGCTCACCACCTGCCCGGGCGACTGGCTCAGCTGGCTCTACGCCGCCCGCCTCGCCGACGGCCAACCTCCCGCCAGCGCCACAGCCCTCGCCACAGCCCAGGCCCAAGCCCTCGCCCAGGCCGAAGCCCTCGAGCCGATCGCCGGCGAATCCCGCCACTGGCTGGGCCTCTGGCGCCTCCAGGGGGGCGACTCCGCCGGCGCCGTCGACGCCCTGGCGCCCCTGGCGGATCAGCAGCCGCCACGCCACGGCTCCCTGCTCCAGCTCGGCCTGGCCCTGCTGCGCCTCGGCAACCGTCCCGCCGCCGAGGTCGCCTTCAGCCGCGCCTCCGCCTCCCCCAACCCCGGCTTCCTGCGCCTCCTCGCCCAACGGGTCTACGAGCACAACTACTGGCGCGAGGCCATCGCCGTGCTGGAGCGCGCCCGCTCCCTGGCGCCGGACGACCTCACCACCCTCATCGCCCTGGCCCGGCTGCACTGGGAGGTGTATCAACTCAGCGAGGCCGAAACCCTCTGCCAACAGGTGCTGACGCTCGATCCGGCCAACCCCGAAGTGCCCTACCTGCTCCATGCGCTGCCCGGTCGCCGCGGCGACGCCCGCGCCCAGCTGGCGGCCGTGGAGGCCCACTACGCCGACCTGGGAAACCCCGGTTCCCGGCTGGCCTCCTCCATCGCCATGGCGTCGCTGTATGTGGACGACCGCAGCCCGCAGCAGGTGGCGGACCGGCACCGCCAGCTCGCCGCCCCGATCGAGGCCGCCTGCCAGCCCCACACCGGTTTCGCCAACGACCGCGATCCCGACCGGCCCCTGCGCATCGGCCTGGTGTCGGGCGACTTTCACCGCCAGCACCCGGTGAACCTGTTCATGCTGCCCCTGCTGGAGCGGCTCGACCGGCAGAGCTTTCCGGTGTTCGTGTACCACACCGGTCTGATGCACGACGAGTACACCGTGCGGGCCCAGAACGCCGCCAGCCACTGGCTTGAGGCCGGCCGCCTCGACGACCCGGGCCTGCAACAACGCATCCTCTCCGACCGCATCGACCTGCTGATCGACCTGGCCGGCCACACCTCCAGCCACCGCCTGGGGGTCTTTGCCCTGCGCTCAGCGCCGGTGCAGCTCACCTTCCTCGGCTACCCCCACTCCACCGGCCTCTCCCGCATCGACTGGCTGATCGGCGACCGGGATGTGAGTCCGGCCGAGCACGGCGCCCTCTTCTCCGAAGGCATCGCCCAGCTGCCGGGGAGCGTGTTCTGCTGGAGCCCGGTGGACGACTACCCGCTGCCGCCGCCCCGCCCTCCGCAGGCGCCGCTGGTGTTCGGCTCCTTCAACAACATCATGAAGCTCTCGCCCCGCACCCTTCGCCTCTGGGCCGCCGTGCTGCGCGATCTGCCCCAATCGTTGCTGCGGCTCAAGGCGCCCTCCCTCGGCGATGCCTCCGTGGTGGACCGCTTCCGGGGCCTGTTCGCCGCCCAGGGCATCGAGCCGGAGCGGCTGATGCTGGAGGGCCCCGAGGAGTTGGGGACGATGATGCAGCGCTACGGCGAGGTCGACATCGCCCTCGACCCCACCCCCTACAACGGCGGCACCACCACCCTGCAGGCCCTGTGGATGGGGGTGCCGGTGATCGCGTTGCGGGGCGGCAACTTCGTGGGTCGC
>CANEWU010000046.1 GCA_947442825.1 Synechococcaceae cyanobacterium
ATGCCCAGCTCCAGCGGATCTACGGAACCGCCTGGGAAACCCCCGAACAACTGGCGGAACATCAGCGGCGCCGCCAGGAGGCCCTGCGCCGCGACCACCGCCGCCTCGGAACCGACCTCGATCTCTTCTCGATCGAGGACGAAGCGGGCGCCGGCTTGGTGTTCTGGCATCCCCGCGGCGCGCGCATGCGGCTGCTGATCGAAGACTTCTGGCGGCAAGCGCACTTCGAAGACGGCTACGAACTGCTCTACACACCCCATGTGGCCGACATCGAGCTGTGGCGCACCTCCGGTCACCTCGACTTCTACGCCGACAGCATGTTCGGCCCCATGCAGGTGGATGAACGGCAGTTCCAGCTGAAGCCGATGAACTGCCCGTTCCATGTGCTCACCTACGCCTCCCGGCTGCGCTCCTATCGCGAGCTGCCGATCCGCTGGGCGGAGCTCGGCACCGTCTACCGCTATGAGCGGCCGGGGGTGATGCACGGCCTGATGCGAGTGCGCGGCTTCACCCAGGATGACGCCCACGTGTTCTGCCTGCCGGAGCAGATTGGCGATGAGATCCTGCGCGTTCTCAACCTCACGGAGCGCATCCTCACCACCTTTGATTTCCGCAGCTACGAGATCCATCTCTCCACCCGACCCGAGAAATCCATCGGCGACGACTCCGTCTGGGAACTGGCCACCCGCGGGCTGGTGGATGCCCTGGAACGCAAGGGATGGAGCTACCGGGTCGACGAGGGTGGCGGCGCCTTCTACGGCCCAAAGATTGATCTGAAGATCGAAGATGCGATCGGCCGCCTCTGGCAATGCTCCACGATTCAGCTGGATTTCAACCTGCCCGAACGTTTTGGGCTGGACTATGTGGCCGCCGATGGCAGCCGCCAACGACCGATCATGATCCACCGAGCCATCTTCGGCTCCCTGGAGCGGTTCTTCGGAATCATGACGGAAAACTATGCGGGCGATTTTCCGTTCTGGCTGGCACCGGAGCAGATTCGTTTGTTGCCGGTGACCGATGAGGTGATGCCCTACGCCGAGGCCCTGCACCGCCAGCTGAGCGAAGCGGGCGTGCGGGCTGCCATCGATCGCAGCGGTGAACGGCTGGGAAAACTGATTCGTAACGGTGAAACGATGAAGATCCCCGTTCTCGCCGTGATCGGAGCGCGCGAGGCGGAGGCGGGCCAGGTGAGCCTGCGCAGCCGCCGGCAGGGCGATCTGGGCAGTGTGTCTGGGGAGTGGTTGCGCAGCGAAGCCCTCGAGGCCAACGCCCACCGCCTGGCCATCCTGCCCCTGGGGACTGGGGATGGCGAATCCAAGCAGCGTGATTAGCTTCCAGCTGTCTCACTGACGCCTACCCCTTTGGATCCCGACACCCCTCGCTCCGGCAGTGGGAGCGGAGCCTTCGCCCCTGGCATGCTCCAGGACGCCGGCATGTTGTTGGCCCTCTCGGGCCTGGCTCTGTTCGGGGTGTTTCTCTCCGGGTTGCTCGGCCTGCTGCTGACCGCTCGGCTTCTGGATCCCACCTGGCAGCTGCGGCTCGGGGAGCTCTTGATCGGCTCCTCCCCCTTTGCCCTGCTCGGCAGCTGTCTCTTGCTGCTGGGGGCATGCATCGACCCCCAGCACTCCTGGATCGAGAGCTGGTGGCAGCGCACGCGCCAACTGGCCTGGATCGCCTGTCTTGGCTACCTCCTGCTGATTCCCCTGCAGGCTTCGGCCCTTTGGCAGATGGGCCAGCGGGTGGAGCGCCCCGTCCGCCAGCAGATCGGACGCCTGCAGGGATCCCTGCAAGGAATTGAGCAGAGCCGCAGCTTCTCTGAACTCAATCAGGCCCTGCGAACCCTGCCTGGATCTCCGCAGCTGCCGCCGGGCGTCCAGCAGTCCCTGGAGCAGGTGCGCAGCAACGCCGGCAGCGGCATGCGCAATCGCCTCCTTGAATTGGAATCCCAGCAGCGCATCGCCACCCAAAACCGCCGCATTTCCGAGGTGCTGCTGCTGATTCGCCTCGGGGGCATCAGCGCCATGCTCAGCGGCGTGTTCGCCGCGATCGCCATGCGAGACGAAAATCGGGGCTCCTGGCTCGACCAGCTGTCCCTGGTGCGACGCCATCGCCCGGCGCGCCACCAGCAGCACCACTCCCGCAACCGGGGCGGAGCCGACGCCGACTATCTCGAGCGCCTCTCGCGGGATGAAGACAGCAGCGAGGCGCCAGGAGGTGCACCGTGATCACCACCCTGCTGGCCGGTGACATCGGCGGCACCAAGACTCTCCTGAGTCTTTACAGCTGGGACGGCACCACCCTGGAACTGTGCCGTGAAGAGCGGTTTGTGTCTGGGCAATGGGACGATCTGGCGCCCATGGTGCAGCACTTCCTCAGCGATCCAGACAGCCAGGGACCTGCGGCCGCCTGCCTGGCGGTGGCCGGTCCGGTGCAGGGCGGGCAGGCCAGGCTCACCAACCTGCCTTGGCGCCTCAGTGAGAGCGCCCTGGCGGCTGCCTGCGGCATCCCCCGCGTTGAGTTGGTCAACGATTTCGCCGTTCTGCTGTACGGCCTGCCCCACCTGGGCAACCACCAGCTGGCGGCGGTACGCGAAGGCACCGCGGTACCAGGCGAACCGCTGCTGATCCTCGGAGCAGGCACAGGCTTGGGGGTGGCCCTGGGCATTCCCACCGCCGCGGGCCTGAGGGCCGTCGCCTCGGAGGCGGCCCACGGCGAATTCGCACCGCGCAGCGAGGCGGAATGGTCCCTGCGGGAGTGGCTGCGGGCCGACCTAGACCTGGAGCGGCTCTCCATCGAGCGGGTGGTGAGCGGCACGGGCCTGGGGCATGTGGCCCGCTGGCTCCTGCACAAGCACGACCCGCAGGGACAGCATCCCCTCCAGGAGGTGGCCCGCCGCTGGCGGGGGAGTGCGGCAAAGGGGCCAGGCGCCAGCGCTGATGGATCCGGACCCGCGGACCTACCGGCGGCGGTATCGGAGGCGGCGACCCAGGGAGAGCCCTTGGCAAGCGAGGCGATGGAGCTGTGGCTCTCGGCCTACGGATCGGTGGTGGGGGATCTGGCGCTGACGAGCCTGAGCCGCGGCGGCATCTGGCTCGCGGGCGGCACCGCCGCCAAATTGCTCGCGGGGTTGCGCTCGCGCACCTTCGCAGAGGCCTTCCTGGCCAAGGGGCGCCTGCGGCCAACACTCGAGCCGCTGCCGATCCAGGCGGTGATCGATCCCAAGGTGGGATCGTTCAGCGCCGCCTGCCGTGCCAGGGCCCTGTTGGCCTGAAGCTCCCGGCTGGCCCCTGGCGCAACGGGGCGCGACAGGTCGACTGCAACACTGGCAGGCAGTGACCCGGTAGCCATGGCTCGGCCCCAGATCGGCCAGGGGGTGTTGGTAGATGTCCCCGCCACCACGGCAAACATCGGCCCGGGCTTCGATTGCCTCGGCGCCGCCCTCGACCTCAGCAACCGCTTCGCGCTGGAGGTGATCGAGGGCGATGGCGAACGCTTCGATCTCATCATCGAGGGCAGTGAGGGAACGCACCTACGCGGCGGACCGGAGAACCTCGTGTATCGGGCAGCGCAGCGGGTCTGGCGGGAAGCCCGCCAGGAGCCGGTGGGCCTGCGGGCCCGGGTGGAGCTGGCGGTGCCACCCGCCCGTGGCCTCGGCAGCAGCGCCACGGCAATCGTGGCCGGGCTGGTGGGCGCAAACGCCCTGATGGGCGAACCGCTGAGCCGGGAGAAGTTGCTGGAGCTGGCGATCGACCTGGAGGGCCATCCCGATAACGTCGTGCCCTCCCTGGTAGGGGGCCTCTGCCTGACGGCCCGGACCGCCTCCCAGCGCTGGCGGGTGCTGCGCTGCGAATGGAATGGGGCCGTCAAGGCGGTGGTGGCGATCCCCTCGATCCGCCTGAGCACCAGCGAGGCGCGGCGGGCGATGCCCCGCAGCATCCCGATCCAAGACGCGGTACTCAATCTGGGCGCCCTCACCCTGCTGCTACAGGGTCTGCGCAGCGGCAATGGCGACCTGATCAGCGATGGCATGCACGACCGCATCCACGAGCCCTACCGCTGGGGATTGATTCAGGGGGGGAGGACCGTGCGGGACGCAGCCCTGCAGGCGGGCGCCTGGGGATGCGTGATCAGCGGCGCTGGCCCCAGCCTCCTGGCCCTCTGCCCGGCGGAAACTGCCGAAGCGGTAGGGGAAGCGATGGTGAGCGCCTGGGAGTCGGAGGGGGTGAGCAGCCGTCACTCGGTGGTGGGACTGCAGCAGCAGGGAAGCCTGTGGGAACCCATGGCAGAGGGCCGGTGAGGGGGGCGCACCAGGCAGCGCTGCAGATGGGTAGATATGCTCAGCCAGGGTTGGAACCGCCGCCGGTGCATGCTGGCATAGGCGGTCTTCCCCGCCCCTGCCATTCCGCACGCAGCACCCCGTGATGGACGCCTCCTTTGCCGAACCGGTTGCGTCCGCCGCCGCCTTCCCCTGGCTGAGCCTGATCGTTCTGCTGCCCGCCGCCGCCGCCCTGCTGCTGCCCCTGCTACCAGGGGACCCCAGCGATCCGAAGCTGCCCCGCACCATCGCCCTGGTCACCCTTCTGGCCGATCTGGGGCTGATGATCTGGTGCTTCGCCCGTCACTTCCAGGGATCGGAGTCCGGCCTCCAGCTGGTGGAACGGGTGCCCTGGGTACCCACCCTGGGTCTGGAATGGTCCCTGGCGGCCGATGGCCTCTCCGCGCCACTGGTGGTGCTCAGCGGTCTGGTGACCCTCCTTGCCGCCGCGGCCAGCTGGAACATCGCCCGCAAAACCCGCCTCTATTTCGCCCTGCTGCTGCTCCAGGCCTCCGCCCAAAGCCTGGTTTTCCTTTCCCAGGATTTCCTTCTCTTCTTCCTCGCCTGGGAGCTGGAGTTAGTGCCGGTGTACCTGCTGATCGCCATCTGGGGAGGCAAGCAACGCCAGTACGCAGCCACCAAATTCATTCTCTATACCGCCACCGCCTCTTTACTGATCCTGATCAGCGGCCTGGCACTGGCCCTGAATGGCCCCTTCACCCTCAATCTCAGCGAGCTGGCCGCCCGCAGCCCCGGCGGCAGCCTCGCACTGCTCTGCTACCTCGGTTTTCTGGTGGGGTTCGGGGTGAAGTTGCCCATATTCCCCCTACATACCTGGTTGCCTGATGCCCACGGGGAGGCGAATGCGCCGGTATCGATGCTGCTGGCCGGCGTTCTCCTCAAGATGGGAGGCTATGCCCTGCTGCGCTTCAACGTGCAGATGCTGCCGGAGGCCCACCATCTGTTGGCGCCAGCCCTGATCGTGCTCGGCATCGTCAACATCATCTACGGCGCCCTCAACGCCTTCGCCCAAGACAACGTCAAGCGCCGCATCGCCTGCAGCTCCGTGAGCCACATGGGCTTCGTGCTGATGGGGATCGGTGCTATCGATGCCCTCGGTCTGAGCGGGGCGATGCTGCAGATGATCAGCCATGGCCTGATCGCGGCCGCCATGTTCTTCGTTACCGGCGTTTTCTACGAACGCACCGAAACTCTCTCGATTCCGAACATGGGGGGCCTGGCCAAGGCCCTGCCGGTCACCTTCGCTTTCTTTCTCGCCAGCTGCCTGGCCTCGCTAGCCCTGCCGGGAATGAGTGGTTTCGTCAGCGAAATCACCGTGTTTTTAGGGGTGACCTCCAGCGACGACTACACCATTCCCTTCCGGGTCATCGCCGTGGTGCTCGCCGCCATTGGCTTGGTGCTGACGCCCATCTATCTGCTGTCCCTTTGCCGCCGGGTTTTCTTCGGGCCCCGCATCCCGGCCCTGGCTGTGGTGGGGGACATGCGTCCCCGCGAACTCGTGATCGGCCTGACCTTGCTGGTCCCCACCCTTGTGATCGGTTTCTGGCCTCGGGTGGCGATCGATCTCTACGAGGCGAGCACCAACGCCCTGGCCACCGAGCTCGCCCAGGTGGGTGCCCAAACCCTTGCCCGCGCCAGTGGTGCGGCCTGAGGGAGCTCGGTGGGAGATCCCGGCGTTGCCCTTGCGCCCCGCCTGGCGCCGCCGTCGCTGGCGCCGATCGGTTGGAATGGTCCCATTCCTCGCTGCCGCCGATGACTGCCGCCGCCGCGCTCCCGCCGCCGCTTCTGCACGGGGAGGGACTGCCCCCCTTCGAGGCGATCCAACCGGAGCATGTCGATGAACACATCCCCGAGCTGATGGCCCAGCTCGAGGCCGATCTCGGCACGATCGAGGGGCATCTTGGAGCGGCGCTCGCCAGCGGCCATGCCCTGGACTGGGCCGCGGTGATGGATCCGCTCCACCGCCTGGGCGAACGCCTGCGCTGGAGCTGGGGCGTTGTGAGCCATCTCACGGGCGTCTGCAACAGTCTCGAATTGCGGGAGGCGCACGCCCGCCAGCAGGGGGCTGTGGTGGCCTTCGGCAACCGGGCGGGCCAAAGCCAGGTGATCCACGCAGCCCTGCGGCGCCTCGGCGAACGCGATGATCTCGACCCCACCCAGCGGCGCATCCTGGCGGCCGAGCTGCGGGACATGGAGCTTCGCGGCGTCGCCCTGGAGGGAGAGGCGCAGGCCGCTTACAACGCCGCCAGCCAGGAGCTGGCGGAGCTCTCCACCAGCTTCGGCAATCGGGTGCTCGACGCCACCAACGCCTGGAGCCTGCGGCTCAGCGAGCCAGCCGAGGTGGAGGGCCTGCCCGAAAGCATCCGCGCCCAGCTGGCGGCGGCGGCAGTCGCGGCCGGCGATGGGGGAGCCACAGCCGAGCAGGGCCCCTGGCTGGTGGGGCTCGACATGCCGCGTTTTGCCCCCTTTCTCCAGTACAGCCGTCGCCGCGACCTGCGCGAGGAGGTCTACAAGGGCCACGTGAGCCGCGCCGCCGGCGAGGAGCAGGAGCTGGGCAACGGGCCGGTGATCGAGCGGATCCTGGCGCTGCGCCTCGAGCAGGCCCAGCGGCTCGGCTACGCCACCTGGGCCGAGGTGAGCCTGGCTTCGAAGATGGCCGGCAGCGTGGAGGAGGTGGAGCGGCTGCTGGAGGATCTGCGAGCCGCCGCCCTGCCAGCCGCGCAGAGGGAACTGGAGGAGCTGCGCCGCTGCGCCGAGCGACACGGGGCCCCGGAGGCGGAGGACTTCCAACCCTGGGACGTGAGCCTCTGGGCGGAGGTGCTGCGGCAGGAGCGGTTCGAGCTCGACAGCGAAGCCCTGCGCCCCTGGTTCCCGCTACCGCAGGTGCTCGACGGCCTGTTCGGCCTGTGCGATCGGCTCTTTGGCATCGCCATCGAGGCGGCCGATGGGGAGGCGCCGGTGTGGCACCCCGATGTGCGCTTCTTCCGGGTGCGGGATCGCGCCAGTGGCAACGCCATCGCCGCCTTCTACCTCGATCCCTACAGCCGGCCCGGCAACAAGCGCGGCGGCGCCTGGATGGACGAATGCCTGGTGCGCTCCCTGCGCCCAGACGGCACCCCGGTGCTGCCGGTGGCCTACCTGGTGTGCAACCAGAGCCCTCCGGTGGGCGATGCCCCAAGCCTGATGACCTTCCAGGAGGTGGAAACCCTCTTCCATGAATTCGGCCACGGCCTCCACCACATGCTCACCACCGTGGAGCGGCCGCAGGCGGCCGGCATCAACAACGTGGAGTGGGATGCCGTGGAGCTGCCAAGCCAATTCATGGAGAACTGGTGCTACGACCGCGCCACCGTGATGGGCATGGCCCGCCACTGGCAGAGCGGCGAGCCCCTGCCGGAGCAGGAATTCGCCAAGCTCCAGGCGGCACGCACCTTCATGGGGGGCTCGGCCACCCTGCGCCAGGTGCACTTCGCCCTCACCGACCTGCGCCTCCACAGCCGCTGGCACCCCGATGGCGGTCAGACGCCCGAGGAGCTGCGACGTGAACTGGCCGCCTCCACAGCGGTGCTTCAGCCGATCGAGGAGGACGCCCTCCTCTGCTCCTTCGGCCACATCTTCGCGGGCGGCTACTCGGCCGGCTACTACTCCTACAAGTGGGCCGAAGTGCTCAGCGCTGACGCCTTCAGCGCTTTCGAAGACGTGGGGCTCGACAACGAGGAGCAGATCCGCGCCACCGGCCGCCGCTTCCGCGACACGGTGCTCAGCCTCGGGGGCAGTCGCCATCCTGGGGAGGTGTTCGAGGCCTTCCGCGGGCGGCCCCCCTCAGCGGAGGCGCTGATCCGGCACACGGGCCTGGTGGCCCCTTGAAGGCTGGGAGACTTGAAGCCGGGGCGCGCAGCCCTGGCTCAGGTCGCCAACAACGAAAGGATCGCCGTAAGCAGCGGCTCCCGGAACGCCTCGGCGAAGGGTCCATTCCTGCCGTTGTGGCCCATCCCAGCAATGGTGCGTCGCTCGACCCGCCCTTGCCCCAGGGCCCGGCGCCAGCGGGAGAAGGGCCAGATTGCCGAGCGGGCCGGGTAGGCGACCCTGCCGAAGGCGGCCACCGGATCCCGGCTGCCCACCACCGTGCCGATCGCCTCCACCCGCTCCAGCGGATGGTTGCCGCTGAACACCCCGCAGAAGCTGATCACCCGCAACGGCACCGGACAGAGTCTCTGCAGGTAATCGGCCACACCGAAGGCCATCTCCGCCCCGCCGCTGTAGCCGAGCAGTACCAGGCCGGCCCCCTGCTCCGGATGAAATCCTGCGTGGGCAAGGCGCTCGGCGATGCGCAGGGCAAGCTCGTAGTGACCGATCGGGCCGTAGCGGCGATCCGAGGAAATGCCCACCTTGATGATGTTGTTGGCCTGCACCAGCACTGCGGTGAGGGTGCGCACCAAAGCCAGCGGGTGGTGCTCCTGGAGGGCAAAGAGGCGTCGCCAGAACCAGGCGCCACCGCGGTCTTCCGCCAGCGGCACCGGCATCACCGTGTAGGTCTCGAAGCCACGCACCAGCTGAATGCCTGGGCCGAGGCGGCGCTCGAGATCACCCAGGAATGCCGTCACCCGGGGTGGATGGTCGAAGGAGTACTGATGAATGCCGTCGAGGTAGATCACGTAGCCCTGCGGCGACAGCCCCCCAACCGGGGCCTCCGACTGCGAAGAGGCCGGGTTGGGGCGCGGAAACAGTGTGGCGGGGTCGGGCAGGCCCGACAGCCAGCCCTCCCAGAAGGCGTATTGGCTCACGAGCGAAACGATGCCCGCGATCGGCACCAGCAACAGCAAGGCCGCCACGCCCCAGGGCAGGAGCAGCCACAGTTCCGGCGGATCGAGCAGGGCGAGCAGCAGGCCCCGCAGGCGGGGGGAGACCACGGCGCCCAGGACCAGGAGGATCAGCAGTACCGCAAGGGCCAATCGCCGGTCGAGGCGAAGGGCACGCAGCTGCTCCCGGATCGCCGCCCGGACAGCCATCAGCTCCCCTGTCCCCGTGCGGCCCCAACCCCGGCAGCCTCCACCTCCTCGGCGAGGCGCAGGTAGCTGCGCTGCCAGCTCTGTCGGAACAGCAGGATCACCAGCGCCAGGGCCACCAGGAAGCCCGGGGTGGCCAGGGTCAGGGCCTGGAGCCAGGGCAGGCCAAAGAGGTGGTGCAGGCGATGCACGGTGCCGAGATGGAGCAGGGCCCAGAGGACCACCGCCAGCGGCGCACCGATGTAGGGGGCCGCGACAAACCCGTAGGCCAGGCCCGGCAGCAGGACGCGATCCATGCCCGCCAGAAACGCGGAGGGACGCACCGGCGGGGTGGCCAGGGCCGCCAGCAGCACCATGTCGACGCCGGAGGCCAGCAGGAACGCCAGCGCCAGCACCAGGGCATCGAGCAGCAGACGCACCAGGATCTGGCGGGGCGTCAAGCGGTTGGCCAGCAGGGAGAAGGCATGGGAGAGGGAGAAGGAGAGACCCACCAGCAGCAACAGAACCGGGGCGGAGACGATCACGGCCGCAGCAGCTCCGCCACGATCGGATCGAGGGAGGCGGGCTCGGCCATCACCCGGCTGTGTTGCCACACCGGCAGCAGGCGGTGGGGACCCACCGGCAGCACCGCGCTCCAGCCCGGTACCACCATCACATCGGTGAGCACATAGAGGCTGACGCAGTCCACGCGCCGCAGCGGCTCCAGATCAGCATCGAGGCGGCGCAGCAGCGGACTGCCGGGTTTCATATCGGCCAGGCCGGCCAGCAGGGTGCGGGGCCAGGGCAGGGCCACCAGGCTGCCGGCATGGGGGCTCGCGATGCTCAGAAAGCGCCGCGTGCGCGCAGCTCCCCCTTCCAGCTGCAGCCAGGTGCGGGCGATCAGTCCCCCCATCGAGAAGCCGAGCAGGTCGATGGGTTGCTCGGGGCCGAAGGCGGCAACGATCTGATCGCCCAGCCGGCGGGCCAAGGTCTCGAGGGGCGTGCTGCCGAGACCGTGGGGAAGGGGCGGCACCAGAACGGGATCGCGGCGGCTGCCGAGCCGCTGGCGGAGGCTCCAGAACAGGGCCGGGGTATCGAACAGTCCGTGCACCAGCACCAGGGGTGGAGCTGGGGAGGGCTGGCTCACAGCGGCAGGGAGCGGTGGGTGAAGTGGCTGCGGCCGGCGGCGTAATCCGCGACGGTGTGGCCTTCGCCCCGCAGGCGGTAGCGGTAGGTGATCAGCCCCTCGAGACCCACCGGGCCGCGGGGCGGCAGGGTCTGGGTGCTGATGCCCACCTCCGCCCCGAATCCGTAGCGGAAGCCATCGGCGAAGCGGGTGGAGCAGTTGTGGAACACGCCAGCGCTGTCGACCGCCGCCAGGAAGCGCTCGGCCGCCTCGGGATCATCGGTGCAGATGGCCTCGGTGTGGCGCGAGCCGTACTGGGCGATGTGGCCCAGGGCCTCGTCCTCATCGGCCACCACCCGCACGCTCAGGATCAGGTCGGAGTATTCGGCGGGCCAGTCGACCTCGCTGGCGGCACAGGCCACCCCCAGGGCCCGGGATTCCGCGTCGCCACGCAGCTCCACCCCGGCGGCCTCGAGCGCCGGAATCGCCGCCGCGAGGAACGCCGGGGCGATCTGGCGGTGCACCAGCAGGGTTTCGATCGCATTGCAGGCGGCCGGGTACTGGCACTTGCTGTCGACCGCCAGGCGCACCGCCTGATCCACATCGGCGCTGCGGTCGACGTAGAGGTGGCAGACCCCATCGGCGTGACCCAGCACCGGGATGCGGGTGTGGGCCTGGATGAAGCGCACCAGCTCGTTGGAGCCCCTGGGAATGATCAGGTCGACCAGGCCATCGAGCCGCAGCAGCGCCAGGCTCTCCTGGCGGCTGGTGAGCAGGGCGAGGCAGGCGGGATCGGCGTCGCTGGCGGCCAGGCCCCGCTGCAGGGCATCGACGATCGCGCGGCAGCTGCCGGTGGCCTCACGCCCCCCCTTGAGCAGGGCGCCGTTGCCGGAGCGGATCGCCAACGAAGCGATCTGCATCACCGCGTCGGGCCGGGCCTCGAAGATCACCCCCACGACCCCCAGGGGCACCGTGATGCGCTCGAGCACCAGGCCGTGGTCGAGTTCGCTGTGGAGCTGGCGGCGGCCCAACGGATCGGGCAGGGCCGCCACCTGGCGCACGCCAGCAATGGCGACCTCCAGCTTGGTGCGATCGAGCCGCAGGCGGGCCACCAGGGGAGCGCTGAGGCCATCGCGCTCGGCGGCCGCCAGATCTTCAGCGTTGGCGGCCACGATGGCCTCGGCGTCGGCCGCCAGGGCATCCGCCATGGCCAACACAGCCCGGCGGCGCGCGGCGGCGTCGAGGCGGCCGAGGGCCATGGCGGCGCGGCGCGTTGCTGCGGCGCGCTGGAGCAGCTCCGGACCGGGCTCCGGTACGGCAGCAGCGGCGGCGGCAGGGGTGGCGGCAGGGGTGGATTCCGACAGGCTCATGCCCCCATCATCCCAAGCCGCCGGGCGCCAGGCGCTGGCGCGCCAGCCAGGCGGCCCCAAGCCGGCCGGCGCCATTGCCCAGGGCGCAACGGCGGATCCGCAACCCCTCCCGGCTCACCGCCAGCACCCGCTCCTCCACCTCCCGCCACACCGCCGGCAGGAAGTGGTCGCTGGCGGCGCTCAGGCCACCGCCGATCAGCACCAACTCAGGGGTGAGCACATAAAGGAGCGAACTCAACCCGACCCCCAGCCAGCGGCCGTAGGCCTCCCACACCGCCCGCGCCTCGGGATCACCGGCGTCGGCGCGGCGGACCAGCTCGGCGGGGTTGAGGGGGCTCAGGCGCGCCAGGCCGGAGAGGCTGCAGTACTGCTCCAGCGAGCCGCGGTTGCCGCTGCGGCAGGGGGGTCCCTCGGGATCAACGCCGATCAGCCCCGGTTCGGCAGCGGCGCCGCCATGGCCGAGGAACAGCTCCCCCCCCAGCAGCACCGCCCCACCGACGCCGGTGCCCAGGGTGAGCAGCAGGGCATCGGAGGCGTCCTGGGCCGCGCCCCGCCAACGCTCGCCGAGCAGGGCGCAGTTGGCATCATTCGCGAGGGTGACGGGCCGGCCGATCTGGGGTTCCAGCCATTCGGCCAGGGGAACCTCCCGCCAGCCCGGCAAGTTGATGGCGATGCGAGCCACGCGGGCGGCCCGGTCGCTGGGGCCGGGATGGCCGATGCCCACCCGGTCCGCCAGACGGTCGGGGTCGAGGGCGTCGATCGCCTCCACGATCGCGGTGGTGACCGCCCCGGGCAGGGCCGGTTGGGGGGTGGGGCACTGGGCCTCGGCCAGCAATTCCCCGTCCTGACGGAAGCGCGCCAGCTTGATCGCCGTGCCCCCCAGATCGACACCGATCAGCTGGGGGGAGGACTCAGGGGAGAGGGCGGCAGGACCGATCGCGGGGGAGGGCATGGCGGGGTTCAGAAACGCAGGAACATCCGCAGCTGGGTTTGCCAGGCGCCCTCGCTGTCCACCGAGCCCTCCAGGGTGAAGGTCTCCGACGCCTTGTAGTTCAGCGTCACCTGCGGGGGTACGTCGGAGCGGTTGGGGGCGACGAGCAGCGAGGCATTGATGCGGTCGGTGATGTCGTAGCCGACCTCGGCGCCGAAGACCAGCTGGGGGGGAACACGGTTGGAGCGGCGCTCCTCGCTGGTGCTCAGGGAGGGGTTCACATAGGTGGGGTAAAGGGCGAAACTCACCCGCTGGCCGAAGGCATCGCTGAGGGTGCCGAGCAGGGGCGAAAGCAACGACTGACCGAGCACCGTGGCCAGGGCGGTGCCCGCCTGCCCGCCGCTGAGGCCCGCGAGTGAATTGCCGCCGATCAGGGCCACGAGGCGTTCCTGGGGCAGGGGGGGACTGCTGCTCAGGCGCAGGTTCTCGGCGATGCGGTCGGCTGGGCCGCTGACGGCCACCGTCACCAGGATCAGCTTGAGCTGGTTGAGCCGCGAGAAGCCCCCCTGCCCCTGCACCTCCGCCAGGGTGGGCCCGTTGGCGCTGCCGATGCCACCGGAGGCCAGGCCGCTCGGACCGATCACGCTGAGGCTGTCGGACACGCGGGTGCGCAGGGCGATGTCGAGATAGGGCACCAGCCCGAGGCCAGGGGTGAACACCGCCACGTTGGGGGCGTCGGGATCGAGGCTGAAGCTAGTGGTGAACAGGTTCAGCCGGCCCCCCAGCAGCCGCACCACGCCACTGGCCTGCAGCGACGGATCCAGGCGGCCGCGGATGCGCAGCCGGCCGCCCGTGCGGAAGCTGCCCACACTGCCGATCGTCACCTTCAGGTCGGGGCCCAGCCGCACCAGCAGGTCGTCGAAGGCCAGCCATGGCACGTTGGGGATCGAGCGGCGCAGCGATTCGGCGGTGGGGGACTCCACATCGGGCCCCAGCAGCACCAGGGGCTGCTGGAAATCCCACTTCGACTCCAGCAACTGCTCAAAGCGCACCGGCCGCACCGGCTGGTCGGCTTGGGGCCCCTCGCCCACCGGCACCCCGGCCAGCTCGCCTGGGGTGGCGTTGATGGAGCCATTGCGGATCGCCACATCGCCCCCCAGACGCGGGTCGGCCAGGCTGCCGGCCAGGCGCAGCAGGCCATCGCCCACCGCACTCACCCGGGGCACCTGGAAGGGCACCCGCTGCAGGCGCACCTGCAGGGTGGGCTCCTCCGAAAGGGGCCGCACCAGCCCCAACCGCCCCTCGCCGCTGATCCGCCCGTCGCGCCCCACCGTGGCGGTGAGCTCCTGGAGCAGGAGCTGCTCGAAGTCGAACAGAACGGTGGCTTCCACCTCGCGCAGGGTCTGGCCGATGAAGCGCACCTGGCCGCCCCGCAGGCGGAGGAAGCCGTTGGCGATCGGATCGGAGAGGCTGCCGCGCACCAGAAGCTGGAGGTCGCTGCTGCCCTTCTGCACCTCCACCGCTGTGCCGGCGAGGCGGGAGAGGAAGCGCAGACCGTCGCCGCGGCTGGCGAGGCGCAGCTCCAGGGTCTCGCGCCGGGAATCGAGCGGAATCGTGCCGACCAGATCGAGGCTGTTGTCCGCCCCGGCGGCCCGCAGGGCCAGATCGACCGCGACCGCCTCCGGCTGCAGCTCCACCCGGCCGCGCTCCAATTGCAGGGGGCGATCCCCGAGGCGGGTGTCCACCAGCGCCAGGTCGACCGCCAGCTCCGGCCGGGCGGCCCCCAGGCGGTAACGGCCCCGCATCGCCAGCTCCCCCCGCAGGCTCTCGGGCAGCGGCACCAGCAACGCCAGCAGCGCCAACGACAGGCCCGAGAGGTCAAACTCCCCCTCCCCCCGCAGCAGCGCCCCCTGCAGGCGCAGCTCAACGGGCCGGCCGGCCAGGGCCAGGTCGCGATCCCGCTGCCGCAGCCAGAGATGGCCGCGGGCGTTGAGGTCGATGCGGGCGTTGGGCAGGTCGGGGCCGCTGAGCTTCAGGTCGGCATCGATGCGGCTCTGGAGGCGGCGCAGCAGCTCGCCCCGATCCACCCGCGCTTCGAGGCGATCCCGTTCGGCCAGGCGCTCCAGGGCGGCCGCCAGCGCGATGAGCTGGTCGTCGATGCTGCGGCCGAGGGTGAGGATGGCCGGGCTGCCGAGCGCCACGGCGCCAGGCCCGTCGGTGGGGGAGCCGCCGAGCCAGAGGGGCCAGGCGGTGAGGAACTGGCGGAAGAGGCCGGAACTGAGCTGGCGGGCCTGGAGATCGGCGCGGAAGGGACCGGCCCAGGATCCCTCCAGGCGGGCCTCCACCCGGCCGCGGTCGAGGGGTTCGACGGCGCCACGCAGGGCGTAGCGGCGATCCGCGTAGCGAAACTCGGCCTCGATGCGACGGCCGGCGATGCCGAGGAAGCGCGGGTCGACGAGCGCCACGGTCCCGTCGAAGGCCAGCGGTTCCAGGCCGAGATGGCCGTCACCGCTCAGGCGGGCCTGGAGCGGCTGGAAGCGGCGGCGCGGCCCCGTGGCCAGGGTGAGCCCGGCGAGGGGAAAGTCGCGGGCCTGCCAGCGGTAGCGCTCGGGTCGACCCGCCAGCTGCAGCAGTCCCCCCTGGCGCTCCAGGTCGATCCGCACAGGGATCCAGCGGTGGTCAATCCAGGCGGCGATCCGGCCCGTTGGGGCCGGCGCCAGGGCCGCCAGCTGCAGCAGGCCGCCCCCGGCGCCGATGGGGGTAGCAAAGGGCAGCCCCTGGGCCTGCAGGCGCCCCCGCCAGGTTTCCCGCAACCACAGGGGCCCGGCACCGGGCTCCCGTACCGTCAGCTCGAGGTTGGGGCGCAGGGCGTTCAGAGGCCCCTCCAGACGGCCGCGGGCATCGAGCTGGCCCCGCAGGCGGCTGCCAACGAGCGGGTCGAGCCGGTTGAGGGGGAACTGGCGCAGGTCGAGGGCGGCTTCCAGGTTGCCCACCACCAGCCCCCGGCCGGGGCGAAGGCCGAGCGGCAGGGTGGCCTGGGCCCGCAGCTGGGGGCTCTCGAAGCGCTGCAAGCGGAGGAGCCCGTCACTCCACAGCAGGGAGGCCTGCCAGGGGCCCAGAACGGCGACGCGGGCGGGGGCGGTCTCCACCGCCAGCCGCGGAAGCCCCAGTCGACCATCGAGCCGCAGGGAGCCCAGCAGTGGCTTCTCCCGCAGCCAGGGGGGCAGCCGATCGCCACCGGGCAGGTCGGTGGGCTCCAGCAGCCAGCCTCCCCGCAGGTCGAGGGAGCGGCCGAGCTGGCCGCGGGCCCGCAGCAGGGAGGCCCCCCGGCGGCCCTCAAGACGGCTCACCTGCAGTGCACCGTCGCGCCAGAGACCCTGGAGGCTGGCCTGGATCGGCAGGGCGGCGAAGGAATGGCCGCGGGGCGCCCGGGCCTCCAGCTGCAGCGCCAGCTGGCGCCGCTGGGCGAGGCGGCCGGACACCCGCCCGCTCCAGCCGGAGAACCGCCAGGAGCTCTGGGCAAGAAGCAGATCGCCATCCCGGCACTCCAGCGGGGCGCGGTCCAGCTGCAGGGGAGGGGAGCCAGCCTGGGGCCGCCAGCGCAGCTCGCGCAGGGCCAGGCTGCCGCGGCAGCCGGGTCGGCCCTGGTCGAGGCGGAGGCTGAGCCGACCGTCGGCCTGGCCGTCCAGGCGTCCGGGCAGGGGCAGCAGGGGGCGCAGCGGCTGGATCGGGAACCCGCG
>CANEWU010000047.1 GCA_947442825.1 Synechococcaceae cyanobacterium
GAGGGCAGCGCTGCTGAATTTTTATGTCACCCCTTCTGGGCCGCAGGGATGGTGAGGGAAGTGCTCTTTACAGTACCCGCGGTTGCTTATGGCCCGCACCATGACTGGAGAATTTGCCGCTTCCTGGATGCCGTCGGTGTTCATCCCTTTGGTTGGGATCCTCGGCCCTGCGGTGGCCATGGCCCTGCTCTTCAACGTGATCGAAGCGCGCGACTGAGCCCTTCGAGCCCGTCTGTTTTCTCGCCCCATCCCCTGCACCGTCGCCCGACCATGACCGTCACTCCCGTGGCCGACCCCTGCGTCGGCAATCTGGCCACCCCCGTCAACAGCAGCTATTTCACCAAGGCGTTTCTGAACGCGCTGCCGGCCTATCGCCCCTCCCTGTCGCCAAACCGGCGGGGTCTGGAGGTGGGCATGGCCCACGGATTCTTCCTCTATGGGCCCTTCGCCATCACCGGTCCGCTGCGCCTCACCGAATACGCCAGCACGGCGGGTCTGTTGGCCACCATCGGCCTGGTGTCGATCCTCACGGTTTGCCTGTCGATCTACGGCACCGCCGGCCATGGGCCAAGCGCCCAGCCAGCTGACGCCACGATTGACAATCCTCCGGCCGACCTGTTCACCAAGGCCGGCTGGGCCGAGTTCGCCAGCGGCTTCTGGCTTGGTGGCTGCGGCGGCGCGGCCTTTGCCTGGTTCCTGTGCAGCACCACCCTGGTGTCCCCGCTGGTGAAGATCGCTGGCGGTGTCTGGAGCGTCAGCTGAACAATCGACTGAAAGCAGGCCTATACGAACGGCCCCTGCTTCCTCTGTCGCTCCACCTTCGGGTGGGGCTTTTTTTTGGCTGCAGACCTCGCGGGCTCGAAAACCTCTTTGCCTCGCTGACAAACAGGCTTGGATGAATAAAAAAAAGCGACGCCACCACAGCAATTAGCTGCAGTGGTGTCAAGGGAGTTGGCCAGCGGAACTGGCCAGCGGAATTGGCCAGCGGAGTTAACTAGCGGAGTTGGCAACGGCGCCGCAGGCGACGAGAGGCCAGAAAAGCACTGGCCACCCCGAGCGCAGGAACGGGGCCCGGCACCATCGGCGCACCCTGCAGCTGGAAGAACCTGGCACCCAGGTTGCGGCTGGAGCCGGTGTCGGCTTGGTTCAGGAGCCGCACAAGGAAGTAGCGACCAGCCAACGAACCTGTGGAATAGGAGTAGGGAAGGGATGGCGTGGGGGCAAAGCCCGCCACCTTGAACGAGGGCTTCAGGTTGCTGGTCAGGAAGGCGGCTGTGCTGACCGCGTCGGTCACGTCCACATTGAACGGCGAGAGCGAGGCCCACATCTCGAGTCGATCGATTGCGTCGACCTTTCCCGAGGGGCCTCGGGGGGCAAAGTCGAGCTGATCGATGATGAACTCTTTTTCGAGCTCAAAGGAGAACCAGCCCTCATCCCTGCCTTGGGGGTTAGCGCCGAGGGCGCCGGAAATCACCCAAGAGGTGTCCAGATCGGCGTCAACGAGCTCAGAGCCGCCATAGCCGCTGCCAAACACGCTGCTGACGCTGAGGTTGCGATACGAGTCCAGACCCGTGAGGGCGAGGGCATGGGCACTGCCCGCCGGGAGGGCTGCGGAGGCGGTAAGCACCCCCAAGGCGAGGAGGGCCCGGACGGCGCCCACGGGACGGAGTGAGCCCAGGAGGGGGGAGGGCGCAGAAGGGGCAGGGCGAGGCATTGCCATGGAAAGAATCAATCCTCCTTGAATTCTTCGCTAAAGATAACCGCGGTCGCTGGGGCTGGCGGCCTTCGGTTCCAGAACCGTGACTGACCGATGCGGGCCAGTGGGCAAGGACGTGCGAATAGGTGGGGAAAGACGTGAATGTGTCCGCTGCTACAAAAAAAGCCCCCGGCGTATGCCGGGGGCGAAGTGTCCCTCGAGGAGCGAGGTAGTAGCTGGGATCAACCGAATTTGCCGGAGGTCGAAGCTATCAGGAAGGCGGCGTAGGTGATGAAGTAACCCACCGTGAAATGAGCCAGACCCACCACCCGGGCCTGCACAATCGAGAGGGCGACAGGCTTATCGCGCCAGCCGACCAGGTTGGCCAGCGGCGTGCGCTGGTGGGCCCAGACGATGGTCTCGATGAGCTCCTGCCAGTAACCACGCCAGGAGATCAAGAACATGAAACCCGTGGCCCAGATCAGGTGACCGAAGAGGAACATCCAGGCCCAGACGGCGAGGTTGTTCGAGCCAGCGGGGTTGTAGCCATTGATCAGCTGGGAGCTGTTGAGCCACAGGTAGTCGCGGAACCAGCCCATGAGGTAGGTGCTGGACTCGTTGAACTGGGCCACGTTGCCCTGCCAGATGGCGAGATGCTTCCAGTGCCAGTAGAAGGTCACCCAACCCACGGTATTCAGGGCCCAGAAGACCGCCAGATAGAAGGCGTCCCAGGCCGAGATGTCGCAGGTGCCGCCACGGCCGGGGCCGTCGCAGGGGAAGGAATAGCCGAAGTCCTTCTTGTCGGGCATCAGCTTGGAGCCTCGGGCATCCAGGGCACCCTTCACCAGGATCAAGGTGGTGGTGTGCAGACCCAGCGCAATGGCGTGGTGCACAAGGAAATCACCAGGACCGATCTGGAGGAAGAGACTGTTGTTGCCGGAGTTGATCGCATCCAGCCAGCCGGGCAGCCAGACGGCGCCGGGGCCAGGAGCGTTGCTTACCAGGCTGTCCGGGTTGGCGAGCAGCACGTTCATGCCGTAGATCGCCTTGCCGGAAGCGGCCTGGACGAACTGGGCAAAAACGGGCTCCACCAGAATCTGCTTCTCAGGGGTACCGAAAGCCACGACCACGTCGTTGTGGACGTAGAGGCCGAGGGTGTGGAAACCGAGGAAGAGGGAGACCCAGCTCAGGTGGCTGATGATCGCTTCCTTGTGCTCGAGCACCCGGGCCAGAACGTTGTTCTTGTTGGCTTCGGGGTCGTAGTCACGGATGAAGAAGATCGCACCGTGGGCGAAGGCACCGCACATCAGGAAGATGGCGATGTACTGGTGGTGGGTGTAGAGGGCGGCCTGGGTGGTGTAGTCGCGCGCGATGAACGCGTAGGACGGCAGCGAATACATGTGCTGCGCCACCAGGCTCGTGGCCACACCCAGGGAGGCCAGGGCCAGACCTAGCTGGAAGTGGAGCGAGTTGTTGATCGTGTCGTAGAGGCCTTTGTGACCAGCACCCAGATCACCCGGGGTCCCCTTGGGGGGATTGTGGGCATCGAGAATTTCGCGGATCGAGTGACCGATCCCGAAATTGGTGCGGTACATGTGGCCGGCGATCACGAAGATGCAGCCGATCGCCAGGTGGTGATGGGCGATATCCGTGAGCCAGAGCGACTCGGTCTGGGGGTGGAAACCACCCAGGAAGGTGAGGATCGCGGTGCCCGCGCCTTGGCTGGTGTTGAACAGCTGCTGGGCGGTATCGGGATTTTGGGCATACACCCCCCAGTTGCCGGTGAAGAAGGGACCCAGACCTGCGGGGTGGGGAGCCACCGAGAGGAAGTTGTCCCAGCCCACGTGAATGCCACGGGATTCAGGGATGGCGACGTGGACCAGGTGACCGGTCCAAGCGATCGAGCTGAAGCCGAAGAGAACGGCGAGGTGGTGATTGAGACGCGATTCAGCGTTCTTGAACCAGGCCAGAGAAGGCAGGAACTTGGGCTGAAGGTGCAGCCAGCCAGCGAACAGAGCCCAGAGGGACAGGATCATCATGAAGATGGATCCCTGATAGAGCTCGGCGTTGGTGCGCATGCCGATCGTGTACCACCAGTGGTACAGACCGGAATAAGCGATGTTCACCGGGGAACTGGCGCCCGCCTGGGTGAAGGCGGTGATGGCGCCTTGGCCGAAGTGGGGATCCCAAATCGCGTGCGCGATGGGACGGACATGCAGAGGATCGGCGACCCACTGCTCGAAGTTGCCCTGCCAGGCGATATGGAACAGGTTGCCCGAAACCCAGAGGCCAATGATGGCCAGGTGTCCGAAGTGGGTGGAGAACAGCTTTTGGTAAAGCCGCTCCTCGGTCATGCCGTCGTGGCTCTCGAAATCGTGAGCCGTGGCGATGCCGTACCAGATTCGGCGGGTTGTCGGGTCCTGTGCCAGACCCTGGCTGAACGAAGGAAATTTCGTTGCTGCCATTGGGAAAGGTCAGGTGGAGATCAGCCGACCGCAATCATGCGGGCCAGGAAGAAGGACCAGGTGGTCGCGATACCGCCCAACAAATAGTGGGCGACACCGACGGCACGACCCTGGGTGATCGAGAGCGCCCTCGGCTGGATGGCGGGGGCGACCTTCAGCTTGTTGTGAGCCCAGACGATGGACTCAATCAGCTCTTGCCAGTAGCCGCGGCCGCTGAACAGGAACATCAGGCTGAACGCCCAGACGAAGTGGGCACCCAGGAACATCAGGCCGTAGGCGCTGGAGGACGAGCCGTAGCTGTTGATCACCTGCGCGGCCTGGGCCCAGAGGAAGTCGCGGAGCCAGCCATTGATGGTGATGGCGCTCTGGGCGAAGTTGCCATTGGTGATGTGCTGGACGGTGCCGTCAGCATTGACGGTGCCCCACACGTCGCTCTGCATCTTCCAGCTGAAGTGGAAGATCACGATCGACAGGGAGTTGTACATCCAGAACAGGCCGAGGAACACATGGTCCCAAGCCGAAACCTGGCAGGTGCCGCCACGGCCGGGGCCGTCGCAGGGGAAGCGGAAGCCCAGATTCGCCTTGTCGGGGACGAGACGGGAGCTGCGCGAATAGAGCACGCCCTTCAGAAGGATCAGCACGGTGACGTGGATCGTGAAGGCGTGGATGTGGTGGACCATGAAGTCGGCCGTTCCCAGGGGGATCGGCGCGGCGGCCACCTTGCCACCAATAGCGACAACGGAGCCGTTGAACACCTCGCTCACACCCGCCAAGGCGTTCGGAGCGGTGGTGCCGGCGGCGGCGGCGTGCAGGCCCTGGATCCACTGCGCGAAGACCGGCTTGAGCTGGATCGCGGTGTCACTGAACATGTCCTGGGGACGGCCCAGGGCACGCATGGTGTCGTTGTGGATGTAGAGGCCGAAGCTGTGGAAACCGAGCCAGATGCAGACCCAGTTGAGGTGGCTGATCAGGGCATCGCGCGCCTTGAGCACCCGGTCGAGCACGTTATCGACGTGCTTGGCGGGGTCGTAGTCGCGGATCATGGCGATCGCCGCGTGGGCGCCGGCACCAACGATCAGGAAACCACCAATCCAAACGTGGTGGGTGAACAGCGACAGCTGGGTGGCGTAGCTGACCCCGATGTACGGATACGGAGGCATCGCATACATGTGGTGCGCCACGATGATGGTGAGCGAACCCAGCAGCGCCAGGTTCACCGCCAGCTGGGCGTGCCAGGAGGTGGTCATGAACTCGAACAGGCCGTTGTGACCGTTCGGAGCAGGGAACAGGAGGGGATCACCCTTCTGACCTTCCAGGATCTCCTTGATGCTGTGACCGATACCCCAGTTGGTCCGGTACATGTGACCGGCAACGATGAAGAGCACCGCGATCGCCAGATGGTGATGGGCGATGTCGGTCATCCAGAGGCTGCCGGTAACAGGATTCAGCCCGCCCTTGAAGGTGAGGAAATCGCTGTAGGCAGCCCAGTTGCCGGTGAAAAAGGCGGAGATGCCGGCGCCAAAGCCCGGGAAGAGCTGGGCCAGCAGGTCTTGGTTGAGGAATTCGTGGGGCAGCGGAATGTCGGCCACCGAGGCGATGGTCTTGCCATTGAGAACCAGCGGATTGCCGGCATCGATGGCATCCATCAGCTGCGTGGTGGGCAGCGACACGTGCAGGAGGTGCCCGGTCCAGGAAAGGGAACCGAGACCAAGCAGACCGGCCAGATGGTGGTTGAGCATCGACTCAACGTTCTGGAACCACTCGAGCTTGGGGGCCGCCTTGTGGTAGTGGAACACCCCGGCGTTCAGCATCAGACCGGCCATCACCAGAGCACCAATGGCGGTGCAGAGGAGCTGGAACTCGCTGGTGAAACCCCAGGCCCGCCATACATGGAAGAGGCCGGAGGTGATCTGAATGCCGTGGAAGCCGGCACCGACGTCGCCGTTAAGAATCTCCTGGCCGAAGATCGGCCAGACGACCTGGGCGCTCGGCTTGACGTGCAGGGGATCGGCAAGCCAGCCGGTGTAGTTGGAGAAGCGGGCTCCGTGGTAGAAGGCGCCGCTCAGCCAGATAAAGATGACGGCCAGGTGGCCGAAGTGAGCCGAGAAGATCTTGCGAGAGACCTCTTCGAGGTCGCTCGTGTGGCTGTCGAAGTCGTGAGCGTTGGCGTGGAGGTTCCAAACCCAGGTGGTGGTTTTGGGACCTTTGGCGAGGCTGCGGTCGAAATGTCCGGGCTTCTCGAAAAGCTCGAACGTCGCCGGAACGGGGTTCCGGTCGACCATGGCTTCCGCCTTCTTCCCACGCTCTGGTGGGCTGATGGTCATCGAGACGTTCCTCGAGGGACGGGGTCGAGGTGGAGGGCCACCCCAGACGATTGGGGACCGACTCCAGCCGCGGAAACCGCAACAGGAGAAGGACCGAAACCGCCGATGGGACCCGATGGTCGATGGCAGCCGTCAGGCCGCCCAGACCACGGGCACCAGTGCGACAGGGCAGAACCCTTGCCACGACTGGAGCTTTGGGCCCCGGGAAGGGGACCGCTGGCGGAAGTATAGGGGTCGGGAACAAGCAGAATTGCATCCCAGTTACAAAGGTTCAATCCCGGCGCACCCCAGGCGCTGACTAGGGTCTGACCAAGGATTGTTAATAGCGTCAGAGGCCAGATGAAAGGGGGTTGTCCACAACCTTTGTCGCCACAGCACCGCCCTGGATATAGCAATTCAGCAGCGGCGCCATGCCTGAGCAGAATGAACACCTTCTTTGGGGCAGTGGGGCTTGAACGGCGTGAGCGGGGCGGGCGACGAGCGGCCAACCGGTGCGGGGCTGGGGTTTCGGTGGTGGCGGGGCCCACTGGTCCTGCTCTTGCTCTGTCTCTGGCTGCTGCTGCCGTGGCCCGCAGGGGTAGGACGGGCGCTGGCCCTCGACTGGCCAGGCCGCAGCGCGCCGCCCCCTCGCGGCAGCCTGGGCGTCTCCAGCGCCCAGAGGCTGCAGGAGGTGCCCCCCCCGGCGGCGGTCCAACAGCTGCAGGCAGCCCTGGCCGATCGGGCACCCCAGGTGCGCATCTTGGCGCCGGCGGCTGGCGCCCTCCTGAGCGGCGATCCCTGGACCCTGCGCCTGCAGGTGGACGACTGGCCGCTGGTTGATGCGGGGGCATTGGGACTGGGCACCCACCTGCTCGTGCAAATCGATGGGGGTGAACCATTGCGCCTCACCCGCCCTGAGGCCACCCTGCCGGCCCTGAGCCCTGGCAGTCACCGCGTAACGGTGGTAGCGGCGCGGCCTTGGGGGGAGGCGGTAAAGAGCCCCGGGGCGATGGCCCAGATCGTTGTGCATCGCACGGCGGCCAATCCGCTCTCCCTCCCTCCCGTGGGAACCCCCCAGCTGCTACCGGTGAGCCCGCCGCCGGCCGCCGCCGCCCAACCGCTGCTGCTGGACTGGCTGTTGGTCGACGCGCCCCTCCAGCATCTGCGAGACGACGATGCGCGCTGGCGGTTGCGGGTGACCGTGAACGGCGACTCGTTCCTGGTGGATCGCCAGACCCCCCTGTGGCTGCGGGGCTGGCGGCCCGGCACCAATGCCGTGCAGCTGGAGTTGCTGGACGGACGGGGCGAACCGCTCAACCCTCCCTTCAACAGCCTGGTGCAGGAGGTGCTTCTCGATCCGAGCCAGCCAAGGCCCGCCTGGCAGGGCGCGGTTCTCACAAGCTCGGATCTGGCGATCCTGCTGGGGCAGGCGCCCCCTCCCACCTCGATGCCTCCCTTGCCGGCGCAGGAACCAAGCGCTCAAGGGACGAAGGCCGCGTCCATCGATGACGCCCTGAAGGAGGAGCCACTTAATGAGGATGCGCTGAGCGAGGACGCGCTCACCGCCAAAGAAGGCACACCAGCCGCGCTCACCGAGGAAGAAGGCACCGCGGACGCGCTGATCGCCGCAGAAGCCACCAAGGAAGAAGTGACGAAGGCGGAGGCCCAGAACGAAGAAGTCGCAATGGCGGAGGCGCAGAACACCAGCCCCAAAAAGGATGGGGGAACAGAGGAAGAGCCAACCGCGCCCGTTGGCGATGCGCCCGGCGACCCGCTGCCGCCCCCGGAGACAGCCCCGGAGCAGCCGCCCGAGCCAGAAGAGCCCGATCCCCTTCCCCTGCGGTCCGCGCGCGAGGAGGTGAACCCCGACGGCACCCTTCGCCGGGAGCCCAGGACGGGGCCACTGGCGGGGCTACGCGAGAGGTTGGGGCGATGACAGCTGCGGTCGTGGGCACGATGGCGAACGAAAGGAAGGGGGAACGTCGCCTTCTGGTGCTGGCCTTCAGCCCAGGCGCCGACTCGGTTCTTCGCCAGCTCGAGGCCGGCGGCCTGGCCAGCGAAACGCACCGATCCGGCGGGGGCGACGGCGAAAGCGGGGCCTGGCTGGCCGATCGCTGGGGCGGTGCCACAGCCGTGGTCGCGGTGGGGGCCTGCGGGCTGGTGACCCGGCTGATCGCGCCGCTGCTGCAGGGCAAGGAGCACGACCCAGCGGTGGTGGTGGTGGATGCCGCAGGTCGCTACGCCATACCGCTGCTGGGGGGCCACGCCGCCGGCGGGGAGGCCCTGGCCCAGGAGATCGCCGCGCTGCTGGGGGGCGAGGCCGTGCTTACGGGGGCGAGCGGGACGCGGGGCTCCCTGGCGCTGGATGCCTTCGGCAGCGCCTGGGGTTGGCGGCGGGGCGCCGGCGACTGGCGGTCGCTCATGGCCAGGGCCGCCGGCAGCGATTCGGTGGCGGTGCACCAGCACAGCGGCCTGGCGCTCTGGCGGAACCTGCCGGCGGCCGCAAGCCTTGTTGATGCTGAGCCAGCGGAAGCGGCGGCGGAGCAGGAGCTGGTGGTGAGCCACCGGCGCGGGCCGGGCTGCCGCTGGCACCCCCCCAGCCTGTGGCTGGGCCTGGGCTGCGAACGCGACACCAGCGAGACCCTGCTGGAGCGGCTGGTGGAGAAAGCACTGCAGGAGCACGATCTCGCCCCGGAAGCGGTGGCCGGCCTGGCCAGCGTGACCCTCAAGGGCGACGAACCGGCCCTGCTGGCCCTGGCGGCGCGGCGCGGCTGGCCCCTGCGGCTGTATGCGGCCGAGCGGCTGGCGGCGGTGCCGGTGCCCACCCCCTCGGCGGCGGTGGCCCGGGAGGTGGGCACGGCCTCGGTGGCGGAGGCCGCCGCGCGCCTGGCCGCCGCCGAGGCGGGCGGCACCCCCGAAACCCCGGCCCCGCTGCTTATTGCCAAACGGATTGAGCGGGCCGCCTCCGGAGAACGGGGGGCGGCCACCCTGGCGGTGGCCCTGGCGGGGCGCCAGTGGGCCCCGGCCCGGGGGGCGCTGCACCTGGTGGGCAGCGGTCCGGGCGGGCTGGAACTGCTCAGCGGCGATGCCCGCCAGGCCCTGGCGCAGGCGACGGTGTGGGTGGGCTATGGCCTCTATCTCGATCTGCTCGAGCCCCTGCGCCGCCCCGACCAGCTGCGGCGCGACGGCCGCCTTACAGAGGAACGGCAGCGCTGCGCCGAGGCCCTGGCGCTGGCACAGCAGGGTCTCACGGTGGCGCTGGTGTCGTCGGGGGACAGCGGCATCTACGGCATGGCGGGCCTGGCCCTGGAGCTCTGGCTGGCCCAGGCCGCGGCCGACCGGCCGGCCTTTGCGGTGCACCCGGGCCTCTCGGCCCTGCAGCTGGCGGCGGCGCGGGCCGGGGCGCCCCTGATGCACGACTTCTGCACGATCAGCCTCAGCGACCGGCTCACCCCCTGGGAGGTGATCGAGCGGCGCCTGCGGGCCGCCGCGGCCGGCGACTTCGTGGTGGCGCTCTACAACCCCCGCTCCCGCGACCGCGACTGGCAGCTGGAGCGAGCCCGCAGCCTGCTGCTGGAGGAACGCCCGGCCACCACGCCGGTGGTGCTGGCCCGCCAGCTGGGCCGCGCTGAGGAAAGCGTGCAGCTGCACACCTTGGGAAGCCTGCCGGTGGAGGCCGTCGACATGCTCACCCTGGTGCTGGTGGGCAACAGCACCAGCCGCCAGCAGGACGGCTGGATGGTGACGCCACGGGGTTACCCCGGGGCGGAGCTGGGGTGAGGGTTAAGTCGGGATGACAGGATTCGAACCTGCGGCCCCTTCGTCCCGAACGAAGTGCGCTACCAAGCTGCGCTACATCCCGATGAAGTGACTGTAGGGGATCACCTGCCTGGCGCTTGGGTGCTCACGGCACGCTTCCTACAGTCGGGGTTGAGCCGCTCCGGCCCCGTGACGCCACCCGATCCCCAGCCTGCGACCGCTCCCACGGCCACAACGAGCAAACCGGACTGGCTGCGGGTGAAGGCGCCACAGCGCGAACGCGTCGGCGCGGTGGCCGACCTGCTGCTCGACCTGAAGCTCAACACGGTCTGCCAGGAGGCCAGCTGCCCGAACATCGGCGAGTGCTTCGCCGGCGGCACCGCCACCTTCTTGATCATGGGGCCGGGCTGCACCCGGGCCTGCCCCTACTGCGACATCGACTTCGACAAGAGCGTGCGCGCCCTCGACTCCAGTGAGCCCGAGCGGCTGGGGGAGGCGGTGGCCCGGCTCGGCCTGAGTCACGTGGTGATCACCTCGGTGAACCGCGACGACCTGGCCGACGGCGGCGCGGCCCAGTTCGTGGCCTGCATCGCGCAGGTGCGGCGCCGCTCCCCCCTCACCACCATCGAGCTGCTGATCCCCGACTTCTGCGGCAACTGGGACGCCCTGGCTGCGGTGATGGACGCCGGCCCCGACGTGCTCAACCACAACATCGAAACCGTTCCGCGCCTCTACGCCCGGGTGCGGCCCCAGGGGGTATACCAGCGGTCGCTGGAGCTGCTGCAGCGGGTGCGCCAGGGCTGGCCGCGGGCTTACACCAAATCGGGGCTGATGGTGGGGCTCGGGGAAAGCGATGCGGAGGTGCTGGCGGTGATGACCGACCTGCGGGCCCACGCCGTCGACATCGTCACGATCGGCCAATACCTCTCGCCAGGCCCCAAACACCTGCCCGTGCAGCGGTTCGTCCACCCCGACCAGTTCGACGCCTACCGCGGCCAGGGGGAGGAGGAGCTGGGCTTCCTGCAGGTGGTGAGCACACCGCTCACCCGCAGCAGCTACCACGCCGGCGAGGTGCGGCGGCTGATGCAGGAGTTTCCCCGCTGATCACCGGGAAGTTCCGGGGCCGGCGGTGGGGAAGCCCCCCCAGCAAAACACCCTGCCGCGCAGCCTCGCTGTGGCCCTGTTCGTTGAGCTCGTCCAATCGTGCCCTCACGAGATGGAGCGACAGCTCTTTCGAGCTGTCGCAGCTGCTGGGCGAACTCGGGAGGCATTGGCAGGAACCGACCGAAACCGATGCGGTTGGCCGCCTCAGGCGACCACCTCCTGCCGTTCCGCCAGGCCCACAAGCGCCTTCTCGCTGGCGGGCACCAGCACCTTGAAACGCCCCTTCCAGGTGGGCCAGTCGGCCAGGATCGCGGTGGCCCGAGCGCTGCCGGTGTGGTCGCGATGGGCTTCCAGCAAGGGCAGCAGCAGGGCCTCCTGTTCGGAGGTGGTGAGCTCGCAGAGGGCGACCGACTCGGGGTTGAGGCGTTCGGCCAGACCGCCGCTCTCATCCAACAGGAAGGCCACACCGCCGGTCATGCCGGCGGCCACGTTGCGGCCGGTGCTGCCAAGCACCACCACCACCCCACCGGTCATGTATTCGCAGCAGTGGTCGCCGCTGCCCTCTACCACGGTGCGGGCGCCGCTGTTGCGCACGGCGAAACGCTCGCCCGCTCGGCCGAGGGCATAGAGCTCACCGCCGGTGGCGCCGTAGAGACAGGTGTTGCCCAGGATCACCTTGTCGCCAGGATCGGAGGCTCCGGACGGGGGGACCACCACCACACGACCGCCATTGAGGCCCTTGCCCACGTAGTCGTTGGCCTCGCCCACCAGCCGCACGTTCATGCCCTGCAGCACGAAGGCGGCAAAGCTCTGGCCAGCCGCCCCTTCAAAGGTGAGGTCGAGGCGGCCCTGGAAGCCTGTGTTGCCATGGCGGGCGGCGATTTCACCGCTGAGGCGGGCGCCGACGCTGCGGTCGGTGTTGACGATCGCCAGCCGTCGGCTGACGTGGCCGTGGCCGTCGATGGCCGCCATCACCTCCGGATCAGCAAGGAGCTGATCCTCCAGAATCACCCCGTTGCCGTGGGCCTCGCTGCGGTGCCGCAGCCAGCTGCGGTCGGCCGCCTCAGGCAGCGGCGCCAGGAGGCAGGAGAGGTCGAGGGAGCGGGTCTTGGTGAGGCTCACGGCGCGCGGGGCCAGCAGATCGGTGCGGCCGATCAGGTCGTCGAGGCGGGCCACCCCGAGCACGCTCAGGAGCTGCCGCACCTCCTCGGCCACGAACAGGAAGAAGTTGACCACATGCTCCGGCAGGCCGGTGAAGCGCTTGCGCAGGGCCTCCTTCTGGGTGGCCACCCCCACCGGGCAGTTGTTGGTGTGGCAGACGCGGGCCATGATGCAGCCCTCGGCGATCATCGCCACCGAGCCGAAACCGTATTCCTCGGCGCCGAGCAGGGCTGCGATCACGACATCCCAGCCGGTTTTTAAACCACCGTCGACGCGCAGCAGCACGCGATCGCGCAGGCCGTTCTCCAGCAGGCTGCGGTGCACCTCGGTGAGGCCCAGTTCCCAGGGGCTGCCGGCGTGCTTGATCGAACTCAGGGGAGAGGCGCCGGTGCCGCCGTCGTGGCCGGAGATCTGGATCACGTCGGCGTTGGCCTTGGCCACACCGGCGGCGATCGTGCCGATGCCGATCTCCGCCACCAGCTTCACCGACACCTTGGCGGCCGGATTGACCTGGTGCAGGTCGTGGATCAGCTGGGCCAGATCTTCGATGGAATAGATGTCGTGGTGGGGCGGCGGCGAGATCAGGGCAACGCCCGGCTTGCTGTTGCGCAACCAGGCGATGTAGGGGTCGACCTTCGGCCCGGGCAGCTGGCCGCCCTCGCCGGGCTTGGCGCCCTGGGCCACCTTGATCTCGAGCTGGCGGCCGCTGCGCAGGTACTCCGGGGTGACCCCGAAGCGACCCGAAGCGATCTGCTTGATCGCCGAGCAGGCGGTGTCGCCGTTGCGCAGGCCGCGCAGGGTGGGCAGCGTGGGCGAGCACCCTTCCCCATCCACGTCCGCCAGGGGGCGGAAGCGGGCGGGATCCTCGCCGCCCTCGCCGCTGTTGCTCTTGCCGCCGATGCGGTTCATCGCCACGGCCAGCACCTCGTGGGCCTCGCGGGAGAGGGCGCCGAGGCTCATGCCGCCGGTGCAGAACCGGGCGCAGAGGCTCTCCACGCTCTCCACCTGATCGAGCGGCAGGGGGCTGGGGGCGGGCCGGAACTCCAGCAGATCGCGCAGGGCCGTGACGGGCCGGGCCTCCAGAAGCTTTTGATACGTGGAGAAGTGGTCGTAGCCGGGGCCGGCCTCCACCGCGCTGTGCAGGGCCTTGGCCATCTCCGGGCTGTTCATGTGGTACTCGCCGCCGGTGCGGTACTGCACGAAGCCCATGAACTCCAGCTTGGTGCGGTTCAGCTCGGGGTAGGCCTTGGCGTGGAAGCTGAGGGTCTCGCTAGCCAGATCGGTGAGGCTCAATCCGGCCACACGGCTCGTGGTGCCGGTGAAGGCCAGCTCGATGAGATCGGCGCCGATGCCGATCGCCTCAAAGATCTGGGCGCCGTGGTAGCTGGCCAGCAGGGAGATGCCGATCTTCGAGAGGATCTTGCGCAGGCCATCCTCCAGGGCGGTGCGCACATTGGCCTGGGCCCGGGCCGCCGTGAGGGCGGGCAGCTTGCCCCGCTCGATCAGGGAACGGGTCTTGGGATGGGCCAGCCAGTGGCGGGTGGTCTCCCAGGTGAGCCAGGGGCACACCGCGCTGGCGCCATAACCGATCAGACAGGCCAGGTGGTGGGTGCTCCAGCACTGGGCCGTGTCGACCACGATCGAGGCCTGCAGCCGCAGCCCCAGGCGCAGCAGAAGGTGATGCACGGCGCCCACCGCCAGCAGCGGCGGGATGTAGGTGGTGCCGGCGCTGATCGAGGCGGGCTCGCCGCCGGGACCGACGCGGTCGGAGAGCACCAGGATCTGGCTGCCGGCGCGCACGGCGGCCTCCGCCTCAAAGCGAAGGCGCTGCAGGGCCTTCGCCAGACCGCCGGGGCCGTCGGCCACCGGCAGCAGGGTGGAGAGGGAGGTGGTGGGCAGGCCCTGGTCCCCAAGGGCGGCGAGTTCTGTCTCGTTGAGCACAGGTGATGCCAGGTGCAGCACCGCGGCGCCGGCGGGATCGGGACGCAGGGCGGAACCGCGCCGCCCCAGGTGCATCTCCAGGCTCATCACCAGCTTTTCCCGCAGCGGATCGATCGGCGGATTAGTGACCTGGGCGAAGCGCTGCTTGAAGTAGTCGTAAAGCAGGTGGGGCTTGCCCGAGAGCACCGCCAGCGGGATGTCATCCCCCATGCAGTAGGTGGGCTCCTTGCCCGCGCCCGCCATGTCCTCGATCACCAGGTCGAGATCTTCGGCGGTGAAGCCGAAGGCGGTTTGCTGCTGAAGCAGATCGAGGTCGCCGAGGCGATGGCCCTCTTCCCACACGCCCGGGGCCAGGCTGCGGCGATGTTCCGCCAGCCAGGCGGTGTAGGGATAACGGGCGGCGGCCTCCCGCTTCACCTCCCAGTTGCGCAGCAGGCGGCCGTTCTCCAGGTCGACGGCGAGCATCTGCCCGGGACCGAGGCGGCCCTTCTCCACAATCGTGCTCTCATCAAGCTCGACCACGCCCGTCTCCGAGCCCATCACCACCGTGCCGTCGCTGGTGAGGCAGTAGCGGGCGGGTCGCAAGCCGTTGCGATCGAGGGTGGCGCCCACCATGCGGCCATCGCTGAACACCAGCAGGGCCGGGCCATCCCAGGGTTCCTGCAGGCAGGCGTTGTATTCGTAGAACGCCTGGATATCCGGCTGGTCGGCCAGCTCCGGCTGGCCACGGAAGGCCTCGGGCACCAGGGTCAGCAGGCTGTCGGTGATCGGCCGGCCGCTGCGCACCATCAGCTCGAGCGTGGCATCGAGGTTGGCGGAGTCGCTGAACGCAGCGTTCACCAGGGGCCGCAGATCAGCGGCGGCCTCGCCCCAGACCGCCTCGAGATTCGCTTCGGCGGCGCTGGCCCAATTGATGTTGCCCAGCAACGTGTTGATCTCGCCGTTGTGGCCGAGCAGCCGCATCGGCTGGGCCAGGGGCCAGCGGGGCAGGGTGTTGGTGCTGAAGCGCCGGTGATACACGGCGAAGGGCACCACGAAGCGCTCGTCGCGCAGGTCGGCGTAGAAGCGATCCAACACCTCCGAGCGCACCATGCCCTTGTAAACGATGGTGCGTGCGCTGATCGAGGCGAAATACAGCTGGGTGTAGTCGGCTCCCCAGCGCTCCCGGGCCCGGTCCACGGCCCGACGCCGCAGGCGGAACAACAGCGATTCGAGGGCGTCCAGATCCGCCGAGGCCGCCAAGGAGGCCTCCGGGGCCTCCAGCAACCATTGCTCGATCACCGGCGCGGTCTCACGGGCGAGGGGGCCGAGCACGGAGGCATCCACCGGCACCACCCGCCAACCGAGGCTGCGCAGGCCCAGGTGGGTTGCCTCTTCGTCGCAGAGGGCGCGGCACTGCTCGCGCTCCTCCGGGTCCGCCGGCAGGAAGACCTGGCCGAGCCCTCGCACCGCCTGGGCCGAGGCGGCCGCCGCCGGCCAGAGCGCCTCCAGCAGGGACCAGGGGATCGCGGTGAGGATGCCGGCGCCGTCGCCGGAGTCGCCGTCGCCGCCGCAGCCGCCGCGGTGCTCCATGCAGCGAAGGCCGCGCAGGGCCTGCTGGAGAATCCAATGGCTGGGCTGGCGGTCGAGACGGGCCAGGAAGCCCACGCCGCAGGCGTCCTTCTCCCCGGCCACCGCCGCCGGCGCGGGGCTGTCGCGGTGGGGCCAGGCGGGATCGGAGGGATGGGGCATGGGCCGGGA
>CANEWU010000048.1 GCA_947442825.1 Synechococcaceae cyanobacterium
ACGATCGGGATCTGGCGCCCCACCAGGGGCAGGGTGAGCATGCGGCCCACCAGGCCAGCGTAGCGCGGATCGGCCGGGTTCACCGCCACCGCCGTGTCGCCCAGCAGCGTTTCGGGGCGGGTGGTGGCCACCTCCAGGTGGGTGGGGCTGCCCGGGGCCGCGCCGGCGGCCGCACCATCGGCGGCCGTCTCGCTGAGGGGATAGCGGAAATGCCAGAGGTGGCCGTCCACCTCCTTCATCTCCACCTCCAGATCGCTCACCGCCGAACCCGAGGCGGGACACCAGTTCACCAGGTATTCGCCCCGGTAGATCAGGCCCTGCTGATGCAGGCGCACGAACGCCTCCACCACCGCCTCGCTGCAGCCCTGATCGAGGGTGAAGCGCTCCCGCTGCCAATCCACCGAGTAGCCGAGGCGGCGCAGCTGGCCGACGATCGTGCCGCCGCTCTCCGCCTTCCAGGCCCAGGCCCGCTCCAGGAACGCCTCACGCCCCAGCGCCTCGCGGCTGCTCCCCTCGGCCTTGAGCTGCTTCTCGAGGATCGTCTGCACCGCGATCGAGGCGTGGTCGGTGCCGGGCAAACACAGCACGTTGCGCCCCCGCAGGCGCTGGAACCGCACCACCGTGTCGATCAGGGCGGAGTTGAAGGCGTGGCCCATGTGCAGGCTGCCGGTCACGTTCGGCGGCGGAATCACCACCGCAAACGGCTCGCCGGGGGCCGCCGGATCGGGGTGGAAGGCGCCGGCGGCCTCCCAGGCGGCCTGCCAGCGCGCCTCGGTGCCCGCCGGGTCGTAGGTCTTGGGCAGGGCGGCGTCGGCAGACGGACGGGCGTCCTCGGACACAGGGAGGCGGATCGGGAGATCTCCCATCGTCTCAAAGGGGCGCAGGACAGGGGGCGCGACGCGGCCATGCCCGCCAGAGTGGGGCGATGGGCACCGGAAACCTGCGCTGGAGGCGGCCCTGGCGGCCCTCGACGCGGTCCCAGGCAGAAGCGAGGGAAATCAGATGCTCAAGAGGTTGCTCGGGTGAATCCGTGCCGCCAACCCCCATGATGAACACCTCCAAGCTTCAGAAAAACAGGCTCAAGCTGGGAGAAAAATATCCCTCAACAACCGCGACTTCCCCGAGTTGTTCGCCCCCACGAAGATCGTGATCGGAGCCAGGTTGTCCAACTCCAGGTGGGCAGGTACGGGATCAACCTCCTGCCCTTGATGAGCTTCGATCCGATACTGCGCCGCCAGCCATACGGCAAGGCCTGGTGCGCCAACAAGGGGCCGCCCAAGGTCCAGTGCGGTATCGATCTATTCCTGACTGAGATCCTCGGCCGGCGGGAATGGAGGACAGTAGGTTCAGAAGCTTGACCAACAGCCGCCTCCCTCTCGGTCCCGCGTCTCTGTCCGTTTGGCTGGACCCACCGCCTGCGCCAGCGCAGGTCCTCCGCGTCGATCACCTCGCCCAAGGCCTGATTACGCTTCCAGATTGCCCTTCAAGCCCTGCCACTGGCGGGGCTTTTTGTTGCGATCGCAGCCCACGGTGGCGATGCTGGGGAGACCCTGAGCCAGGCGCTGCTCCGTGTCCACCAAGCCCGCCCAAAACTTCCTGCTGTTCCTGATCGGCGGCAGCCTCTTCGCCGCCGGAGTGTTCCTGTTCACCAATCAGGTGATGGTGAGCTCGGGACTGGCCGGTTTCGCCTGGGGCGGCCGCGCCGCAGGGGGTGGCCTGGGCGGCGGCCTGCTCCTGCAATCGCTGCTGCGCTTCGGTGCCGAAGACCGCACCCGCCGACAGGAGGAAGTGCGCGAGGAACGACAGACCTTGCAAGAACTGCGCGACGAACTGGAGGACCTGAAGGCGAAGATCAATCGCCGCTGAAGACTTCTGGCCAGGGCATTCGCACGGCTGGCAGTGGGTCGTGGTCACCGCCGCGGTGACGGTGTTCATGCAAGGCCTGAGCCGCTCAGCGGCGGCGGATCCAGCGGCCTCACCAACCCAGCTGCCTCCGGCACGCTCTCCACCTTCCGCAGCAACCGCTGATCCTGGGTGAGCAACACAGCCGACCGCTGCTCCGCCAGCGCCAGGTACAGGCAGTCGTAGGCGGGATGGTCGAGCTGGCGGCACCAGCGCTGGGCGGCAATGAGCAGAGACGCGGATGGCACCAATTCGCGGAACAGCGTGGGAGCCAGCTCGGCGATCGCTGAAAACTGTGCCTCCGTGATCGCGCCCAGCCGAAGCGCCTTCCAGCCCGCGTTGAGCAGTTCCACCAACACCAGATCCGGGGCGATCAGAGCACAGGGCGGGTCTGCCTCCAGCAAGGCCACGGCCCTGGCGCTTGTCGGCACTTCCACAAACCAACCGAAGGCCACCGAGGCATCCACCACCCAACACTGGGATTCAGCGCTCGTCACGGCCCTCACGGATCAAATCGTCGACAGCCAGCTGGCGCCCAAGAGCTGGGGTCTGCTGTCGCAGCTCGGCTAGGCGCTGCTGCACCACACTGCCCTGCCGCGCAGCCGCCGTGAGGAGCTCCCGCAGGCTTTGCTCCAGGGACACCCCACGGGCGCGGGCCTGCTCCCGCAGGATCGCCACCACGCGCTCGTCCAACTGGCGGATCAGCACCTGGGCCATCGCGCTCCGATCACCTGCTATCAGCAATGCTAGCAACGGCTGTCATGGGGCAAGCCAGCGCCCGCGTCGGCCTGTCACCGTGCGGTGGTCCAGAGGGCAGAGCTGTTGCTGGTCGGCACCGTGGTGGTGGCGGAGTTGCTGAGTGGCTTTGCCTTCGGGACAGGCCCGGGAGGCGCAGAACCGGGAGGAATTGCGCCTGTTCCTCGATTGCTGCCGCGTGGTGACCGAAGACCCCCGCCTCGGCAGCCACAGCCGCGCGCTGATCACCAAGCACTCCCGACGTCGCGGTCGTCAGCGTCGCCAGCTCAGGCCGGCGGCCACGACCCCGGGCCGGTGCCCAGGCGTTCGCCGCCGCAGCGGGCGAAGCTGTCGTCGGCGAGGGGATCGAACAGCGAGGGGCGGGCGGTGGCGTAGCCCTGGGCGATGTCCACCCCCAGATCCCGCAACAGATAGAGCACCGCCAGATCCTCCACCCCTTCGGCGATGGTCTGGAACCCCTGCTCCCGCCCCATCCGCACCACGAACTCCACCGTCAGGCGGCTGAGGGGATTGTCCTTCAGCCCCGCCACGAAGCTCTTGTCGATCTTCACGTAGTCGAGCGGCAGATCGCGCAGGTGGCTCAGGGAGGTCATGCCGGCGCCGAAGTCGTCGAGGGAGAAGCGGATGCCGAGCCGGCGCAGCTGGCGCATCACCCGGCAGACCCCATCCGGATCGCGCGCCGCCGCCTGTTCGGTGATCTCGAAGCAGAGGCGGGAGGCCTCCAGTCCCACCTGCTCCAGTCGCCGCTCCACCGACGCCACAAAGCCGTCCTCCAGCAGGGTGTCGGGGGTGACATTGAAGGCGTAGACCAGATCGGCCACGGGCGAATCGCCGTTGTGCTGTTCGAGCAGCTGGGCCAGGCTGCGGCAGCCCAGATCAAGCACATGGGCATCCAACAGCGGCATCGAGCCGCAGTGGGTGGCCGCCGCCACCAGCTGCTCGCTCCAGTGGTGGTCCTCCGAGAGCGGATCCCGCAGGCGAGCCAGCAACTCCAGGTAGACCGCCGGCAGCCGCGAATCCTGGATGCGCCAGGCCGCCTGGGCGAACAGGGCGATGCGCTCCTCCCGCACGGCCGTGATCAGCTCCTGGTTGAGCTCCTGGATCTCCACGGTGCTGCGCATCGCGGTGGGCTCATCGCCATAGAAACGGCAGGGATGGCGGCCGGAGCGGCGGGCCAGATCCAGGGCCACACCCGCCTCCTGCAGGGCCGCCATCGGCGAGAGCTCCGCCAGCAGCCGGGCACCGGCGCTCACCGAGAGGTGCAGGATCTGCCCATCCACCAACAGATCGAGCTGCTGCAGCTCCTGGCTTAGCTCGGTGATCGCCGCCCGCAGCACCTGGGAGGAGGGTCCCATCAGGGCGCAGGTGAACTCATCGCCGCCTGTACGGGCCAGGATCGCCGGCGGCGGCAGGCGCCGCTCCAGCCACTGGGCCAGCGCCACCAGCACCCGATCGCCGAACGGCCGGCCGGCGCTGGTGTTGATCAGGGCAAAGCGGCGGATGTCGATCTGCAGCAGCGCCTGCGCCAGCTGCGGGTTCTCCCCCCGCTGCTGCTCCAGCGCCGCCAGCAGGCCGCTGCGGTTGTGCAGTCCGGTGAGACCGTCGAGGTTTTCGCGGCGGTGCAGGGCGCGGCGCAGCCGCCGCTCCTCCCGCTTCTGGCGGCCCATCTGATGGCGCAGGAGCCGGTGCTGGCACACGGCCCGCCCCGCCACCGCCCCCACCAGCAGGCCGTTGACGAGCAGCAGGGCGGCGAAGGCCCCCAGGGCATGGCGCCGTTCCGAGGCGGGGCGGCGCACCGAGATCTGCAGCGGCTGGAGGCCATCCCAACGGGGGGCCCGCAGCGCCAGGGCGAGGGGGCCGAGCGGGGGGGAGGTGAGCCGCCGGACCGGCTCGATCCGGTAGTGGTGCAGGGCGAGGGCGTGGCGGGCGAAGTCCCCGTCCCGCGGGCCGAGGGGACGCGCGAACAACAACCGCCCCACGGGCGGAAGGGCGCCGGTGGACCCATCGATCGGCTGGGCGGAGATCAGGCAGGGCTGGCCCCGCAGCATCGCCAGGAAGGTGCGGGGCTCGAGCTGGCGGCGCTGCGGGATGGCGCCCAGGATCTCCTGTTGGTCGTTTAGGGGCAGGGGCTCGGCGCGGCCCCGGCCGGTGTGCCAGTGGGCGGTGGAAACCACGGAGCCGCGGCGGTTGAGCACCATCACGTAGGGGGTGCGCTGGAAGGTGTCGCGGTTGTAGTTGCCGTTGCCGTAGTACTTGGGGAGCTGGCCCGAAGCGTGTTGGTGGGTGGGCTCCCAGTGGGCCCAGTCGCGGGTCTCGATGGCGAGGTTCTCCGCCAGGAAATCAAGCTGCTGGAGGGCGGTGCGGCGAATCAGGTCGTTGCGCTGTCGCTCGGCATCCACCGCCTGCCAGGCGAGGATCACGCCGCTGAGAACGGTGGAGCCCAGCAGCAGGGGCAGCCAACCGCGCATTCCGGCCGCCGCGGTGGCGAGGTCGCTCCGGAAGCGGCGGTAGCGGCAGCGGAGCGGGAGCGGGATGGGGAGCGACAGCCTGGGGATCCGGAAGGATCTCTCCTGCGGATCAGCCATGGGAGGCGCGAGGCACCTCCCCATTGTGCGGGGGATCGGCGGCGGCGGCAGAGGCTGGGGTGGGGTGGTGTCAGGTCGTGCAGACCGTCGCCCCTCCGCCAAGGACGGCGGCCCCGCGCGCCTTAGGAGCCCAGGGCGACCCCGCCGAGCCAGAGAGATCTTCCAAAATGATCGCCGAGTGGCTAGTATTTAGCCGTGCACATGATGCCTCCTTTTTAGCCAACTAGGTACGTCCCGCTCGCAACCGGCAGCGCAGCCCAGGCCAGGGCTCCAGCCAACAACGAGAACAGAATTAGGTAGCAAAAGATACAGACAAAATCCGGGAGGCTCTCCTTCCGCTAGCCAATTCACGCGTCAGCCACTAGAGGCTGACGACAGCAAACAATTGCGAAGCCTTCCCGCATGGGGTAGCTCGCTGACAAAGACTTACACGCATCAATACAGCCGGCCAGCTCCATCTCGCTCGGCGCCTGATCCCAGCTCCCCCTCAAGATCCGTGTCGATTAACCCCTTGCGGCTCCGTTCCGCCAGCCATACCTCGCGGCTCACCCGTGCCGAAGTTGGGCACTGGCTGGGGCGGGGCGGTCCCGAAGCGCTGGCCCTCCTGAAGGCCTCCGTGGTCGCTTCCTCGCCGATGGAAGCGCTGCTCTTTGCCCTGCTTTTCACGCTGCTGCTGCGCTTCGCCTGGGTGATGGCCGAGTTAATCCACGGCGCGGGCCACACGGTGGCGCGGGCGCTGGTGGATCAAACCCCGGGCGTGCTGCGCCTGGAGAACGTGTTGGAGCACCGTTCCCCCCAGCAGTTGGCCAGGCGGCTGCTGCCCTTCGGGGGATGGCCAGCGATGGAGGCCCCGGAGGCCCCGATCGCCTGGCTGGCGGTCGGCCATCCCCAGCCGTGGAAAGTGCGGATCAAGGCCGCCACCCCACTCCTGCTTCACCTGATCCTTCTGGCGGCCGCCTGCCATGGCTTGCACGGCCTGAGCGGCGCCGGTTCGGCAGAGTTCTGGCGCCTCAATCTGCTGCTGGCCGCGGCGGTGAGCCACCTGGGGTTGCTCCTCGCCTCACGCACCGACCTACTGGCCCTGGTCCACGGCCAGGCGGCCCATCTGTACTGCGGCAATTTCGGGGTGTTAGCCGAACGTCACGCAGCCAACGGCAGCGAATTGCTGTCCGAGCAAGCCATCCGCATCTTCCACCAGATGGGTCGGGATACGGAGCTGCGGGGTGCCCAGGCCGGTGGCGGGCTGGTGATGGCGCTCGATCGCGAGGGCGACCACGGCTTCGTGGGTCACAAGATGGTCAATGCCAAGAGGGGCGATCTCACCCCCTCGCTGGAAACGGCCTTTTGCCAGCAGCGGCGGCGGGCTCGCCGCAGCGGCTGGACACCTCCCCCCACCGGCCTGATGGCCTGCTGGCACTACCGCTTCGGCACCAGCGGTCCACCGGCGGTGGCGGAAACCCACTGGCAGGAATGGACACCAGGCCGCCACTGCCGCCTGTGGCACCTCGACGATGACGGGCGCTGGAGCCATCAGTGGCGGCGGGTGCATCACCGCATCACCCACAACGGTGACTTTGAGGCCTTCGCGGGCTTCGGGGAGCTGGTGGATGTGGGGCGCTCCCTGGGGCCCTGGCTGGAGAAGGCCCTGCACCAGAGAGCCCCGGCCGTCGTCGACTCCGCCCGCATCGCCGGCATGGTGGATCTGTTGATCTGTCAGGGCGACTGGTTCGCTGCGGTGCGCTGGGCCTCCATCAGGGCGCTGTCCCGCTTCTCCGCCAGCATCCCTGCCGAAGATCTGACGCGATGGGCCACCCTCATCGAGGACACATTCTGCGATCGCATCGCAGCGGGGGTCCGCCCGCAGCAGCTGGCCGAATCCATGGCCGCCCAGCTCGAGCCGCTGCTGGGCCGCGAACCCCGGCTGCAGGGGCTGAGCCGCGAGCAGCGTCGCCGGTGGATCCACCACACGGTCGCTCTATTCCGCCACAACGATCCCGCCACAGCCGTGCGGCAATTCATGCACGATGCGCGCGGCAGTTTTGGCTTGATGGTGGTCTCCACCACCTGGCCTGATCGTTTGGTGCTCTGCAGCCTCGGTCAACCGATCACGATCGGAGTGGATCCCCACGCCGGCCTGACGCTCTACGCCTCGGAATCCGCGGCGGTCGACGGCATTCTCCAGGAGCAGCAGGGGGCCTGGCGGATCGATCTCGATGAAAACGCCGGTGAAATTGCCGTTCTCTCCAGCAACGATCTCCAGATCAGCTCCCTCTCGCTCCAGCGCGACCTCGAGCCGCAGGAGCTGCAGTCCCGCCGCCAGTTCTATCGGGGCCGCCCCCGCAGGGCCATCGCTTCGCGCCTGCGGAGCGCCCTCGATCAGCGCGATCCTGTGGCCGCCGATATCGCCGACATCCCGGCCCTGCTCGCCACCATCCACGACGACTGGAACAACCCAGGCTCCGCCAATCGCCAGAGCGCTGACTCGTTGGGACAGTTGCTGATCGCCAAGGCGGCGAATGTGGCCGAAAAGGAGAGGATGCTGGCGCGGGCGGGCCTGGCCAACAGCCTGGCCCGCTCGAGCGATGTCGATCTGCTGGTCACCGGGGTGGAGAACAGTCTCTGGGTGGGCGAACAATTCGCCCGGGATCTCAGCAGCCTGATGCCACGCCTCACGGTGCGAACACTGTCGGCGAATGAGGTGCTAAAAGCGCTGCAGAACGACATCAACAGCCTCCATCTCGCCCGCCAGACCATCGTGTTGGTGCTCAGTCACTCCGGCCGCACCTTCCCCTCCCGGCAGGTGATGGAGGCCTGTGATCTGATGGTGCGTCGCCAGGTGATCCGCGAGTTCTTCATCGTTACCGGCGAACCCGACAGCCTGCAGGGTTCGGCGCTGCTCCAAGCCCAGAACGCGGGGGAAGGGTTCAGCCGTCGGCTGTTCCATACCGCCGCCGGCCGACGGCGGGCGGAGCCGGCCACCGCCTCCGTGGCCGCCATGCATCAAACCCTCACCCAGCTGCTGTTCAGCCTCTGCCGCCAGCTCCTGCAGGCCTTCCCGAACGAGCAACAGCGGCCCCTGGGCATGCCGCTGTCGCGGCTGCAGCTCGAACGGCTGGAGAGCAGCGAATCCGAGGGGCTTCTCCACGAATGCCAGGAGATCCTCGGCTGCGATGGGCAAGGCAATCCCCAGCCCTCCCCCACCTGGCGACATCTGATGCGGGCGGGGCGGCGCTGGGCGCTGCATGTGCTGGAAACCCCCATGGCCTGGGCGATCCATGCGCTGTACATCCTGATCACCCTGGAGCTGCGCATGTCCCTGGTGCAGGCGCTGATGCGCACTCTCGTGGGCCCGGCGCTATGGACGGCTGACTCCAGCTGGGCAACACTGCTGCGGGAGCTGGCCCTGGCCGGAGACATTGCGCTCTACATCCTGGGGCCCTGGTTCTGGACGCTGGCCATCCGCTGGCTGCAGAGACGCCCCCTGCTGGCGCGAACGGGACGACGCACCCTGGTGATCGGCGAAGCCGGCTGGGTCCATCCCCTGCTGACGAACTACATCAGCAAACTCTTTGCCCTGAGCTTCGGCATCGCCAGCCTGGATGTTCAGGGGGGTGAAGTCAGCGACCATCTGCTCCACACCCACGCCCACCGCATCGTGCGAGGCACGCTGCTGTATCTCGGGATTCCCGATGGACGGGGCGGCGGCGTCCATCGCGCCGATGCGGATGCCGCCATCCTCACGGCCCGCCAATCGGATGGCATCCGGCACTGGAATGTGGGTCCCGAGATCGTGGCCGTTGGCACAGAACCCTCGCTGCGCAGCGGTCCCTTCCAGCAGGCGCTGCTGCTTCCCTGTGGCACGACCAACGGCAACGACAGAGGCGCCATGAATGCGGCCGATCGGCTGATCGAAACGCTGCGTGAATCGCGCTTCATCGCCCTGCGGCGGCTGCTGGCGAGCTACGTGTTCTTCTGGGCCATGGCGCGGGATGTCGGCCTGCTGCCGTTGCTGCGCTTCAAATGGTGGCGCTCCCAGAGCCGCACCCGGGTGATGACCACGGCGGCCCCGGTGTCCGCGGCATGCCTCGACCTCATCGAGGACCAGGAAGTCGCCGCCCTTGCGCTGGAGACGGCCGGCCGCGAGCAGAGCTGACAGGGGCCAAGCCGAGCTGGGCCAAGCCAAGCCGAGGGCTTCCCCTTACGCTGGCCGTCTCGGATTTCGGGAGGTGGTCCATCGCCCGCCCCAGCAGAGAGGCCAGCCCCGAGCAGCAGCTGGTGGAGCGGCTGCGCCGCATCGAAGCCCTGCATTCCCGCCCCGGCAGCGAGGGGGAACGGCAAGCGGCCCAACGGGCCCGCGACCGCATCCAGGCCCGGCTCAAGCAGCTGGAGGCGGAGGAGCCACCGATCGAAGTCCGCTTCACGCTCGCCGATCAGTGGTCACGCCATCTGTTTGTGGCCCTGCTGCGCCGCTACGGCATCCCCGCCTACCGCTACCGCGGCCAACGCCGCACCACCGTGATGGCGCGCCTGAGCCGCGCCTTCGTGAATGAAACGCTCTGGCCTGAATTTCTCGAACTGCAAGGCAGCCTGGCCGCCTACTTCGACGCCCTCACCGACCGGGTGATCGAGCAGGCGCTGGAGGTGAAGGCCGGCGAGGCCGAGGAACGCCCGCAGAGCGCCCCCCAACTTCCCCCGCAGGACCACCAGGGTTCGCTCCTCTGACCCCCCACCCAAGCCAACAGGGCCCGAGCTGCTCCAGCAGGTTGGGGGCACCGCCCCATCGCCCCAGAGACGCCAAGCGTTGCCCACATCGCTGAAGCTGTCGCCGAAGACGAGCATCGAACGCCGCGGGCCGCCCGGCGCGGCTAAGACGGGCCCATCGGCTCCGGCCGCCACCGCTCCCTGCCATGCCCGCCGCCGCCCCCCTGGCCTTCCTTCCGCCCCGGCTCGATCCGCGTGTGCTGGCGCTGTCGCAGCAGCTGCTGCCCCTGGCCCTGCGCCACGGGGGCGCCATCACGGCGCGGCAGGTGGTGGGCGGCGAGCGGTTGGTGGCGGCGATGCAGGCCTTCCAGAGCGGTCAGAGCCGGCTGCTGCTGGCCTTCCGCCACCCCAGCGTCAGCGACCCGCTCTGCCTGGCGGCCCTGCTCTGGCTGGATCTGCCGCGCCTGGCCCGGCGCCAGGGGGTGCGGCTGCGGCCCCGCCCCCACGCCCACTTCCTCTACGACCGGGGCATTCCCCTCTGGGCCGGAGCGCCGGTGGGCTGGCTGCTGCCGCGGCTGGGGGGCAGCTCGATTCAGCGCGGCAAGCTCGACAGCGCTGGCCTGCGGTCGGCCCGGGCGCTGCTGCTGGAGGGCCGCTTCCCCTTCGCGGCGGCGCCGGAAGGGGCCACCAACGGCCACAACGAACTGGTGAGCGCCTTGGAGCCCGGGGTGGCCCAGCTCGCCTTCTGGACCGCCGACGACCTGCGCAAGGCCGGTCGCTCCGAGGCGATGACGGTGCTGCCGATCGGCGTTCAATACAGCTGGAGCCGGCCGATCTGGGGGGAGCTGGAGGCGCTGCTGGGGCGGCTGGAGCGCCAGGCGGGGCTGCCGCCCGCCACGGCGGAAGCCGGGTTCCTGGCGGCTCGCTCCGCCACGGCCGCCGATCCGGCCCATCTCTACCCGCGCCTGCTGGCCCTGGCCGAGCGGATGCTGGCGCTGATGGAGCGCTTCTACCGCGACTCGTACCAAAAGGATCTGCCCGATCTCGACCAGCCAGCCGACCCGAACGAGCGGCTGGCGCTGCGCCTGCAGCGGCTGCTGAACGCAGCCCTGGAGGTGGTGGAGACCTCCTTCGGGCTGCGGGCCAACGGCGATCTCACCAGCCGCTGCCGCCGCCTCGAACAGGCCGGTTGGGATCGCCTTTACCCCGCTGGTGTGGAGGCCAACGGCCGCTGCCCCCTGCAGCGGGGCCTGGCCGATCGGCTCGCGGAGGAGACGGAGCGACGCCTGTGGCACATGCGCGTGGTGGAGAGCTTCGTGGCGGTGAGCGGCCGCTACGTGAAGGAGGCACCCAGCCCGGAGCGCTTCGCCGACACCTTGATGCTGCTGTGGGACACCCAGTGCCGCCTGCTCGGGAGCGACCCGGGCCGCCGTCCCCAGCTCGGGCCCCGGCGGGTGCAGCTCTCGATCGGCGAACCGATCGCGGTGGCCGATCGCCTGGATGCCTACCGCAGCGACCGCCGGGCTGCGGTGGCCGCCCTCACCGCCGATCTGCAACGGGCCCTGGAGGCGCTGATCGTGCCCTCCGCCTGAACTACCCCGCTGCGCCGTCGCCCTCAACCGCTGGCTTGCAGGCGGGCCACGTAGTCCTCGAGTCGGCCGGCGTTGATCCAGCCGGTGGCGATGGTCTTGCTGTGCTCGTGGCTGACGCGGCCGCGGTGGATGTGCGACAGGCCGGCGGGGAAGATCGCCAGCTTGCCCTTCTCCGCCTCCACGTGGTGGTCCTGCCAGTGGAACTCGGTGCCCCCCTCCGGCAGGCTGTTGGCATAGAGGATCCACGCCAGCACCCGGCGCTGCGGTTCGGTAGCGTCAGGATCAAGGCTCCAGTCGCAGTGCCAGCGGCGGAAGCCCTCGCCCGGGGCGTAGCGCTGCAGGTTGAAGAGCGGGCAGACGAACAGGGAGCGCTCCGGGCAGCAGTCAAGGAAGAGGGGCCGCTCCGCCAGCCAGCGCTTCAGCCCCACCGATACCCCGCGCAGGATGGCGTCGGCCAGGGCGTGGGCCTCCGGATCGCTGCGGTCGAGCCACACCAGGGAGATGTCGGTCGACACCTTGCCGGGGAGACCGTCATCACCGCCCGCATCACCGCCCGCAGCGCCGCCCGCGCCGCCACCGGCGCCAGAAACCTCACCAAAGGCGACGCCAGGGCGCTGCAGGTCGGGGCGGCGATCAAAGAAGGCCATCACCGCCTCGGCCAGGGCCAGGTAGCCGCTGTCGTGGTACTCACCGATCAGCCGCATGGGGCGGGGCTCTGGCATGCCACCCCAGGGTGCCAGAGCCGGCTTCTGCACCCGAGCCAAGGAGTGGGGGCCCTACACCTGCCAGGGCAGGGCGAGCAGCCCCCCATGCGGCTGCCACCCTTCAGCAGCCACCACCCGCTCCGCCAGGCCGACCCGCTGCAGGGCCTCGGCCACCCGCTCGGGCGTGGGGTCGCCGGAGAGGGCATCAAGCGGCAATGCCAGCGCCTGGGGCTCGGCCGGATCGGCCATCAGCCGCAGGTTGAGATCCTCCAGGTCGCGCGAGAAGAACAGCCGCCGCATGCGGCCGGTGAGCACCGGTCCGAGGCTGGCGGCAAAGCTCTCCAGGGAAGCCGAATCAGCGCCGCAGCCGCTGTTGAGCGCCAACCAGATCAGCAATTTGGCCCAGCTCTCCACCGTCCAGAGCGGCCCGAAGCTCTCGCGGTGCTGGCGCACCAGCTCGCCGATGGCGAAGTCCACAAAGGCGGCCTGCAGGGCCTGCGGGACGGGGTCTGGGGCGTCGGGCACGGGGGCGGGGCGGGATCGGAGGGCCGCAGGGCTCCAGCCTGCCGCAGCCCCGGGCTCAGCATGGCGGGGCGGTAGCGACGGCACAACGCGCCCACCGGTGGGCAGACTGCAAGGGCAACGTCCGTGGAGACGCCCCGATGGCCCTGGATCTGAACGACCCGGAGCTCGAGTTCGCCGACCTCGTCACCGCTTACCAGAGCTGGGTGATGGCCGTGATCAACGACGAAAAGCTCGGTGGGGACAAGCTGCTCACCGACGACATCACCGACGACGCGCTCAATGCCATGCGCTTCCTGCCGGATGTGGTGACCAGCGCGATCGAGACCACCCTGGCGCGCGTGTACGACGTCGACCCCGACGAGCTGTCGGAGCTGCTCTACCCCGAGGGCTGAGGGGGGCCAGGATCGGACGCCGCCCTCACTCCCAGGGTGGCGTCGACCGCAAGCAAGGCGATCCGCGCGCCGCTGCGCGGATGGGGGATCGAGAGGGCTTTAGCCTAATCGCGGCCTTGAACAACCTCCGCCGGCATGTCGACCAAAAAGTTGGGGCAGGTCAAGGAACTGCTGGCCTTGACGCTGCTCGGAGCGCTGTCAAGCGTAAGCAGCTATCTATTGCTGAAAGACGCATCCCAAGGCTTCATAGCCAAACATGGGAACCCAATTATTGACGCCTATTATAATTTTGCCAATGTCAGCCATCATCCGCTAAACGTACTGGCCATTTTTGTGGTTCCGACGCTATGGTTGCTGGCCTTGCTCACCAGCCAGCGAATACCCCGCATTGTCCTGGATTTCTTTGGGGGCTTTTTTGTGTTCCGGATGGTGATTGGCCTGGTCTTTGTCAATGCACTTCTGTTTGTTCCGGCCGCCAGCCCACGCCTGCTACTGGGTCAGATTCTGGTTTTTATCCCATTTTTCTCCATGGCCTGGGGTTGGCTCCTTTGGCGTATTGACTGCTGGGGCAACGGTCCCGCCGGCCAAACCATCACCATCGCAGAGGCAAAGGAGCCGATCACATCGTTTGACTACTACCACGCTTCCATTTACTCCGTAGTCAACCAAGGCAAATCAAGCTTCGCCGGTGTGACGCGACTGGGTCGCTCCCTCTGCCTGCTGCATAATCTGATGCTGATCAACCTGCTGGGGCTAGCCCTGGCCAGGGCCTATGGGCTTCTACAGAAGATGCTTTGAAGAGATGTTCTGAAGCTTGCTTCTCCCAGAGGCTGGGAAGCGGCACGCGCCTCAGCCCACTCGCTCGCCACCGCTGGATTGATCCAATGCCTGCTGGTAGCTGAGGTGTTCGTCTTTGGCTAGATCGATGCCGAGATGGCCGAATTTGGAGGCGAACAGAATCCGCCAAGGCGTCTTCTTGAGGGATTGAAAGGTGCCGATTGCGATCTGACGTAACGCATCACATTCGGCTTGCCACTGGCTGGAGTACGCCGCCAAGCCTTGGTCCAGAGAATGGCGGTGATCGGCAAGACATTGAGCCAAAACCGTGGCTCCTTGCATGGCGGCATTGACGCCTTGGCCCACCGGAGGAACAGGGGCACCGGCATCGCCAAGCAGAGCGACGCGGTCGATCACCAAGGAGGAGCAGCGTTTTGATTTGCCTGTGGGGAGGCATTCCCGCTGGCTGAAGCCTGCCACCATCTCATCAGAGGCGAAATGACGCAACAGTGGGTGAGCCCGATCCAAGAGATCGGCCGCATCAGCGAAGGATGCGAACGACGTAGCCGCCTGGAAGCCAACCTGACAAAACCAAAGGGGATCGGCTGGACCGTTGGGACCCTTGATGGCCCCCGCCACCACGAGCACGGGCTGGGTAGCGAACAAGTAGAGATAGCGGGGATCAAGTTCTTCGAGATTCTGATCGAGATGCAGCATCGTCGAGTGGTTGCCCAGATCGGTTGATTCGACGCGGAAATCGGGCTGCTGCTCGCTCAATGCACGCCGAAGGGCACTACCACCGCCATCACAGCCCACGGCCAAATCAAAGCAACGCATCTCGCGTTGATTTGTACCGAGCCAGGTCAGTTCCAGTTCAGCGTTGCAGGCATTGACAAGCTGGGCTTCCACGCCGAAGTGGAGGTTCACAACGTCGGCATAACGCTCGATCAAGTGAGCCTGGAGGGAGCGGCAGATATCGCCGCGGCTGCCGGTCCATCCGCGACTCTCATACGGATCCAGTCCATACCCAACGCCTAAACGATGGAGCCAGGGAGGAGGCGCCGTCTTGATACCCTTGAAGGCGATCAGCTCATCATCAAACCGCTCAGCAATACCTATTTTTAGCGCAGCATTCAGGCCATGGCCAGTGATATCAATCGTATAGCTACGGCTGGGGTTATAGGTGGCGACCTGAAAGTGGTCGTCGCCACGCTCAAAGAGATCGATTGCGTAGCCACCCTCACGGGCCAAGGCGCAGGCGAGGGTAAGTCCAGCAGGCCCAGCACCGACAATGGCGATCTTCAAGGGGGAATCCTGTGATGAGAGTCGAGTGCTGGGAGACGAGGGCAGCCATCGAGCGCCCTAGGCACAACATCCTGCATAGGTTGTGCCTAGGGATCAGTCTAGGGGTCAGCAGTCTGCTCAGGCTAAACCCTCTGAATCATTAGCCCGGAAAAGGCTAAAGCCCATGAGGACGCAATACTCCCTATACGGTCTATACTGAAACCGTACCCCATCCCTCACCTGCAGGGCGAACGATTTCAGGGGCCGAAGCTGCCCAGCAAAAGGCGGCCACCTCAGTCGGCCCTCACAACAGTCAGGGAAGACGAGCAAGGGTAATCTGGCCCAAAAGATACTGATGCGGCTGATGCGCGCAGGGGCGACCGGAAAAGTATTGAGATCACTCAATGCAGCCGCCACCACTCCTGCCGCCACAGCAAAGGCTTTGCTGGTTCGATCCATGCCTCGATGGAGTGTGGCGGTCGCTTTTGCGCGAGCCTTGCCCCCTATGCCTGTGACGTGATCCAGCCCAGACCTTCCGTTTCCTGCAGCTCCATCCGGCCATCGAGCACTGGCGGGTGGTGGCGATCACCCCGCATCAACGCCTCAACCTCGGCCCGGTGACGCCACTGCGAGGCTTTCTCGAGACGGTGCACTGGGTCAGCCTCGATGCCCTCGCCCGACTGGCCAACCTCGATGCCGCCATCGATCTGCTCACCCTGCCGGTGCGCTCCGAGCAGGAGCTGGGGGAGCGCTGCCGCAGGATCCTCACGGAGCGCAGAGATCTCGAACCGGTTGTTCTCTCTATGCTGTTTGAGCGCTTCTCACAGCTCAGCAGGGAGGAGATCCTC
>CANEWU010000049.1 GCA_947442825.1 Synechococcaceae cyanobacterium
ACGCGCGCGGGGCCGATTTCACCGGCGCGAACCTGGGCCGGGCCCGGCTCCTCGCGGCTGATTTCGCTGGAGCGCGGCTGGAGGGGGTGAACCTGGCCTCCGCCCGGCTGGAGCGCACCTCCTTGGTGAAGGCGGATCTGCGGCGCGCCCATCTTGGCCAGCGGATCGTCAAGCCCAGCCAGGACGACGACAGCGGTGTGGGCGCCCTGTTGCTCGACACCGACCTCAGCGGTGCCGACCTGCGCGGCAGCCACCTGGGCGGGGTGGTGATGCTGCGCGGGTCGCTGGCGCAGGCGCGGCTCGATGGCGCCACGACCCGCGGCTCCCGCTGGCTCGATGTGGGCTTTCAGGGCGCGCGCTGTCCCGATGGCAGTCGCGTTGCCCGCGGTTCCAGCGCCTGCGCGGGCTTTGTGGTGCCGCGCACCGCGGCCGAGCGCCTGCGCGCCGAGGCGTGGGTGGCCGGCCTGCGGGCCCGACCCTGGCCGGAGGACTAGGGTTCCGCTGCTGTCCCTCGGCGGGACGCCGCCGGCCCCGGAATGCCGCGCCGTCGCCGGCCCACCCTCACCTTCCCGGCTTTGGCCTTCCCGGCTCTCGCGGCCCTGCTGGCTGCGGCGCTGGCCCTGGTGCTCGCCCTGCCCCTTCTGGTGGCCGCCCAGCCCCAGCCGGAGATCCGCGGCGTCTGGCTCACCCTCAACGACATGGCGGTGCTGCGCGATCGCGATCGCATGCGCTCCGCCATGGCCGACCTGGCCCGCCTGCACATCAACACCCTCTATCCGGTGGTGTGGAACGGCGGCTACGCCTGGTACCCCAGTGAGGTGACGCAGCGCCGCGGCCTGCAGCACTTCACGCCCCGGGGTCTGCAGGGCCAGGATCCGCTCACGGAGCTGGTGGCCGAGGCCCATGGTCACGCCCGGCATGGAGCTGGCCACGCGCCATCCCGAGTGGCTCAGCCGCACCCGCGACGGCCGCCTCACCTCGATCAGTGCGGCGGGGGAGGTGTCCTGGCTCAATCCGTTCCGGCCGGAGGTGCAGCAGTTGATCCGAGAGCTGGTGGTGGAGATCGTGGCCACCAGCGGCGCCGACGGCATCCAGTTCGACGACCACATGAGCCTGCCGAGCGAGTTTGGCTATGACCCGTTCACGGTGGCCCTCTACAAGCGCGAGACCGGCCGCACGGCGCCGGCCGATCCGCAGGAGCCGGCCTGGCTGCAGTGGCGGGCCAACAAACTCACCGCCTTCATGGCCCAGCTGCACAAGGTGGTGAACGAGCAGCACCCGGGCGCCCTGGTGTCGCTCTCGCCCAACTACCACGACTTCGCCTACAAGCGCCAGCTGCAGCAATGGCGGGAGTGGGTGCGGCCGAAGCCGCCCGCGCCCGCGGCCTGGGGGTGGCGTTCTTCTATTTCGAAACCCTCTGGCAGCGCAGTGATGAGCCCGCCGAGTTACGCCAGGAGGCGCTGGGGCGTCTGTTTCCGGAGCCGGCTCCACGCACCCTGCCGGCGGTCAGAAGCCGCTCTCCCGGCAACACTGCCGACAGGCCGTACTCGTGGGGTCACCCTCCGCGCTCCGGCCCTTTGGGCCCACCTTGAGCCCGCTGAAGGGGTTGCAGGATGGGAGCACCGCCGCAGTGCGCCCGCCATGGCCTCCCCCGACAGCGACCGCCTGGCCGTGCTGATCGACGCCGACAACGCCCAGCCCGGGGTGGTGGGCGAGCTGCTCACGGAGGTCGCCAGCTACGGCACCGCCACCGTGAAGCGGGCCTACGGCGATTGGACCACCCCCCAGCTGGGCCGCTGGAAGGACGTGCTGCACGTGCACGCCATCCAACCGGTGCAGCAGTTCAGCTACACCAGCGGCAAGAACGCCACCGATTCGGCCCTGATCATCGACGCGATGGACCTGCTGCACAGCGGCCGCGTCGACGGTTTCTGCCTGGTGTCGTCGGACAGCGACTTCACCCGCCTGGCCACCCGCATCCGCGAATCGGGCCTGGCGGTGTATGGCTTTGGGGAGCGCAAGACCCCCAAGCCGTTCGTGGCCGCCTGCGACAAATTCATCTACACCGAGATCCTCAAGCGCCCGGAGGTCAGCGAGGCCCTCGCCGGCAGCCTCAAGCCCCTGGGCCCGGCCCTGCGCGCCGCCATCGCCGCCGTCGACCAGGAGGACGGCTGGGCACCCCTGGGCCAGGTGGGCACCTGGCTCCTCAAACACGACCCCTCCTTCGACCCCCGCAACTTCGGCTTCAAGAAGCTCAGCGACCTGGTGCGCGCCCAGACCCCCCTCGACCTCAAGACCGTGCCCGGCAGTCAGGGGGCGCACCTGTATGTGCGGGTGCGGGAGGGGTGAGGGCGGGCGAGGGCCTACCGGCGGAGCTCCAGCTCCTCGGCTTCCTGGGCCCAGGGATGGCCCCACTGGTCGCGCCGGCTGTCGGTGACGGGAGTGAACTCAGGCTACGGAGCCCCCTCCGCCAGGGTCACCAGCCGCTGGCCTTGTTCGTCCCAGAGGAGGTAGCCGAAGCAGGAGGGAATGTCGGACAGGTTGAGGCGGTGCGCTTCGGTGAGCAGGTGGGCGTTGCGTTCGTGGCAGGCGCGTAGGCGGTAGTTGGGGATGCGCTCGCAGAGGTGGTGAATGCTGTGGAAGCCGATGTCGGCGGAGAACCAGTGCAGCAGGCGGGGCATCTCCAGGTTGCTGCTGCCCTCCACGGCGCCGCGCAGGTAGCTCCAGTCGGCGGTGCCGTGGGCGTAGCTGTCTTCAAAGTTGTGCTGCACGAAGAAGATGCAGATGAAGATCGCCGCCGAACTGGCCATCACCAGGGCGTAGCAGCTCCAGAACAGACCAGCCCCGAGCCACTGGGCCATCAGCAGCCAGCTGGCCACCACCAGGATGTTGTTGGCCACCAGGTCGGCCAGTTCGCCACGGGTGTACCAATGGTGGGAACGGTGTTGGAGCACCAGATCGGGCAGCTCCGCCAGGGCGCGCCAACCGCGCGCCGCCACGGCACGGGCCAGGGAGCGGCCCATGGCGACCAGGAATTCGCCGGCCCCGAGCAGCAGCTGCAAGCGGGGCTTGATCACCAGGTAGAAGAAGCCGCCGGGGAAGAGCATCAGCGGATGGCGCAGCAGGCCGTACAGCCAGCGCTGGCGGGGCGATAGCTCGCGGTAGCGCTCCACCGTGACCAGCGCCGAGGGGCCGCGGTAGCGCTCCCAGTTGCCGTTGTGTTTGTGGTGGAAGGCGTGACCGCGCGACCAGGGATGTTGGGGGATGGCATTGATCACCCCGAGCCCGAAGCCCGCCACCCGGTTCAGCCAGCGGTGGCGGAACAGGGAATCGTGGCCGCAATCGTGCATCAGCGAGAAGCAACGGGCGGAGAACAGCACCAGCAGGGCCAGGGGCACCAGCAGCTCCAGCGCCAGCGCCAACGGGCGGGGCAGGGCCTGGTGCAGCGGCGCCAGCCAGGGGGGTGGCGGCGTGTGGGCGATCCAGTGGATGGACATCCACAGGGCTGCAACGGGCCCCAGGGTGGTGAGCAGCTGCCAGGCGGCGCGGGCGTCGCTGGGGGTGCGGAAGGGGGCCAGGTCGAAGTCGGTGCGTCGCAGGGGGCGCTGCGCGGGAGGGCCTCCGGACCTGGCGGTTGCAGTGGGGGACGGGAAGAGGGTCAGGGGTCGGGGCCGGCGCCGCAAGGCCCAGACCAGGAAAGGGCACCCACCTTAGGGAACCTGCCGCGTGGTGGAGGAATGCGGCCCGCTGGCGCTGCGGCGCCGCAGGCTGCGGGCCTGGTGCCAGGCGAGGGCGGCCCCCAGCAGCGGCAGCGGCCCGGGCACGTTGACGCGGTACTCGCGCAGCTCCCCCTCCAGGCTGTCGGCGTTGTTGGTGACGTAGAGGGTGCCGTCGTCGGCCACCGCCAGGCCCGTGGGCTGGCTGAGGCCGCTGATGATGCGCGCCCGGCTGCCGTCGGGGGCGATGCGCCAGACGCTCCCGTTGCCCGCCGGCTGGAAGAAGTTGTCGGCGTACTGCAGTACGTAGAGGCTGCCGTCGGCGCCGCGGGCGATGTCGGTGATCGAGGTGAAGTCGTCCAGCACGGGGCTGGGGTCGGCGCTGCCATCGGTGCTGAGCACGCTGGCGGCGCCGGGCACGAAGGGGAAGCCGCCCAGCTCCGCGATCCACAGGCTTGAGCCCGCGGGGTCGACCGTCAGACCGCTCGGCACCGCCTGGGCCGGGAAGGGGTTGGGCAGGCCCGGCAGGAAGGGCGGCGGCGTGACCGGGATGGTCGGGAACACGAAGCTCCCCAGGATCGGGAAGGTGCCATCGACGGGATCCGGGGTGGGATCAAGGCGCAGCAGGGTGTTGCCGCCCGCATCGGTGGCGTAGAGCTGGCCGCCGAACAGGGCCAGGGCGTAGGGGTTGCTGTTGGGCGGGATCTCGCCGTCGGGATTATTGGCCAGCTCGTAGGCGGCCAGGCTGGCGCGGGGCTGGATCGTGCCCGTGGCCAGGTCGACGCTCACCACCTGGCCGAACCAGTCGCTGCCCAACGAGCCGATCGTGGCCTGGCCGGGATCGCCCCCAAGGCCGAACACCCCCAGCCAGCCGGTGGGCCCGCCGGGCCACAGGTCGGCGATGCCGGTGCCCTCGCTGCCGTCGGCGCGGGCGAGGGAGGGCAGGTTGGGGATGGCTCGCGTGTAGGTCTGGGAGAGGGTGTCCCAGATGCCGATGGAACCGGTGCGGCCGGAGCAGAGCTCCTCGCCCGAGCCGGCCTGGATGCAGTTGCTGCCATCGCTCAGCCGGGGTCCGCCCGCCCCCGCCTCACTCACCAGCAGGCGGGTGCACGCGAGGCTGAGGCCGCGCGGATTCTGCAGGCTGTCCACCAGCACCCGCCCGCGATAGGAGGGTGCCGCCTCCGCGGGCGCCGCTGCCGCCATAGCGCCAAGGCAGGCCGCCACCGCCCCCAGGCACGGGGCAATGGCGCGGCGGATGGGGCTGCGGGGAGCGGTCATGGGAAGTGCTGGGGGGCGCAGGGCGATGAATTGCCATGCGGCCGCCTCCAACTATTGCCTATCTTGATGGCAAACGGCAAGGCAATAAGAGCGAAACCTGCTGTATTTATCCGGCCTTTATTTGTTCGTTATGTGTTTACTTTCTATCGGTCGGCCCGGTCCGCCAGCGCTCTGGCTAGGTCCGCCGCGGTCCGATCTGCTGCTGCCCAGGTCCGGCCCGTCCAGTGGCGCCTCAGTCGTCGCCGCTCAGCGAAACCAAATCGCGCAGCTTGCCCACATCCAGGCCCCCCAGCCACTCCTCGCCGCTGCCGATGATCTCCTCCGCCAGCCTCGATTTTTCGCGAATCATGCGATCGATCTTCTCTTCCACTGAGCCGCTGGTGATGAACTTGTGCACCAGCACCCGGTTGGTCTGGCCGATGCGGTAAGCGCGGTCGGTGGCCTGGTTTTCCACCGCCGGATTCCACCAGCGATCGATGTGGAACACATGGCTGGCGCGGGTGAGGTTCAGGCCCACACCGCCCGCCTTGAGCGAGAGCAGGAACAGCTGCGGGCCGCGCGGATCGTCCTGGAAGCGATCCACCATCGCCTGCCGCTCGCTCTTGGTGGTGCCGCCATGCAGGAAGGGCACCTCACGCCGCCAGCGCTGCTGCAGGTAGGCCTTGAGCAGGTGGCCCCATTCCGCAAACTGGGTGAACAGCAGTGCCCGGTCGCCCGCCTCGATCACCTCCTCGAGGATCTCCTCCAGCCGTTGCACCTTGGCGGAGCGGGCGGCGAAGCCTGTGTCCACCACGTCTTCCTTGAGGGCCAGGGCGGGGTGGTTGCAGATCTGCTTGAGCTTGGTGAGCAGCGCCAGCACCTGGCCGTGCTTCTTGCCCAGCGGCGCGCGGGCGATGGCATCGAGGCTTTCGTCGACGGTGTGGCGGTAGAGCTTCACCTGCTCCGGCGCCAACCCCACCCACTCCAGCAGCTCCACCTTCTCCGGCAGGTCGGAGATGATTGCCTTGTCGGTTTTCAGGCGGCGCAGGATGAAGGGGCCCACCCGGGCCTTGAGATCGCGCAGGGAGCTCATGTCGCCGTAGCGCTCGATCGGCACCCGGTAGCGCTGGCGGAAGAAGGGTTCGTCGCCGAGCACCTTGGGGTTGAGGAAATCCATGAGCGCCCACAACTCGCTCACCCGGTTCTCCACGGGTGTGCCGGTGAGGGCGATGCGGAAGCGGGCGTTCTTGCCGGGCCGGCCCAGGTCGCGGGCGGCCTGGCTCTGTTTGGCCGAGGGGTTTTTGATCGCCTGCGCTTCATCGATCACCATCCCCTGCCAGTCGATCGTGTCGAGCAGTTCGGAATCGCGCTGCAGCAGCCCGTAGCTGGTGAGCACCAGATCCACCTCCGCCAGCGCCTTGGCCAGGGCGGCGGGGGTGGAGGGCCGGCGCGGCCCGTAGTGCTCGCGCACGTGGAGCTCGGGCGTGAAGCCGGCCGCCTCCCGCTTCCAGTTGGTGAGCACCGAGGTGGGGGCCACCAGCAGCACGGGGCGGCGCAGCTCCTCTTCGGCCTTGAGGTGCTGCAGGAAGGCCAGCAGCTGGATCGTCTTGCCCAGGCCCATGTCGTCGGCCAGGCAGGCGCCCTGGTCGAAGCGGTACAGGAAGGCCAGCCAGCCCAGGCCCCGCTCCTGGTAGGGCCGCAACTGGCCGGCGAATCCCTCCGGTGCCGGCAACGGATCGGGGGCCTTCTGCTGGTGGTATTGCTCCAGCACCGCCTGCAGCCGCGGACCGGCGGTGAAGCGATGCACCGGCAGGCGCATCAGGGTTTCGCCGTCGCTGGCGGTGAGGCGGAGGGCGTCGTCGAGGCTGAGGCCCGGATCGGCGGCGCAGAAGCGCTCGGCGTTGCGGAGGTCGGCGGGGCGGAGCTCGATCCAGGCGCCTTTGTGCTGCACCAGGGGGCTGCGTTTGGCCTGGAGCCGCTCCAGATCCCGCAGGCTGAGGGTGACGCCGCCGATCATCAGCTCCCAGCTCCACTCCAGGCTCTCGCCCAGGCTGAAGCCGCGGGAGCGGGTTGGCAGCTCTGCGGTGATCGCCAGGCCGAGGCGGCTGGCGAGGCCGCCGCTGAGGCTGGCGGGCAGCAGCACCCCCACCCCCACATCGCGCAGCTGGGCGGCGGCGGTGCGCACCAGCACGAAGGCCTCCGCCGGCGTGAGCTGCATCGTTTCCGGGGCGGAGGCATCGAGGCCGCGCTCGATCGGCGGGAACACCTGCAACGCCCGCCCCATCCCCTCCAGCAGCAGCTCGCCCGGTTGGTCCACCTCCACCTCGCCGAGCTGCAGCGGGTTGTCGCCGCGGGCCCAGACGGAGCCGGCGGGCAGCCGCAGGCTGGGATCGGCCTCGGCCTGGAGCGAGAAGCGCAGCTCCCAGAGCTCCTCCGCCTCCGGCGGTGTGAACAGCTCCAGGCAGGCCCGCGCCGGCGCCACCCGGCCGGTCACCGCTTCGCGCCAGTGGTGGGTGGCGATCTCGAGCCGCTCGCTCTCCTCGGCGTCGAGCTTGAGGCGGCCGTCACCCTTGGCCAGGGCCTTGTCCCAGGCGGTGAGCAGCGGATCGAGGTCGGCGGGATCGGGGCTGTGACCGACACGCATCTGGCCATCGAGCAGCGCCTCCAGCAGGCTGGCCACCCGCAGGCGGCCGCTGCCCGGCCGGCGGCAGGCCATCGCCCCATCGGCCATGGCGCAGCAGGCGGCCTGGGGCAGGCGGGTTGCCATCTCCTCCAGCCGGCGCCGGTCGCCTTCGCGGTTGATCAGGGGCTGCCAGCAGGCGCGGCCCTCCTCCACCAGCGGCAACCAGCGGCCGCGGGCGATCAGGCTGAGGGCCCAGCGCTGCAGGTGGGTCCACCAGCGCACTTCATCGGCCAGGTCGGGGCGGCCTTCGGCCAGGGGCAGGCCGCTCAGCCATTCGGCGGCGGCGCCGGGCTCCAGGGCCCAGCCCTCCACGCGCCAGGGCCACCAGAGGAGCTCCTTGGGGATGGGTTCACCAGCCTGGAGCGGCAAGCCGCTCCACTCGCCCTCGCCCCCCTCGCTGCGCTTGCGGCCGCGGGCGGCCTGGCGGCGGCTGGGCAGGGTGAGGGTGGCGAAGGCGGGGCGCAGGGCCTCGCTCCAGAGGTCGTGGTCGTCGAGCCAGGCGGCCAGGTCGTCCTGGCTGAGGGCGAGGGGGTGGTCGCTGACCTCGGTTTCGGGCGCCACCGGAGCGGCCACGCGCCAGGTGTCGGCCCAGAGCAATAGGCGTCCGCCGGAGCCCTGGGGCGGGAACAGCCAGGTGGCGTGCAGCAGGCTCATGGCCGCAGGGCGGGCAGCAGGCGGAGGGCACCGTGCAGCGCCAGGGCGCTGCCGATCAGGGGCAGCCAGAGCGGCAGCCAACCGCCCAGGGCTTCCATCATCGCGGTTCGCAGGAATTCGGCCACCCCCAGGGGTTCGAGGGCTGACCAGGGGGGCGCCGGCAGGGGCGGCAGGGGCAGGGGACCGGCGAGGCTGCGCAGGCCGCAGACCGCCCCCACCAGGCCCGCCTGCAGGTGGCTGTCATCGGGGTCGACGCGCTGCAGGTGGAAGGCGAGGAGGCCATAGAAGAAGCCGGCGGCGCCGGCGCGCAGGGCCGCTTCCAGGCCACCGGGCAGGGCCAGCAGGGCCAGGGCACCGGCGGCGGCGCCGGCCAGCACGGCCCAGCTGAGGGAGCGCAGCCGCAGGCTGCCGCGGTGCTCGGCGGCACTGCGGGCGGGGGCGCTGGAGGAGGCGTTGGACGCGGCGGTGGGCAAGGAAGCGCGCAGGGGGGCCATCGCGGGCTGATCATCGCCGGTCATGGGCCCGCGGTGGGAACATGGGCCTTACGCCCCGGCCGATCCGTCCCGCCCCCCGCCATGACCGCAGCGCCCGCCCCCGCTTCCGGCCGCCGCCCCCGCTCCGGCGCGGAGATCCGCGAGGCCTTCCTGCGCTTTTACGAGGAGCGGGGCCACCAGCGCATGGCCAGCGCCTCGCTGGTGCCGGACGACCCGACGGTGCTGCTGACGATCGCGGGCATGCTGCCGTTCAAGCCGGTGTTCCTGGGGCAATCGCCACGGCCGGCGCCGCGGGCAACGAGCAGCCAGAAGTGCATCCGCACCAACGACATCGAGAACGTGGGCCGCACGGCGCGCCATCACACCTTCTTCGAGATGTTGGGTAATTTCTCGTTTGGTGATTATTTCAAGCGCGAGGCGATCGCCTGGGCGTGGCAGCTGAGCACGGAGGTGTTTGGCCTGGAGCCGCAGCAGCTTGTGGTGAGCGTGTTCCGGGAAGATGATGAAGCGGCGGCGATCTGGCGCGATGAGGTGGGTGTGAACCCGAAGCGGATCGTGCGCATGGATGAGGCCGACAACTTCTGGGCCTCGGGCCCCACCGGCCCCTGCGGACCCTGCTCGGAGATCTACTTCGACTTCAAGCCCGAGCTCGGCGATGAGGGAATCGATCTGGAGGACGACAGCCGTTTCATCGAGTTCTACAACCTCGTGTTCATGCAGTACAACCGCGATGCGGAAGGTACGCTCACACCGCTGGCGAACCGCAACATCGACACCGGCCTGGGCCTGGAGCGGATGGCCCAGATCCTGCAGGGGGTGGCGAACAACTACGAAACCGATCTGATTTTCCCGCTGATCGAAACGGCGGCCTCCCTGGCGGGCCTGGAGTATGGGCAACTCGATGGCAAACGCCAAACCTCGCTGAAGGTGATCGGCGACCACAGCCGCGCCGTGGTGCAGCTGATCGGCGATGGGGTGGGCGCCAGCAACCTGGGGCGCGGCTACATCCTGCGGCGGCTGCTGCGGCGGGTGGTGCGCCACGGGCGGCTGCTGGGTATTGAGCAGCCGTTCCTGATCGAGATGGGCCAGGCGGCGATCGCCCTGATGGGGGAGGTGTTCCCGCTGCTGGTGGAGCGAAGGGCGGCGATTCTGGCGGAGCTGGAGCGGGAGGAAGCACGCTTCCTGGAAACGCTGGAGCGGGGCGAGAAGTTGCTGGCGGAGGTGCTGGCGGCCCAGCCGGCGCAGATCAGCGGCGCCCAGGCCTTTGAGCTGTACGACACCTACGGATTCCCGCTGGAGCTCACCGAGGAGATCGCCGAGGAGCACGGCCTCACGGTGGATCTGGCGGGCTTTGAGGTGGCGATGGAGGCGCAGCGGCAGCGGGCGAAGGCCGCGGCGGTGAGCGTGGATCTGACGCTGCAGGACGCGATCGAGCAGCTGGCGGGCGCGGTGGAGCCCACCGCCTTCCGGGGCTATGAGGAGCTGGAGCACCCAAGCTGCGTGCTGGCGCTGGTGGTGAACGGCGAGCCGGCGGAGCGGGCCGGGGCGGGCGATGCGGTGCAGGTGCTGTTGGATGTCACGCCGTTTTATGGCGAAGGGGGCGGCCAGGTGGGCGACCACGGCACCTTGAGCGGCGATGGCGCGGAGGGCGAGGGATTGATCGCGGTGATCGAGGCGGTGAGCCGCAATCGCAGCGTGTTTGTGCACAGCGGCCGCATCGAGCGGGGCCAGCTGCGGGTGGGGGATGTGGTCACGGCGCGGGTGGACCGGGCCTGCCGACGCCGCGCCCAGGCGCACCACACCGCCACGCACCTGCTGCAGGCGGCGCTCAAGCAGGTGGTGGATCCGTCGATCGCCCAGGCCGGCTCATTGGTGAATTTCGAGCGGCTCCGCTTTGATTTCCATTGCCCCAGGCCGGTGAACGGGGCGGAGCTGGAGCGGATCGAGGCGCTGATCAACGGCTGGATCGCCGATGCCCATGCGCTGGAGGTGCAGGAGATGGAGATCGAGCGCGCCCGTGCTGCGGGCGCGGTGGCGATGTTTGGTGAGAAGTACGGCGATCGGGTGCGGGTGGTGGATGTGCCCGGGGTGTCGATGGAGCTGTGCGGCGGCACCCATGTGGCCAACACCGCCGAGATCGGCCTCTTCAAGATCGTGGGAGAGAGCGGCGTGGCGGCCGGCATCCGCCGCATCGAGGCGGTGGCGGGCCCGGCGGTGTTGGCCTGGATCGGCGAGCGGGAGAAGGTGGTGCGCGAACTGGGCGATCGCTTCAAGGCCCAGCCGGCCGAGATCGTGGAGCGGGTCAGCGCCCTGCAGGAGGAACTCAAGGCCACCGGCAAGGCGTTGGCGGCGGCCCGCAGCGAGCTGGCGGTGGCGAAGGCGGCGGCGCTGGTGGCCCAGGCGGAGGCGGTGGGCGCTGAGCCCTTCCAGGTGCTGGTGGCCCGCCTCGATGGAGTGGAGGGCGCCGGCCTGCAAAGCGCCGCCCAGGGCCTGGCCGACCAACTCGGCGAAGGCGCCGCGGTGCTGCTCGGCGGCCTTCCAGACCCCGCCGACCGGGGGAAGGTGGTGCTGGTGGCGGCTTTCGGCCCGGCGGTCATCGCCAAGGGCCCCAAAGCCGGCGCCTTCCTTGGCGGCGTCGCCAAAGCCTGCGGCGGCGGTGGCGGCGGTCGCCCGAACCTGGCCCAGGCCGGTGGTCGCGATGGCGCGGCGCTGGATGGGGCGTTGGCGGCGGCGAAGGAGGAGCTGCTGGGGGTGTTGGGGTGAGGGGGCATGGCCGAGGCCAAGACCCAGCTGCTGCAGGCCCCTCGCGGCTCCAACATGTCGAATTCCGCTGCATTTCAGGGAAGGGCTTTTGCGGTCATGCGACTAGTTTTCTGCTTTCGTCGCCCATGGGGGGAGGGTGGCTCAGGCGCTCGCAGAATCTTTGGATAACTACCATCAATGAACATCGAACTGCTCGCTCCGCTTGCTCTGCTGGCACTGATCGATAGCACTAGTTTTGGTACGTTGCTCATCCCCCTGTGGTTGATGTCGGTACCCGATCGTCCGCGCCCGGGGAGGATGGTTTTGTTCCTTGCCACCGTAGCTGCGTTCTATCTGCTCTTGGGGATTGCTCTACTACTAGGAGCATCGATGCTTCTCGATGCCTTGCGGGAGACAGGAAACGCCCAACTGCTAAGGATCGCTCAACTGATCGTCGGCATTGGTCTGATCATTCTTGGTGGTCGAATGCAGCCTTGGACGAGAGCGGGCAAGGAGCGTCGCGTTGCTCGTCGCGCGGAAAAACTGGCACGAAACGGGCCGAGTCTCTTAATGCGCATGCGGGGTTATGCGACCGATGCGTCGGCTCCCGTCGGTGCGATCATCGTATTCGCGTTGACGGCGGCCGGTATTGAGGCTGCTTCGATGATCCCTTATCTAGCCGCGATCGGTTTGTTGACCGCATCGGAGTTATCGCTGATGGGGCGCATCGTGGTGCTTCTTGGCTATTGTTTGTTGATGATCACGCCAGCGCTACTGCTGCTGGCGGCGCGGCTTGTGCTGCACGTTCATGTCTCGCCTGTGCTCGTAAAGCTGGAGGCATCGTTGTCCCGTAATGCAAGTGGTGTGATGGCCTGGTGGGTGTCATTGATTGGCTTGTGGTTGGTTTTCGACGGTCTGAGCGCGCTTGCTAGGCATTGAAGCATTGCGCCTTCGCGGGCTTTGGCGGCTAGGGTTTTTATCTGGAATCGGGATTAGCGGCTCATTTAAGCGGACATCCATGGTTGATGGAGGTAGCTGATGTTGTTCTCGGCGGCAGCGGCTGAACTATAGGGCCAGGCCCGCCTTCGGGCTGCTTGCGCATCGTGATTGACGCGCGTGCTTATCGCAGCACCACTCAGCTTGGAAGGGCTCTTGCCTACTCGAATGATCGAGAGTCTGTGAAGAGGGTCATTTGGCCTGTTTTGTGGCAATTGCCGAGAGGTCAGTGATGAGGTTATGGCCATCGAGGCAATTCACGTTGACGATGTCAACAATTGATGCGGATCCCCTGGCAGGTGAAACGTGCCTGGCATCCATTCGCGGCAGCGCGGATGTTATTGATTTCTTGATGGCTTAACAGGCTGGCTGGCAGGCTCGTATGGAGGCCGTTCGTGATTTGGTAGGCCGGATGGCCGGCGCTGCGCGTCACGCCGCTGGACAGTGGGGATGATGCGGCGGTATCGCGGCGGCATCGCGGCGGCGTCTGTGATCCCAGGAGGTGCTCTCCGCGGTGTTGCTCCTGCGGCGGGAGCCCTGGTGCGGCTCTTGCCGATCACGTTGATGGGACACTCCCTGCGCAAAACCAGCAGCGCAGCCCATGCCTCCTGTGGATCTTCGATAAGCTCGGCGCGGCTACGCTGGAAGCCTGGCCATTCCATCCTGCGTTCGCCGTGCTCCCTTCAACCACTACGTGCCAGCCACGGATCAACAATGGACGCTGATCGCGGGGCTCTGTTTTGTGCGACAGGTAGCTTTTTGTATCTGGAAGCAGCCTTGATTTCGGCCCTGACCCTGCGTCAGCATGAGCCCTGCTTACCGATCACCTTGCTGTCTGATTGCCCCCAGTGGCAAGGGGTGGATCTGCGGGGAACCGGAATCAGCCTTCGCCTGGTGCGGCCCGACCTGCCTGCTGGCGCTGAAGCGTTCTCCTCCCGCTGGATCAAAACCAGGTTGGCCTCGCTCAGCCCCTACCGCGAGAGTCTCTACGTGGATGCCGATATGCTCACAAGGCAACCCTTGGGCCCGCTCTGGCAGTTTCTTGAGCAGCGTCCGATCGGCCTGGTGCCGGATATCAAATCGCTGGTAAGTCTGTGTGATCACGTCGATCCCACGGAGAAGGCCTGCACCCTGGAGGCCATCGGTGGGGATGCCCAACAGTTCAACAGTGGCCTGATGCTGTGGCGTGCTGGCGAGCCAACGGAAACCCTTTTCCACCACTGGCATCAGGAGTGGCGCCGCTTCGCTCGCCAGGATCAATTGGCCCTGGTGCGGGCGATCGCCAGCAGCCGCATTCAGGTGGCTGTCTTGCCTGCCAGCTACAACACATCCCCCCGCGATGCCCGGGGCCAACCCGTCCATCTGCTGCATTGTTGGGGCAACAAGGTGCAGCGGGGCATGTTCCGTCGCTTCGCGGCGGTCCACTGCCCGAAGGCGGTGGCGGAGGCGCAGAGTCGGCTGCAATCCCTTGATCGGATCGCATTGGCGCCTCAGGCCACCCCATGGTCGCCCCTGTCGCCGAGGCCAGCGGCCCCCTGTCCCCCATGACATCCCCGCCCCGTCCAGCGCGCGCCGCCGCCCGGCTCCTCCCCGCGCTTCTGGCGGTGCTGCTCGTGCTCGCCCCGCTGGCGGCGGACCCGGTGAGTCGCGCCGCGATAGCCGTTACGGCACCCATCGCCCCCCTGCCCCAGGCCAGCGCGCCCCGTCCCAAGGCCGCCAGCGAGGTGCCCGATAGCGGCAGCTTCCACCGCGCCAAGGTGCGCATCCTTGGCATTCCGGTGCTCACCGTGGCCTCGCGCGTGGTCTCCGACTCCGGTGGCCCCACGGCTCGCCAGCGGGCGCAGGTGATCGAGGGGAACCTCGAGCAGCTTTACCGGAGCCAGCAGGTCTGCACCGGCTCCGAATCGATGGGTGAGTGGATCGTGGAGGCCTTCGCGCCCTACCCCAACCAGCGCGAGCTCGCCTGCGACAGCAATCAGCTGGGCCTGCTGGGAGAGCCTGAGGCCCTGACGGTGGAGGTGGCCACAGATGGCGACGGCCCGCCGGTGCTGCGCGCGCGGGTTCCGGGCCGGGATTTGCCGTAGCCGTTGCTCAGCGTCACCGACGACGATGCGCGCCTCAACGGCACCAGCGCCGATCGGCTCGCCCAGCGTTGGCAGGCGCTGCTGCAGCACCGCCTGCGACTGGCCCGCCACCTGTTGGAACCGGCGGTGCTCAGCCAGCGCCTGCGCATCCTGGCCTTGCTGCAATTGGCCCTTGTGGGGCTGCTTGTGGGCGGACTGCTCCTCTGGCGTGGGGTGCGCCGCCGCGTCGAGCGGCTGGAGGAGCGCCTCGCCGCGGCCACGGACGAGGCGCAGCCCGGCGATCGCTGGCGGCGCCCGCTCACGCTCGCTGGGCTGCATCTGCTCAGCCGCGGCCTGCTTGCGGCGGCGGTGTTATTGGCGCCGCTGATGGCCGGGGTGTTCGTGCTAGCCATTCCCGGCCAGATTCCCTTGGCGATCGATCTGCTGGTCCAACCTTTCGGGATCCTCACCAAATTGTTGGTGGGCTGGTTGTTGGCGCAGTTTCTCAATATCGTGGTGGGGATTCTGCTGCGTCAGTGGCGCAGCAGTCCCCGGCTTTCGCCAGAGAGTCGCCTGCGCTTCGATCAGCGCTATCGCAGCCTGCGGCGCGCGTCTCGACGGTTGGTGTCCCTGGGCTGCATCGTGCTGGTGGGGCTCTGGATGCTGCTCGAGATCCCCGGGGTGAGCGATCTCTCCAGTCACGCCCTGCTGGCCAGCGGCGCCCTGATCGGAGCCCTCACCCTGGTTTTCCAGGACATCCTGCGCGATTTCGCCTCCGGCCTCACGGTGCTCCTCGAAGACCGCTACGCCATTGGCGATCACGTGTCCATCGGCGATCTCACGGGCGATGTGGTGGATGTGGCGTTGCTCAGCACCGTGCTGCGCGGCGCTGATCAGCGGGTGATGGTGATCCCCAATAACCAGTGCCGGCGTGTGATCAATGCCACCAAGTTGCGCTCCGGCTGCGACCTGCGCCTCACCCTGGCCCATGGCGATGGCGACCTGCGCCATGCCCTGGCCACCCTTGAGCAGGCGGCTGCCCAGTTCGCCGACGATCCCGCCTGGCGTGCCGACCTCCTGGAGGGCCCCCAGCTATTGGGGGTGCGCGAAGTCTCCCCCCAGGGGCTGGAGGTGGCGCTGGCGCTGGTGACCCGCGCCGGGCGCCAGGGCCCCGTGGGCCGCGAACTGCTCCTGCGCCTGGTTGAGGCGCTCCGCGCCGAGCGGATCCCCCTGGCGGAGCGGCCCTGAGCGCGAGGATCGGTCCGGCGATGGAGCGGCGGCGATCAGCGGCTGGAGACGCGATGGCGCAGCTTCCGTGACCAGCTCAAGGCAATAGCAGCACCGGCAAGGGGCAACGGACCGGGCACTGTGTTGGAAACTTGTTCAACGGTTAATTGGGTAAATTGAATTGAACTC